>CAYSRY010000484.1:0-1516 GCA_964433395.1 uncultured Armatimonadia bacterium | reverse complement strand
TTTCATTGGATGAAAAATGGCGGCTTGTGGAACCGTATTGGCAACGCATCCGCCACGGGAGCTATGCGCGTGCCATGTTATTGAGCATTCGCGAGTTTTACGGCTTTGATGACCTGAATGCCGCGACCTACGCACCACTTTCTGAAGCGATGCAGGCGGCTAACACGCCGGGGCTCTATGACCGCGTGCTGCGCGAAACATGTCACATTGAGAAGGCATTAACACAAATAGGCCGAATTCCGCAGGAGAATCGCGACCTGCTCGTGCCGCTGCTTCCAACGTGGCAATTTACAGGCGTCACGCCAGATTCCCTGCATGCGCTTGAGGCGTCGACAGACCACAGCATCGAGACGCTTGCAGATTATCTCGCTACAGTGCGCGAAAAAATGGAGCAATGGAAGGCTGATGGCGTGGTTGGCGTGAAGATGATGTGTGGTGACCATCCATTGATCGAGCGCGCACAGGCGGAGAAGGCTTTCGACGCGCTGGTCAGAGGCGAGGTGGCTCCCTGCCTGGCGGACTTCGTGCTGCATGAAATGCTTGATGCGGCGGGCGAAATGGGGCTTGTCGTCGCCGTCCATTGTGGCATCATCTGGGACAACTGGAATAATCCCTATTCGACGCATCCGCGATTCATGGTGCCTGTGCTCATGGCGCACCGGCATACAAAGTTTGATCTGTATCATGCGGCGATACCGTGGTATGGCGACATGGGCGTTCTTGCCAAGGATTTCCCTAACGCTTATCTGAACATGGCGTGGTGCCATATTGTCAGCCAGCAAATGAGCGTTGCAGCGCTGGACCAGTGGATTGACCTGGTGCCTGTAAACAAGATATTGGGGTTCGGCGGCGATTATGCCAAACCAGTCGAGAAAGTTTTCGGGCATCTGGAGATGGCAAAAGAAGACATCGCAGCAGTTCTCGCGAGGCGGGTTGATGCGGGGTTGATGAACACCAACGAGGCGATTGAACTCTGCAGAATGTTTTTGCACGATAATGCGATCGAGTTGTATGGCTTGTAAAATCCACGGCACAGCGGCAAACGTGAAGCCCCGGCGGAGGTCCGCCGGGGCTTTTTGCGTCATGTCGAAGATGAGTCAGACTATATTTGTGCGAGAGCGGCGTCTGCGGCGGCTTTGGCCTTCGCAGCAGCCTCGTCAACTGGCAGGGCTTTCAGTTCCGCAGAGAAAGTTTCGATGCCCATGTAATCCTGATAGCCCATCTGCTTGAGCGATGAGAAGAACGTCTTCAGGTCGATGATGCCCTCACCGGGCAGGAGACGCTCCATATCCATCTGCTCTTCACAGGGGCGATCTGGTGCATCGTTGATGTGTACATGAACGATTTTCTCTACAGGTACTGCAGCGAGTTGTGCACCGGTGTTACCTGCAGTATACCAATGGAAGCTGTCGAGGAGAATTCCCATCGAGTCGATGCCGACCTCTTCCTCAAATTCAAGCAATCCGATCAGGTCATAAAGGAAAATATCGCCCTCTTTGCGCAATGTAGCAGGGCC
>CAYSRY010000483.1:0-1517 GCA_964433395.1 uncultured Armatimonadia bacterium | reverse complement strand
GACCTGTTTTGCGCGGTGTCTGCGCCTACTCGTCCCTTTCATTACCTTTTGCGCTTTTTGGATGTGTAGACAGCATAACACAGAGCCGCGAATTCGACAAGTGTGTCTTTCAATGTGTCTCCTGCCAGCTGGCCCATGAATGAATGGTGAACGTCGGAGTACCGTCAATTTCGCGAATTGGGTAGTAATGGAATGCGGTTCTGTCGCCTGTAACGGAGAAGTCCGGCGGTTCGACGACATGCAGGATTGCCTGATCACCGTTGCGTTCGGCAGAGGTGATAACTGCCAGTGAGAAGGCACCATCTGCATGCCGAATGTGAAGATGTGAGCCCTGCGTGGGCAGGCGATCAGGAGTCATGTCGATGACTTTAAGTATTGTCGAGCCGTTTTTGCCGCCTGAAGCCTCGACAATGCGACCGCTCAGCGCTGGCTGGGCCGCGATCTGGAAGTCCGCATATCGCAGGACAGTGCCACCGTCAAGCTCAGCGGCTACCGGCTTGCCATCAAGCAGCCGGACCATTGCAAAGCGGGCATCAGTGCTGAATGGGTATTCGGAGGCGCTGAGCAGGTCGGTGGAATCAGTCGCTGGCGCAATAATCAGGTCCACGTAGTCACCATGGGTAATTGCAGCGCCTATCACATTGCCCTCGGTTGTAAGCGCCTCAAATCTGTCGGGCGAGGGAGATGTGCCGTCCGAGGGCCAGAGTAAAGCGCAGAAGCGGCTCTGCAAGTCTTCGCCCTGCCTTCTGACGATAGCCACCGGCTGCCGTACCTGATCAACAGTTGACGAATCGACATTTGAGCGCTTGATGCTCGGGGTTGTCGCGAGGTAGTACTCCGCGTCAGGTAGCCCAAGCACGCGCAGCTCCATTTGCGGGGCGTCAGGTTCCGGATATTCAAATGTGGCAACGAAATCGCCCGGCGCAGTGGATTTCTGCAGA
This sequence comes from uncultured Armatimonadia bacterium, assembly GCA_964433395.1. Classification (GTDB taxonomy): domain Bacteria; phylum Armatimonadota; class Zipacnadia; order Zipacnadales; family UBA11051; genus UBA11051. The sequence continues at coordinate 576 of CAYSRY010000483.1, read as the reverse complement.
TCGCGGATGAGGCCATAGGCATTATACTGTGTGACATCGCCTTCTTCAGGTTGCTCATTTGCGATTTCAGCATCTACAGCAACCAGGTCCACGCCGCCTTCGTTGACATAGGGAACGAGCTTGCGGTCCGGACCGAGAAGAGTATGGTCAAGCGGCGTCATGTCGCGATGTGCGCGGGCTGTCTGATCATGATCGGCACTGCCACGCATGAACCAGTCATGCTGAGAACCTCCGGAGACGTCGAAAAAGTCGACAAGGTAGGCAGGTGCGTTGTCGCGCTGAATGAGTGCGACAGTGCGCTGGTAGAGGTCGCATTGCGGGTACGTAGTCGGCATGTTGACGCTGATGGCGCGTGCAATTGCACCGTCAGGATGCCAGACGCGCAGGTCGCCACGCCATGGGATGCCGTCGGAACTGCGGTTCATCGGCTTCTCATCAACCATGACGAGATTGTGTGCGCAGTCAGAAGCGGCATAGCCACGGTAGATGGTATGGGTGTAGCCGAGATCAGAGACCAGTTCGCGGCCGTACGCCCAATATGTCATGTTCAGATTGTCAGCGTGAGAGTGTCCATGA
>CAYSRY010000482.1:0-1521 GCA_964433395.1 uncultured Armatimonadia bacterium | reverse complement strand
CTAAAAGGCACAACGGCGAACAGCATACGGCACTATATAGAATGTGATGAACAGCAACAGCTCAATGGGGCCGCCTCCGGCGGCAAACGGCAAACAGCTGAAGGGCTAAACGGCGAACACCGCGGGGAGGTCTTTTGTAAAAGACCCCCCACTCCCCCAGAAAACTTTTAGAAGTACGGCAAAAGATAGCCACAGCCTGACGGAACTGCGTTCCGTATGAAAACTTTTGGAAGAACGGCGGACGGCAAACAACTATAAGGGTAAACGGCAGACGGCCGTTTGCAGGTGCAGCAGCATACGCAGATTTCAAAAATCTCGGAAAAGTGAGCGAAATGATGCGAGCACGGAGCCTTGTCACCATTGCCCTGCTGTGCGTATTGTCCATCGCAGCAACCTCAATAGCATGTGCGGATGCGACGGTTCAAGTGCGCGACGGGGCGCCCGTTCTGATGGTGGACGGCCAGGCCGCGGCGCCTGTCATCTATCGCCAGAATATGCCGTTTAATCTCCGCGCCAGCCACATTGAGCATTACCGCCACATGGCCGCCGCAGGCGTGCGGATCTTCTGGGTGCCAATGGGCATCGGGTATCTGCAGGATCGCGCCACCAGAGAGGTCAACTGGGGCAAATTCGTTGACCCGGCGATTCAGGAAACGTTGGATGCGACAGGGCCGGATTCGCGCATTCTGCTGATGATTCCTACCGAACTGCGGCGCGGGTCATATGCGAAGTGGGCGGACGAAAACCCCGATGAAATGATGGTCTGGCCGCCGGGAATGACCGTCGGTGACCGCGCATCGCTCTCATCCGCCACATATCGCCAGATGGCCACCGAGGGGCTGGCGGACCTCGTGGACCACATCGAAAATGGGCCCTTCAGCGATCGCGTCATCGGCTATTTCCTGTGTGGCGGTGGGGGAGAGTGGCTGGATTACTGGGATTTCAGCCCTGCTGCGCTGCGCAGTTTCCGCGTCTGGCTGCAGAAGAAGTACGTCGATGAGGCGGCCTTGCGCGAGGCGTGGGCCGACGCGAAGGTCACCTTCGCATCTGCGCAATTCCCGGAATGGGCGAAATTTGAAAAAGCCGATCTGGGCATCTTCCGTGATCCTCTGCGCAGTCGCCAAATCATCGACTATCAGCAGTTTTACCATGAAGAGCTGGCCAGTGCGGCGTCGGAATTTGCAGCAACTGTGAAGAAATCCTGCGGGCAGAAGCTCGTCGGCGTGTGGAATGGATATTACTTTTTCCCGGCATGGTCGCCCCCGATAGGCGGCACCTTCCGGCGGCGTCAGGGCGCTTTCGATACCCTCGTCAAGGACCCGAATATCGACTTTTTCATGGCTCCATACAGCTACCGCGAGAGGCATCCCGGCGGCGTCTACCTGCCGCAATTTCTGAATGATACGATGCGCCTCAACGGGAAGCTCGCAATCGTCGAAGAGGATTCGCGCACCGCGCTGGCTGCGCTCGCCGAAGATCGCTACCATCCGACAAGATCGGATAGCGCCTACTCAACCATCG
>CAYSRY010000481.1:0-1524 GCA_964433395.1 uncultured Armatimonadia bacterium | reverse complement strand
GCTGTGGAGGTACAGAAACCAACTACAGAGGCAGATTTGGAGCAAGTTTCGGTGTTCGGTATTGTCTGGAAGCTGGTGCTGATTGCGGGCCTTATCTATGCTGGCAGTTGGGGTTTCCGGGTCTGGCGTGAGCGCGAGATTATTGCCCCGCATAGTGGACGCGGAGGCCTCATTCGTATACGCGAGAGCGTGGCACTTGGCAATGGGGGCAGGCTCTATGTCGTAGAGTTTGGATCGCGCAGCCTGCTTGTGTCTGCGATCGGCGACCAGATATGTCTTCTGACAGGGAATGCCTCGAGCGAGATGTCAATTGAGGGCACTTCCACCATCCCTGTCCAGAAGAGCAGCCGGGCAGCCTATACCCCAGAAAGCTATAGCGGCAACGGTACGAAACTGCGAGCCGATAATTTCCGGCGTACCTCGACGTGGGAACAGAAACGAGAGGCACTGGTGCGGGCGCTGCAGGAAAGCGAGCAGGTCTAAACCGTGTCTGCGAGTCGCGGAGATACTCCTGCAACATACTTTCGTCAACGTGGCATGGCATGTTACATCGTGCCATTGCTGATAGTAGGGTTGTGTTCAGCGGCAGTTGCGCAATCACCGATTGTGCCCAAATTTCCAACGCAGTCAGTAGGCGAGGCCCAGCCGCAGGAACTGGTACTGGCCCTGCGCGTCATCATAGGCATGGCCGTACTTTCACTTGCGCCAGCCCTGCTGATGATGTTGACGGCGTTTACGCGGATAGTGATTGTGCTCGGTTTTTTGCGGCAGGCCATGGGATTGCAGCAAACCCCGCCGAACACAGTGCTTGTGGGCCTCGCGCTATTCCTGACATTCTTTGTGATGCAACCGGTCTGGCGCACCATCAGCGCCGAAGCTGTGGGCCCGTATCTTGAGGGCGAGATTACCTATCAGGATGCACTGACGAAATCCGTCGTGCCTCTTCGTGATTTTATGTTGCGCCAGACGCGTGAAAAAGACTTGGCGCTGTTCTCAAAAATGGCGAATTTGCCGACTGTCCAGACCAGCGAAGAATTGCCTTTTCACGTGTTGATGCCAGCCTTCATGATCAGTGAACTGAAATCAGCATTTCAAATTGCCTTCGTGCTCTTCATCCCATTTCTGGTGATTGATCTGGTCGTGGCGAGCTGTCTTATGAGTATGGGTATGTTCATGCTGCCTCCGATGAGTATTGCATTACCCTTCAAGATACTTCTTTTTGTGATGATCGACGGCTGGCACCTGCTGATCAAGTCCGTCGTGCTCAGTTTCAGTTGAGATCAGAGAGGATCGGCAGATGACTGACACACTTGTACTGGAGTTGCTGCGTCAGACGTTCTGGATCTCATTGAAACTAGCAGGTCCAGTGCTTGGCACAGCTCTGGTAATCGGCGTTGGTATCGGGATTTTCCAGGCGGCCACGCAGATTCAGGAGATGACCCTGACGTTTGTACCGAAGGTCGTAGCGATTGCACTTGTGATGTTGGTTTTCGGTTCGTGGATGCTGGAATCAATGATAGTTTT
>CAYSRY010000480.1:0-1525 GCA_964433395.1 uncultured Armatimonadia bacterium | reverse complement strand
TGGGGTATGGTCGCACTGCTCGTGTTTGCCACATGCGCGGTTTCGTGTGCGGCCAGCACATCGCAGAATGAGCAGGGTGTGGCTGCGCAGGTAGAGCTGTTGCGTCACCTCAAGCCAAGTGTCATCATCGAGCTGAATGAGACGCTGGTCAACGAGTACTTGCTGACAAACCCTGAAGAGTTGGCCATTCCAGCGGGATTCACCGATCCGATGGTGCGTTTTCGGGAGAACCGGGTCGAAGTCAGCGCCCGGCGTGACATTGGTTTTGTGCATATCCGCGTGTCGGTGGAGATGGAACCTGAGGTGCAGGATGGCGCGTTGGCGTTGCGAGTTACGAAGATCAGAGCTGGGTCGATATGGGTGCCACGCAGTCTGCATATGGGCGTTTCAGAGATGATACGGAGTACTATAAATTCGGCGCTGGAAACGCATGAGATGCGGTTGAAGCGGGTCGAGATAAGTGGCGGGGTAATGCGGGCGACGACATACTGGCTGGATGAAGAGAAGCCCGCAGAGAAGTAGCTGGCTGCCCGGCGGACATCAGATAAAAGAAAGAGGGCCGCAGAGATTCGCGGCCCTCTTTGCATTGTAATGACAGTTTCAGCGGACTGGTTCCCACGCGAAAAGGTCGAGATTCATCGAGCCGCCGATTTGTTCCATGCGGAGTGTGTGTGTGCCCTGTGTGAGGGTGATGGGTACACCCTTGCCATCGTTGCCTGCGATCAGGAAGTAGCGCCAATCGTTTGTCGTCCGGCACCAGCCCCCGGTGGATTTGAAGCGGGCGACGCCGACTTTGGGTGAGAGCGGTTTGCCGTCAAGGTTGAGAGCGCGCACGATGGTAGGGTAAACGCTTGCGCCTCGCACATATAAATAGTAGTCGCCGGTTGCTGGCACATTAAATATCCACTCGGCCCACATTCCCGGCCAGTCCCACGAGAGATTGCCAAGGCCACCTGATGCGGCAATCTTTTCGCCGATGAGGCCCTTGATGTCACTTTCGGCTGATGGCTTTTCGGCTTCGATTATGATGCTGCCATCGGCGGGAGAGAAATCCGCAGGCAGCATCGTTGCAGCTTCGGCGGCCACATCCTGGCGAATGAGTTGCATTCCCTGTATATTGCCCCGACCGGTAATGGTGAGCCAGTGGGCGCCGGCCTCAAGCCATGTGCCAGCTTGCAGGCACCCGTCCGTGATTGTCAGCGGCAGGGTTGTGCCGTCTATGGTGATGTTTGGTGAGGCGCCACCATTCCATCCTTCAATGGTGAAGTTGTAGCGGTCACCTGCGTCAATCGAGAGCGGCCCCCACCAGTAATTTAACACGCCATCAGGCAGCGTATGCGAATAGCCCTGCAAGCTGGTAGCGGCAATTTTCAGCGGGCGCAGCGGGGAGTTCGGCAGTCTGGCTGCGCCGCGGCCTGCGGCTATGACATGTTCGCCTTCGGTGAGGTCGATAGTGTGTCCGACCTCACTTGCCGCGCCCTGCGCGAAGCGCTCACCGTCTACATAGATTGTCTCGCGATCTGCT
>CAYSRY010000479.1:0-1531 GCA_964433395.1 uncultured Armatimonadia bacterium | reverse complement strand
CCGTTGAGAGAGTTTGAAGGGGTAAACAGCTTTGCAGTGCCGCTTGCGACGACGATGGTGCGGAGCGAATAGGTGAAGCGCACGGTTTTGGTCCGGTCCTGTAATGACTCTGAAAGGCGTGTTGCACATGTCCGAATATTGCTGTGTTATGCTTGTACTCGCCCTTTGTTTGAGCATGGTGCTGGTGCCGGGAGTCGCAAATGCTCAGGATGAGATACTTGCGTCGTCGCAGGTGAAGCATCCGGTGCTGGATTATGGGATTGTGCCGGGAAAAGCCGATCAATATGAGGCAGCTCTGAAGACAGTGATGGCGATGAGCGATGAGGAGATGCTCTCGTTCGTTCCTGAGAAGCCATTTAATTGTTTCTGCGATTGTCCGAACTGTCATGGGGGGTCGCAGGGCAGCGGGATTTTCACGTGGACGATTGACAGGCCCGAAGAGTTGAAATGCAAGTATTGCGGGATGGTTTTCCCGAATGAAAAATATCCATGTGACCAGTTGATGGAAGGCCAGAACGAACAGGGCGAGACTGTGCAGTACTGGTACCATAAAGATTTGAAGCGGGATGACCTGCGGGAGTTTTTGCCGGGGCATCTGCTGATGTACAAGCGCGGCTGGATTCTGGGACAGGCGCGGGCACTGGCGAATGCGTATCAGGCGACCGGGAATGAGGAGTACGCCCGGCGCGTGGTGCTGATACTGGATAAAATAGCGCAGGTTTATCCTCGATACCCGATGATGCGGCAGTGGATCACGACTTTTGCATTCCCGGAGAAGCAGGCTCCGCCTTATACGAGCGCAGGCGGCAAATGGGGGCGGTGGATGTCGACTGAGCTGCCTGGCGGGGTTCCTGAGATCTATGACCTCGTGTATGAGAGCGAGGAATTCGACAAGCTGAGCGAAGTTCGAGGGTATGATGTGCGACGGACATTTGAGGAAGATTTCCTGCGCGCAACCTGGGATTACACGAATACTTTCAAAGACCACAGCCACAACATGGCTCCGTTTTATCTGAGCGTATCGGCGCGAATGGGTCGTATCATCAATGAACCGCGATATGTGCACTGGGCGTACAAGTGGCTTCTGGAGATCCTCGAGGGTCAATGTTATTACGACGGCATGTGGCATGAAGCGCCGAGCTATCACTATCAGGTGATGGGCGGATTGAACAGCGCATTTTCGCAATTGAAAGGGTATACGGACCCGCCAGGATATGTGGATGAAGAAGATGGCGTGCGTTTCGACAATCTGGACCCAGATAAGGATATAGCTTTCTATGCGACGGCGAAGGATGCGCCGGGAGCAGTGGCTTTCCCGAACGGAGTGGGAAGTCCGATCCATGATACATGGGCGAACAGCAAAACGGCGAGCGCCACTGCGGAGACAGTTTCGGCGCTGCTACCGGGATATGGCCATGCGTCGCTGGGGCGTGGCGCAGGCAGCGACCAGATGCAGGCGCAACTGCACTATTCGGGTTGCCACGGCCATTCGCACTATGACAATCTGACATTGACGCTTTTTGCCAAAGGG
>CAYSRY010000478.1:772-1550 GCA_964433395.1 uncultured Armatimonadia bacterium | reverse complement strand
AGGGCATGGAGATACGCCTCGAACTGCAGCCATTGCTCTTCGCGGTGGTTTCGCGACGCATCGAGGCGCTCATTATATAAGTTTTCACCATTAGATGTGGTCATAGTATTACTTTTCTCCTCGGAGTCAGACAGACAAATCAGATGCCTTCGAGCACTGAAAACGACCGGCTCAGCGAAACTCAGGGCGTGCACTCGTGCGCCATATTCCGGCAGACAACCTCAGCGACGGTCAATACAGTGCAGACATCCGGGATGCGAAATACCGGCGCTCAAGTTGAGTGCCGCTCTGCCGATACAAGATGAGGTCGCGTGTGAAGAAAGCGACGACCACCAAGGGTGGGAGCGGGATCATGCCAGATTGTGAGTACATCGGCGAGTGCATCATGCACCAGGTCAACCGGGCAACGCAGTCTGTGCCTGTGTCGGTCTATGCAGATTCGTATTGTCACGGCGACTGCACACGGTGCGCAATATACATGCTGATGAAAGCACGCCAGCCAGTGCAGATACCAGTCACTCTTCTGCCGCACGAACGGCGAAAAGCCCGACGCATTATGGAAGCTGCGTGAGCCGATTACTCCGCTGGCGCAGGCGGCTCGACAAACTCGCCTGCGTGCCATTGCGGCAGATACTTCCTCTGGAAAGCGGCGAGGCTGATCTGCGGCGGTTGATGCCATGAATCGAGAATTGGCGTGAGTGGCGGCATACCATGATGAATGGCGGCACCCATGGAGACCGCGCCACCATAGACGAGCAGGACGAGTGCCACCATCAGA
>CAYSRY010000478.1:0-681 GCA_964433395.1 uncultured Armatimonadia bacterium | reverse complement strand
AAATGCTGACGCAAACATGGCGAAATTGGCATACGTGCGCGCACGATGGGCAACAGGCTCTTGGGCAGAAAGCCCCGATCTGCGCGAGAAATGATGGGCCCCCACCAGCGTTGCCACTCCACAACCGACCGCGAGCAGCAACAACTGCAGACCATGCATCAACCGAAGATTATACCAGTCACGGAGTGCCCACGGTTGTTGCGCATACTCAAACGACAGCCATTCCATGAGGGCCACTACAACGCATCCCACCCCTAATCCAACCACCAGCGGCTTATATGAAAAGAACGGCAGCGGCTGTCCCGCACTGCGGGGGCGTCGGAATGCGACGAAACCGACCACAGCAAATGGTACAAAAACGACAAGCTGGAGAACTGCCACAATTGCTGTGTCGTCGAATAGTCGCCAGCGCGAAATCGCTCCAGCATAATCAATGGCATATGCGCTGTAGTACGCACGCCAGGAATCATCCATTACCTCGAAAGCAGTCGCAAAATCGGCAATGTCTGCATTCAATATTGTATCTGCAGGATGCGATTGTACAGCCTTCTGCAAAGCAGTAATCACCCGATCTGCATTCTGCAGCCCATTGCGACCTGTCACCTGTTGCAAGACCCCACGGCGCGCCACGATGACTGCATCATGCAGGATCGCGGCGGCCTCGTCGGCTTGCCCGGAGGC
>CAYSRY010000477.1:0-1555 GCA_964433395.1 uncultured Armatimonadia bacterium | reverse complement strand
TTCTGGACGTCATCTGAAGCAGAAAGTTTTTGCGCTGTCTCAAGTGCCTCAAGCAGATTCGCCAGACCAGACAACTTCACGAACGCGACACCATTGTTATGTGGCGTTCCCGTGCTTAATAGTTTCGTACCAGGCTCTAAGTCACTGCATTTACGCAATTCAGCCGGGATAACTATCTGACCACGCTCTCCCACTGTGACAGTACCAAGGAAGAGGTCATCAATACTTTGCTTCTCTGACATATATATTTCTCCCATCATATGACACGCATTTATAGGACTTCAGCGCATCATACGTGTTATGATGCATAAAGTCAATGAAACATTCCAATATGCATAAACATGTATTACATACAAATCACACACACCGCGCCAGTTGCTCAAACCATGTGGGTATTTCATATAGATGCGAGGAGTAGAAACACTAGCTACGTTGCATATTTCTGCATCCAAGCAGCATCCGTCGCGCTCAGTCCATCAACATGCCACCGTTCACATCAAGTATCTCGCCTGTAATGTACCCCGCAAGATCGGAAGCGAGATACGCAACCGCTGCCGCAACATCCTCAGGCGTACCAAAACGCTGCACAGGTATCTGACTCCGATAAAGCTCCTTGGTGGCGCTGTCAGTCATGGCAGTTGCGATGAAAGCAGGCGCCACCGCATTCGACGTCACTTCAGGCGCCCCATATCGCGCCACTGATTTGGTCAATCCAATCAGCCCGGCTTTCGACGAGGCATATGCCGCGCTCACTGTCAGCCCGCCGACTTTGCCGCCCATTGACGCGATGTTCACAACGCGGCCCCACTTGCGCTTCTTCATCTCGGGCACGAGCAACTTGCTCGTGATGAATGCGCTATCCAGATTCACCCGCATTGTCCGTCGCCACTCTTTCAGCGGCAACTCATCCAACGGGCCGCGACTGTCGGTCCCGGCATTATTCACCAGAATCTCTACCGCGCCGAGCTCACCCTCAATCTGCCCCAGCATTTCCTCCACTTCCCCCGGATCTGTCACGTCACAGAGCTGGAAAGCGCACTCTCCAGGGAGGATCGCCACTGATGGCTCGACAATGTCACATATTGCGACCCGGCAGCCCTCTTCCGCAAGACGACTGGCGATCTCCAGTCCGATTCCGCGTGCCGCACCTGTAACCAATGCAACCCGACCGGCAATACCCAGATCCATTGACGAATCATCTCCGCGTACTGGTGTGAGCAGATTCGCTATGTATGTTTGTTCATACGTTTCAGTCAAAACCGTAGTTGCGTGTTGTCTCAAAGAAAGATTCCACATTCTCTGCAGACTTCACAGCATCAAGCACCATCTCGCCTCTTCCCCTGCTCATTTATTCCACATTCAGCGTGACGGCGATTACTGTCTCCTCGGTGGCAGTCGCCGCCTGCCCAAGCACATTCATCTCTCCATCGGCTCCGGGCGCCACAATCTCAGATCTCCCCTGAAATGGCAGGCCGAGCAGGTCCCCTACGCCCATGCACAGCACGCCGCTTACGCCATTCTCCTGTGCGCGGCTGGAAACGCTTTCCTTCCACCC
>CAYSRY010000476.1:0-1562 GCA_964433395.1 uncultured Armatimonadia bacterium | reverse complement strand
GCTCACGATAGTCTCAACGGCGCGCGTCTTGAGTACGTGTGAATCTCCATGGACAATGAAGAGCTGCTTGCCCACCAGTTGAGTGTGGAGGTCTTTCTTCATTTGTGAGTAGTCCCGTGAGAGGCCTTTGGCCTGAATTGTGATATTTGCTTTGTCATTGTGCGAATACGTTGTCGCAAAGCCTTTAGGGCAGTATTTGAAAGCTCGCGGCCATGGCGAGCGCGATAGTAATCATCATTGAGGCTCTGCAGCATCTGTTTCAGAGATTGAGGTGCGTCCAAGCGGGTACACGCGTTTTGGAGGAATTCCGCTCGCGTCAATGCAGGAGAGACATCTATATCCGCGCGTCGTGCAATAGCCTTGCACAGTCGCGCGTAATCCTCCATAACCTCTGCAGCCTGTCCGGTGAGAATGCATCGTCGCATCCTCGTCAGCCAGCGTCGGGGATCGTATAGACCCGTAATCACAAAATATGCAAATACCGGAAGTGCGAGGAGAGGCAGTAATGTACGCAGCAGACGTGAGACTGCAAGCCGCGTGTATCCTCCTGTGAGAAGGCTGTACCAGTTTTGCGTATCGTAACTCGTTGCGCCCTGCAGGTCAAACGGTACCCAACCGACATCTGGAAAGTAGACCTCGACCCATGCGTGTGCGTCACTCTGTCTGACGACTATAGATTGTTGCACATTGTCGTATTCTCCCGTCTGAAATCCAGTCGCGACACGTGCCGGAACTCCTGCCATGCGGGCGGTTACGGCAAGTGCGGTGGCGAACAGATCACATGCACCCCGGCGGCTGTTGAGGAGAAAATATGAAGCGGCATCAGCTCCAGCGGGTACTGCGGGAGCATTCAGAGTGTACAAACAACGATCTTCGATCATTTTTTTGAGGGCAATGACACGGTCGTAAGGGTCATCCAGATTTGCCACTGTCGTGTTCACGAGCGTGGACAGCTTGACCTGCGGCGTCATTGGCACTTGTCTGACATACTTTTCGACAATTTGGGGAGCATAGTTGTTGCCCCTGTTTCTGAGGGATGTTGCATCTGTAGGTGGCATGATTGATATAACATCGTAATGATTTGACAGCTCTATGGCTCTATCTCCCCAGTAACCGACACTGGTCCATGCAGGACTGACATGCAGTGAGCCGCTTGTGTCCGCCTCCACGGCATGTGCAGATGTGCCTGATCGCCCAGCCGAGTTGGCGGCTGTGCTATAGAGTTGGATTTCGGCGGCATGGCTGGCGGCAGGTAAAAATGAACTCACCGATCCGGCGCAGACAAACATCTGGTGGTTGATAGTGCCTTCGCTCGTACTCTGGGGCCTTGGGATGGCATACCGCAGTCGCCCAAGTCTGTTCATCGTCCTGAATGTGTCATCGCTTTTGGTCCAGTTGCGCTCAGTGTAGACATCAAATACCTGGCGACGCCACAGGGCAGGATAGTCGGCTTTGACCGTGAAAACAGGTGTCTGTGGCAAGTTGACTGGTCCGTTGCCAACTCGAAATTCATCGCCGCCATAGCTGAAGTAGGACGCTGAGCCGAGATTGATGTCGAGATT
>CAYSRY010000475.1:0-1563 GCA_964433395.1 uncultured Armatimonadia bacterium | reverse complement strand
TATACCAGCACGCCAACGATCGCACATGCAATCGGCCATCTTATCGTACGCGTGCCAGTCGCTTGGGCACTTGCCGTGGCGGTCGGCATGGGGCCGGTCGGCGTCTGGCTGGCTATCAATGCGTGTGACATAGCTCTGGCTATTCTCATGATATGGCTCTTCAACCGCGGCGGGTGGCTGCGCGCATTCGATAAACGCGTTGCTCGGCAGGAGGCTGCTGCTGCAAAAGAGGTTGTTGCCGCAGAAGAGATTGTTGCCAGTCAGTAGCAAGTACCGGCAACTGCAAACGACGCTGTGACACGTGGACGCCTCTCTCTGGCAAAATGAAAGCTGCAAAGATGAGCGAAAATAAACACAAAATACGAGTGGCCCGGCATATTTATTGCCGGGCCGCTTGCCGTTATACCGGTTGCCATTTCGAACGCTCGCTGCTATTCTAAGCAGTGGTCCCAATGCAATCTGCATAGTGCGACCGATTGCAGCGTAATGACACTCTTTTTTTGTTTCAGGAGGCGTGAGACCAGCTATGAAAACAGCGCGGATCGCCCTCATAGTAGTGTTGGCAATGATGGTGGGCGTGCTTTCATCGTGTGCGCGGAAAACCGCTCCAATCTCTTCGCCGGACACTTCAGGCCCCTCTGTGGCAGATTCTGGCATGACAGAGAACACGCCTGAAAAGCTCCATGTGGTGGTGAGTATTCCGCCCCAGGCGTATTTTGTTGAGCGGGTCGGCGGGACGCATGTGACGGTCGAGGCGCTGATTGGACCGGGGCAGTCGCCAGCTACATTTGAGCCGACGCCAGCGCAGATGACTGCACTGGCGGACTGCGATGTCTATTTCCGAATCGGCGTCCCTTTTGAGAGTAGTTTGCTCGAAAAGATACAATCTCAGGTTCACCTATTCCGGGCCGTTGATACCAGGGACCTGGTGCCTTTAAGGACCATTTCGGGCGAAAAATCCCCTCAGGACCCCCGGACCAAACTTGTACATCCGACGACCTCAGGTCCCCCCCTCCTGGATCCGCATATCTGGCTCGATCCCGCCCTTGTCAAGATCCAGGCTGCAACGATCGCGAATGAGCTTACGCGGATTGACCCCGCGAATGGTGATAGCTACTCGAAGAATTTAGTGGCTTTTCAAGCTGATCTCGACGCACTTGATGCACGGCTCCGTGAGGCACTGGCTCCGGTGAAAGGGCAGACGCTGCTGGTATTCCATCCTGCATTCGGCTACTTTGCAGACGCGTATGGAATGAAGCAGCAGGCAATCGAGATTGAGGGCAAAGAGCCAGGCGCCAGAGAACTCGGCAGAATCATCGCCGAAGCGAAGGCGTCAGGGGTAAAAGTGGTGTTCGTGCAGAAAGAGTTTTCTACAGCCAGCGCATCGGCTATAGCCGAGCAGATTGGCGGAGCGGTGGTCAAGGTGGATCCATTGGCTCAGGATTATATCCACAATATGGAGGCTATGGCCGCAACTGTCAGGGATGGGCTGTCGGAGAGCGCACAGTGAGACGGGAAAGGCGCAATGGCCGAAATCAGAGCAGTTGAAGTTGATGATGTTTC
>CAYSRY010000474.1:694-1564 GCA_964433395.1 uncultured Armatimonadia bacterium | reverse complement strand
TCGATGAAACGTTTGGCGGTGCTGACCATCTCTTTGCGCTGCTTGGAATCTGCAAGTGCATATCGACACGAAGTGGCGATGCAGGACATGCCCACCCCAGTATCCTCGAAGGCCTGACGTATTGCCTTACGCTCGCGTTTGTTCGTCTCCACTTCAATGCCGTGCTTCTGTTTGCTCTCCGGGCGTGGTTCGACTGAATCATAGCCATACCGAATTGCAGCGGTCAATATCTGATTGAGATCCCAGTCGGGGCACACCCACGTCATGAAACTCAGTTTCATTCTCGCGCTCACCTCTCTCCGTCACCCCTGGCTCTCACCGAAACACAGGCGCTATCGCTATAGTAGTATCGCAGCGGCAAGGTATCACCTTTGCCCGGCGCAAGCCCGATGCGGGTTGCCTGCATTATTGGTCTGGAACATTTACTCGCTGGAGACGCGATGTAAAGCGGAGGCGCATACAGCGACGTCCAGTTGGCTCCAACGCCGACGCATAGCGCCTGCGTAAGTTTCCCCGGCCCACTGGCTAATTCCTCTATACGATGTTTGCCTCTTCGCGTCCGCATCACATCAACCCCTGCCACCGGCTCCAGTGCACGGATCAACACGGCCTCTGGAAAACCAACAATACCTGTCACAGCATTCAGCAGGTTGTGCTGGTGAATGCGGTACACATAAGCAGTCCCGCCAGTCGCGAACATGACACTATTGCGAGGGGTTCGTCCTCGGCTGGCATGGCAGCCCGCGTCCCCACACGCAAAATATGCCTCCGTCTCAACGATTACACCTGCACAAACGCCCTCAGCAGTTTCATGGACCAGCACCATGCCAAGAAGATCTCTGGCCACGGTGTCCGAACCCCGTAGATAAA
>CAYSRY010000474.1:0-684 GCA_964433395.1 uncultured Armatimonadia bacterium | reverse complement strand
TAAAATGATGCAGGGAGCATCCTCGCCCTTAGCTCTTCACAACTCTCCATGCAACTGTCCAGACTATCATCCATCATTTCGATGATGTCACCCACATAAACGGAACGCCACAGCCGATTACAGCCGTGGCGCTTCTTCTCTGCTCAAGCCAGGAAGCGTATCTATTCGACGACTTCAGCGTTCTCGATACATGCGGTACAGATAGTATCCAAGAGTACCAAATAAGGCGACCATCACAGGCCCCATGTACTCCAGGCCCAAGCCGGTCATCTGTCCGAAAGATATTCTCACTTGCGCCCAGACAACAACACCGAACAGCAATTCTGTCCAGAATATGAGCCACGAAGTCATGGAGCGTGCCAGCCGATATTCAACTTCGGCATTATCATCGGTAATTGGAAAAGGGTAGTTGAACGTGTGAGGTAACCGCTTCATAATTTTCAACGCACCAAACGTCACGAGGCTCAACGCTGGCAGCAACCAGATTGTCGTTTTGGCCCCCCAATCATCCGGAGCACCACTTGGTCCAAAGTGCATGGGAACCAGCTCAGGCAGGCTCTCCCAGGCATTGGCGACATACAACCCCATCAAAATCAGCACACAGAGTGACGCCACATCGAGAATGGTCTCCATTGGCGTGGCACTCAGCTTCCCCACAAGCGAGACTGTTCGTGGCATAGAATA
>CAYSRY010000473.1:0-1605 GCA_964433395.1 uncultured Armatimonadia bacterium | reverse complement strand
CACTCACTGTTCCAGAGCTACCTCACCGCTTGCCCAATCGAAGCTGACAGTGCGATCGCCAGCGTGAAAAACCCAAGCGTCGCCATCGACCTCCATACTGACTTCAACCGGGTCTTCATTATCCGCAGACCACGTGAAGGCCGTGGCATTACGCCATGCGGCGGCCCGCTTCTGCAGCTGGATCGTGTACATGCTGAACGGAGCGCCAGCCCGGCCACTGCCTGCGACCATCCCCGCGTTGACCGTCGCATCATCCGCAGTCAGCGGATCAATGCGCAATGCTGCATTCGCGGTGCGCGTAAGGAAAGCAGCGCCATTTTGCGTGGCTTCCTGCTGCTCTGGATGAAAACGCAATTCGAGATTGCGGGGCTCATCGAGCGCAATGTCATCGAGGACAATCACCGTGCCGGGCTTGATGAAAAGCAAATGCCGAACGTAGCGGGTGAGGCCAAGCGTCATGGGATACACTTCTGTCGCATCACCGGTGATGATGTCCATTTCGGGTGTGGATTCGGCGCGGATAATTCGCGGATGGGCTTTCACGGAAAGCTGCTCGATGCCGCGGAACCACATTGCCCCCTCGCCGAACTGGCCGTCGCCATCGATCAGAAGCGTGTTGTGATGGCCGGTCCATTTTTCCCTGTAGCCATCGTCGCGGATGAGCCATTCGCCATTGCCGAAAATCAGGAAATGGTTGGCGTCAGGGTGCGAATGGCCACTGCCCGGATCGTAGTAGAATGCGTCGATGGCCTCATGCCCGATACATGGCCCACATTTGAAAACGACCAGCGATTCGTCACCTGACCAGTCCGTGCGTGCTGAAACGATATCCATATCGGCGAAATGGCGTAGTGTCGGCAGATCGGTCGGCGGCGTGGCTTCAACTGTGGGGTCATACCAGAGCAGGTTGAGCCAGCGAGCGCTTGGGGAATCGACATTGGCGACATCAATTTCACGCGCCAGCCACTGTGCATGGCCATCGCGATACTCGGCGGCCAAGCAGCGCAGAATGTAATCCGGGCCATACCAGTTATTCCGGGGGGCATCGGCAAGATCCACGACATTGTTGCTACGCGTCCAGCTGTTGCGGGGAAGCGCCAAATAAAGCCGGTAATATGCGGTATTGCGCCACCAGTCATTGTCGAACATATCCTCGTCAAGCAACTCGCGCGCCAGCATCATGAATTTGAGCATGTACTCAGCGCCATAATCCCAATATGGCGCGCCCTCATGGCTTGCGCCATCGGGACCTAGAGATGTCATGGTCGTACGGAATTTGCCGCGTGCGAGGCCCAGCCAGCCGGCAGCAGCTTCGATCTCGTCATAGGTGGCGGCGGCGGCAATCGCAAGCCCGCATGCGTCCACCCAGAGATGATTCTGCAGGTATGAGCCGCGCTTTGCGCCATACTCAGCCATCTGAACGCCCCGGCGTCGGATGGTGTCGAGGATCGTTGCGCGCGTCTGGGCATCGAGATCGTCATAGCACCAGTCGTAGACAATGCCCAGGCCAAACAACTGATGCCCGGCGGCAAGGTCGTGGCCGTCCATATTGCCGAGGCCCCACGTGGGATAGCTGCATGAGGCAAGCGCCCATTCTTTCGCGGC
>CAYSRY010000472.1:0-1606 GCA_964433395.1 uncultured Armatimonadia bacterium | reverse complement strand
TGAAGTCTGCCACATGCCGCCGAATCATCTCTGCGTTGATGCTACCGAATGCAGTTCCAATCTCTTCGGGCGTCCCGCTACAAACAACCGGCTCAAGTATGTCTGCTGTGACACTCATCACCTTGACCTCAATGCTGGTTATTGCCGCCTGCTGGCCTAATAATACATGCACTCCAGCCACGCCTCGTAGGCCCAGTTCTGCTCTTCTGCGGTAATTCCCAACGCCGCATTGTCGCTATAGTCCTTTGCTACAAAGCCGCCATTATGCCCACCGAGCAGTTCCCGCGCTTTTCGCGCATATGCCTGGATTATGTCCTTGTCACGTGTCTGCAATACAGTCTGAATGTCCACGGGGCAATCAAAGACCACACGACCGCCGAATTTTCTGGCTAAGCCTTCCAATCCCCCGTATACAGACTGCTGGTCGAACTGGAATGCCGCTACTCCGCACTCAATCAGCGGATCCATGATGTCTTCGACCATCCCGCAGCTGTGCATCCATACATCCACGCCAAGCTCCTGGCATCGGCCTATAAGTTTCTCGAATGTGAACTGGAACAGGTCATGCCACATTTTCGGGCTGACCAACAGGCGGTCCTGAGTTCCCCAGTCTTCGCAGAAGAATACAGCATCCACACCAGCTGCCGCATATTGCTCAGCCATGCTTACCACGAGATCGTTGACGCGCCGATTGAGTTCACGAACATGATCTGGATAGAGTGCGCAATCCTCCAGATAGATGTCCATCCGCCGCATCTTCCGTGCCAGTGCGAAGGAACATGCTGGCAATCCTCCAACGCAATATGCGTCGGGATTCTCATGCCGGATTTTCCGCGATCGTTCGTACCGTGCTGGATTGTCGAAATCCGGAATCTGCAGTTCATCAAGTTGAGACCAATCCTGCAGCACACCTTGAACGACCTCACCGCTGTGGCGCTCATCTGCCTTTGACCACAGATTCCCCCAGACATCATACCAGTATGGCCTGCCATCGCGCTCATGGCGCCGGTCATCAAAATCCGGATCTCCCGTGTAAGATGCAGAAGTGAAATCGTTGAGGCGCGATTCGCCGTTCAGCGGTGTAAACGTCATGCCGATACGATCAGGCCCGCTGAAATCGATTACTCGCCGCATTCTTTCTCTTGGCGTCATGGTATCCATTGCGTGTCCCTTCGTCAGGTCGGGTTTTTCAGCAAGTGGCGGTGTCTGTGGCGTTGACATTCAAGCGTCACGCTTTGTGTGGCGGCCACGGATATACACCGACTGGGCGTCCCTCTGCTGTATGCGTCTCTTTTAGCCCGTCATGATCCGCGACAGCATACTTGGCAAACCACTTGTTCAGCCGGGCTTTCAGCTCGGAGCGTACTTCTATTAGAGCAGTGTCTCCAATGCGGTTACATCGCTCCTGTGGATCGTGTACCAGGTCCCAAAGCTCGTTCGGGCCATCCGGGTATCGCTCGACATATTTGTACTCGCGCGTCCGGATCATGCGTACTGGACCGTATTCGTCATAAACCACCACTACGTCCGGTGCGGAACTGTCATCCCCCTCCCAGCTTTCCCTGAAACTCGTGCCGGGCAGGTTCTGTCGCTCATAGGGGATCTG
>CAYSRY010000471.1:0-1617 GCA_964433395.1 uncultured Armatimonadia bacterium | reverse complement strand
GCCGAAGCTCGCGAAGCATCGGCGGCCATGCTGCAGGTCGCTCAGGCTGGTCTGTCAGCGTCTCAGGCTCAATATGACAAGGCCCAAAACGGCCCTCGTACACAGGAAATTGAGCAGGCGCAGGCTGCATATGACGCGGCCAAAGCGGAGGCGCATAACGCCAAGTTGCATTACGATCGCACGAAAAATCTGCATACGCAGGGAGTGTTGGCACGTGCTGATCTGGATAATGCAGAAGCAGCGCTTGCGACTGCAAATGCGGCTGAAAAATCAGCCCGTGAAGCCCTCGCTCTGCTGCGGGAAGGTACTCGCGTTGAGGATATTCGGTCAGCAGAAGCGGAGCTTTCTGCAGCCAGAGGGAAACTGGCGGAAGCGAATGCGTCCAAGCAGACAGTCAATGTACGTGAGAAGGAACTGGCAGTTGCTCGGGCGGACCTGCGTCACAGTAAGGCAGTGCTTGAGGAGGCGCGCCAGTATGCAGACATGGTGCGCGAAGGCAGCCGTGAGGAGGATATTCGCGCACAGCGCGAACGCGTCGCGATGGCTCTGGCTGAGCAACGTCGGGCACGAGGCTCGCGCTCAAGCGTGACCGCTGCCCAACATGCGTATGAAGTTGCACAGGCCGCAGCCAGGCGCGCTAAAGCGAATCTTAATCAGGCAAAAAGTCATTTGGCCGATACAGTCATCAATAGTCCGGTGAGCGGTGTTGTGGCAGACAAGCTCATGGAAATAGGCGAAGCCGTCGGCCCGACCGTGCCCGTACTTTACGTGGTGAATAACACGGATGTCTGGGTCACGGCGGAGGTCGACGACGAGGACATAAGCCGCGTATACGACGGGCAGGACATCAAAGTAACCTGTGAGGCCTATCCGGACCGCGTGTTCAGTGGAAAAGTCACGCTCATAGGTGGCGTGGCGATGCCAAAAGGCACCGGTCGTGTGAAAGCCAAGATTGTGCGAGTGCGCATACAGGTTGCCAATGCAGTCCCATATCTGAAGCCGGGGATGTCAGTGGACATAGAGGCAACGGCTCAACTGAAGGGCGATACGCTGCTCGTGCCAGCCGATGCGGTGATTGAGGAAGGCGACTCAGAGTATGTGTGGGTTATCGAGAATCGCCGGGCCAGCAAACGGGCAGTCGAGACCGGATTCAGCAATTATACGCAGACAGAGGTCGTGAGCGGGCTGAGCTCTGATGAAGTGGTGGTAGTGTCCGGCAAGGACAACCTGGCCGAAGGTATTCGCGTGTCAGCCACCGAGGCTGTGGCGAAGGGGACAGACTAAATGGCCCTGAATGCAGTCGAGATCGAGCATGTGTCGAAGATATATGAGATGGGGCAGGTGCAGGTGCATGCTCTGAACGACATCGAGCTTGGCATCCCTGAGGGGCAGTTCGTCGTGTTTCTGGGGCCGAGCGGCTCTGGCAAGACGACCCTAATGAATATCATTGGCGGCCTCGATACCGCTACGCACGGTCGCGTGATTGCACATGGGCGCGACCTTTCGACGATGAGTGAAGATGAGCTCACGGAATATCGGCGGACCGATGTCGGGTTTATTTTCCAGTTTTTCAATCTCGTTCCGACGCTGACATCTGTGGAGAACGTTCAGCTTATT
>CAYSRY010000470.1:733-1637 GCA_964433395.1 uncultured Armatimonadia bacterium | reverse complement strand
GCCCAATTCTGCCGCCGCTCATTATCGACTTTTCCCTCAAGTGCAAAATACGCGAACATGAGCTCTTTTGTATAGAACTCAGGCCCGCTGAATGGTCCGCCTGGCTCCTGTTCACCAGCCATAATTGCGCAGCAGTAATCCATGCTCAGAGCACAATTCTCCACCAGATCCTCACATCGTCCCGCCCAGATCAGCGTCCCAAGAGCCCCGACGAACCGTGCGCTTGTCGTCGAAGTCTCACGACCCAATATCGGGTTCACTATGGCGCCATTTGGCTGCTGCCATTTCACGGTCTGTCGTGCTACTCGCTCCGACAGATCCATGTAAAACTCCTTGTCAATCCCCGTAGGTTCAAAATCCTCCGGGCCGGGAGCGTCCATGATCTTCGTCACTTTCTCTTCAAGCGGGTACGGCGGCAGCACAAATTGTTCGGTTTCCATTCCGGTCACTTCCTCAGTTATCTGCGCATACAGTGGTACCCCGCCGAGTGCCAGCAGGACCACAAGTATCACGCTTGCTACCAGCATTTTCGATATTCCACGCACGATGTGCATTCAGACCTCCCATATCAGGGTATGCATATGGAAGATTATTCAGGTAACATGCAAAATCCTCCCACAGGACCATGACTGCTGGCCACATTCGCGGGAGGATTGACTCACCCATCAACTCCAACGTCATATCAAGCCATCTATTGAGCTCCCTTTCTGCCCAGCATTACCCCGATTGTGCGAAACAGTATCTGCAGATCCAGCCCCGCCGACACATTCCGCACGTAATACAGGTCATACCTCAGCTTCTCGATGACATCATCGGTGCAGGTATCATACCGATGATTAATCTGCGCCCAGCCGGTGATTCCCGGCGGCACGCTCAAGCGCCGTTCATAGAGCGGTATCTCCTG
>CAYSRY010000470.1:0-706 GCA_964433395.1 uncultured Armatimonadia bacterium | reverse complement strand
CCGTCAGAACATGCCACAATTGCGGGAGCTCATCCAGCCGCAGTTTGCGCAATATCCGCCCAAGCGGAGTTACTCGCGGATCGTCTTTCTTCGCCCACACTGGCCCGGTGTTTTTTTCCGCGTCACATACCATTGTTCGCAGCTTCGTGAATTTGAAATACCGCCCATCTTTTCCCACGCGAATTTGATGATAAAACACAGGCCCTGGCGAGAATACTGTGATGAACACTGCACACACTCCAATGATCGCCGCTGCTATTGGCAGCACGCACAGCGTCACTGCAATATCAAGGAGACGCTTGAGGCGCGTGGCATATTTGTTGTACCTCACCGACTCAAGACGCGCCAGCCAGTCCTGCCCTGTATGGAAAAGCGCTGCGCGTTTCGTCAGGCCCTCATATGCTGCCTCAAAACGCATCACATCAATGCCCACCGCGTCACAACGCGCAAGACTCCGCGTCATCGTCTCCGAAAGCGCGCCCGATTGCGGAAAAATCAGCGTATTCACATAGTGAATAAATAGTCCGCCGGGACAATCGGCAAGCGATGCAATCACTGGATACCCGTCAACTGCATCGACATCCACTGGTTCGCTGCCAGTCTGCACGAGACCCAGCACGCGATACCCGGCACCTTTGCTTCTCTCCGTCAGATGCCGCACCGCCGCCACGGATTCCTCACCAGTCCCCATGACTGCAACCAGCCG
>CAYSRY010000469.1:1040-1648 GCA_964433395.1 uncultured Armatimonadia bacterium | reverse complement strand
CGTTCAGTACTCCCGGATAGCCAGCCGTAATAACCGGTTCTCCTCCGTGATGGGTTGGGTGGCATGCAAAATTCACTATTGCACCCAGTGGCTCGCCATGTACCTTTCCTCGCACCGCTATAACTGCGACTTCCGGGTCTATCGGTCCTTCCATGCACAGCGCTTCAGGAGCGTCCAAGTATCCGTGTGTCCTTACTGTCCCGTCGCGCATCACGATGCGTCGGTTATACGCTACATCCAGTTCCGAGGCTCTTGCGAAGCCTATCTCGACATCTTCCATGCCTGACAGAGCGTCCC
This sequence comes from uncultured Armatimonadia bacterium, assembly GCA_964433395.1. Classification (GTDB taxonomy): domain Bacteria; phylum Armatimonadota; class Zipacnadia; order Zipacnadales; family UBA11051; genus UBA11051. The sequence goes on along the minus strand of CAYSRY010000469.1, from coordinate 1,351 downwards.
CAAATGCATCAACAACTCGCGTTACCATGCTCTCAATGTAGGCATCATCTCTCGTGGCCATTCCGCAGTTCGCTACGGCCGGGCCGGCATGGTTATGGGTTGCCGCCACCATCACGTTTGCACCGTCGAAACCATACAGCTCGCTGACACGCCGTCGGATCTTCTCTGTCTGCGTCCATCGAATTGACAGCGTGTCCAGTTGCACGAACGCAATCTGTGTCTTCCCATCGGTGAACACCGCAATATGAGCTGCCAGCGGATCCATTATCTCCTCCGCCACTATACGCCGCAGCCAGCCGATCCTCTCGGTC
>CAYSRY010000469.1:0-1030 GCA_964433395.1 uncultured Armatimonadia bacterium | reverse complement strand
CACTGGTGGTGTTATGTCAATTTCTGCAAATCCAGCCTGCAGGCTCATTACAGCGCCTCCCAGTTCACTTCCTCAAGCTGATCGAGATTCTCCATGACTTTCCGCATTCCAGCGGCTGTCACCTCGGCGACGTCTGGACCATTTGGCGATCGTAAAGGCATCGTCATACCGGTGTGCGTGTTGCTATGCAGATCCGCAACCGGGAATTTCTCTGGTGAGTAGTCTACTTCTCCGGCCTTCTCATATGTCCATGGGAAACCATATCCATAGCCGTTCTTTGCAGCAAAAACAGTCATCCGTGGTAGTATATAAGCCTGCCATACACTCGTCTGCACACCTTCAGCCTGCATCGCTTTCATGATTTTAAAGCGATAATCGGAAGCATCCTCAACGTGCCCCAGTGCTTCCATGTCGAAGCGGACCGTATAGTTGTACCAGTTGTGCCCATGGCCTTCCGGTTCGCGCGGCAATATCAGATTGGGAGTGCCTTCCAATGCTGCTGCCAGGCGCTCTGCATTCACTTTTGTTTGGGCCAGATAGTCGTCGAGCTTCGATAATTGTGCACGCCCGAATGCCGCTGTCAGGTCATTGTTTCGATACATCCATCCCAGCGCGTAGGCGTGGTAATCCCGGGCCTCAACAGGTGTCCGGCTCTCCCCGAATGACCACAATTGTTTCGCTTTGAAAAGCGTCTCATCATCGTTGGTCACAAAGAAGCCGCCTTCGCCGGAGCAGAGACACTTATTCTGATTCAGACTGAATGCGGCGCAGTCGCCGAATGTCCCGACTTTCTGCCCGTGGAAGGTCGCTCCGTGTGCTTGGCAACAATCCTCGATGACCTTCAGATTATGTCGCCGTGCGATATCCATGACTTTGCCCATGTTCACTGCGAGGCCGTGGAGATGCACCACAATAATTGCTTTTGTCCGCTCGGTGATCGCTTCTTCGATCTTGTTCACGTCAATGTTGATGGTATCAAAATCAATGTCCACAAAGACGGGAATGCCATTGTGATGCAGGATGCAGGTCG
>CAYSRY010000468.1:0-1654 GCA_964433395.1 uncultured Armatimonadia bacterium | reverse complement strand
CGCTCGTGGTGATGATAATCGGTGCGTCCCAGTTCTGGGACAGCAAGCGGGCGAGACCTGTATCGTCTGATGCGTTGCCGTCTGAGGCATTGCTTCCGGAATCGGTCCGGCCCTCAGCGAGACTGTGGTCTTCGAGGACGTACTCGGAATTGTCGGTAACAAGCTGGGTAAGCGCGTCGCGGTAGACCTGCACAGTCTGCTCAATGATGGAAAGGTAGGGAATGACCACGACGATGCGGCGGAGATTGTGTTTTGCGGCATGGCGCAGTGCGAATGAGAGCATGCTGAGCGTTTTGCCTGAGCCCGTCGGCGCAGTCAGCGTGAAAAGCCCGGGCTGCAATTCAGCCGCCTCGCGGCATGCCTGAAGCAGATCAGTGCGGAGCGTGGCAAGCTCGTCGGATGCGCGCGCTTTCTGGCTGACCGTAGATATATAGGTGTCAAGCAGCTCGGAGGCGAGTTTGGCGTCGAGCTTCGGGCCTGCAGGACGATAGGTCGGGCTGTCTGCAGTTTGCGCGCCGAAATGGGCTTCTGTGGCGAGGAAGTCGGCGTCTACGAGGGCGGAAAAAAGCATCCGGATATCAAGCATGAGGGAAGCAGAGTGATCGCGATTGGTGGCATTGACGACAGGCGCGTTGAGTGCGGATGGAATAGTGATGCCATCGGCCTGGAGAAGCTTGATGAGTGCGTCAATGTCAGTGGAGGACAAGCGGCGGCCCGATACATCTTGAGCGGGTTCGCACGTCATGAGAGGACGCAGGAAATCGGTCGAGAGCTGGCCGAGGCCGACATGATGGCCGTGGATGGCCAATGCTGCACCGCAGCAGGCGACGGAGAAATGTTTGAGTGCGGCGCACGCACCGGGTGACCAGTGATCAATGCCCTTTTCGAGCTTTTGCAGGCGGCGCTGGAAAAGGCAGCCGTATTTGCCAAGGTCGTGCAGCAGACCGGCAATCCTGGCTTCGTGCTGTGCGCCGAATGGTGCGGAGAACTCCTCGGCAAGCCGGGCAACTTCGCGCAAGTGGACATACACAGGATCAGCATGTCCAGAGGCGCTTGGCGTGTGGGCGAGATGCGATTGAGCCATCGAAATCACCTCTGAACGGCGAGACATTGAATGCGGTGCGATTTTGGGCGTATGCGGAGTGCCGTAAATTTATCATCGCATCCAGTTGATACAAGGTAAGAAGCAGCACGCATACTAATTCGAATATATGTTCGCTAATTCCTCCTGCGGAATCTAAAAAACTATGAAACTTATTCATTGCGGGGTGGTGAGGGCATGGAAGGGGGAGTTTTTCTACTGGAGGTGCGGGCAGCATTACTCAGCCGCTTGCGCGCTGTGTATACGCGAAGTGCCTCTGTGCGATAGTCTGTTGTGGCTCCCTATATATTATATGTATGTTATCTGTGGCTATGCGGTAGTTGACTGTATCCTTATTGGCCGCCGTATGTCTGTTTGTGCAAACGCTGATTGATTTTATTGGCGGATGAGTATGCGTCAACCATCCCCCAAATCCACACGATTGGTGTCGTTATATAGCCGATTACAATATACATGGTAAGAGCGCAGATGCCCTGGATAAAAATGAATGCTATGCCCTTGCCAATCTGGCCATTGTAGATTTGCCCCAGCCCGGCCCACAGGAATGAGAGC
>CAYSRY010000467.1:0-1663 GCA_964433395.1 uncultured Armatimonadia bacterium | reverse complement strand
CAATGATCTGCTCGAAATATACATGGGCGGCGAGGGTCCTTCCTGTATGCTCAAGGATCGCTGCGGCGAATACGTGGTCATCGAGCATAACGGCGATGTCTACGCATGTGATTTCTTCGTCCAGCCCGACTGCTACGCTGGCAATCTGCTCCATGCCCCACTCGAAGAGATTGTCCAAAGCGATGTTCTCGAAAAGTTCGCTCTGCGCAAAGGCGTCGCTGGCCCTGAATGCGGCGGATGCCCGTGGTGGGACCAATGCTTCGGTGGTTGCCCGAAAGACCGTGTCTACGCCACCGGACACACACGCTGTTCATCGTATCTCTGCAAAGGCTACCAGATGCTTTTTGAGCATGCCGATACAAGATTGCGGGAACTTGCCGCCATTCATGCGGAGCAGACGTCACAATAATGGCCACATGTCGTCGCTGAAAAGATAGTGACCACGCACATACCAAACAAAGAGGCCCGGGCATCTGCCCGGGCCTCCGTTCTGTCTACTAATCTCTTTCTATTCTTCGCCGAATTTCTCAAGCGCCTGTTTCACTCGCGCCAGCAGCTCTTCGCCGATACTATCTCGTGCTTCCGGCGAATTTGCTTCCCAGCGCATGACGAGCTCTTCGCCGGTATTCGAAGCCCGAATGAGTGCCCAGCCTTCCGGCATCTGCACGCGTGCCCCGTCCACATCAATAATCTCATACTCGCCCGCGTACATGTCAGCTACCGCTGCGGCTACTTTGAATTTATTTTCATCCGAACAGTGTAGTCGCGTCTCATCGCTCGTGAAATATTTCGGCGCTTCCTTCACTATCTCACGAATCAGGCGATCTGAGCGCGAAAGACTTGCCAGCAACCGGGCGGTTGCATATGTCGCGTCATCGAACTTGATATATGGATTGGCAAAATAGCAGTGCCCGGTCGTCTCAAAACCCACTGGAGCCCCTGTTTCTCGCATTCCTTCCAGAATATATGGATATCCGCAGGCTCGCATTTGCACCGTACCGCCGCGTTCCGAAAGCGCGTCAATCAGCGATTGTGAGCAGCGTACCTCTGTGATGAAGGTCTGAGGGCCATCGACCAGCGCGTCGTGACAAATTGGCAGCATATACTGATCCGGCCACACCATCTCGCCGCGGTCATCAACCACGGCAATCCGATCGCCATCTGCATCAATCGCGACACCCAGTTCCGCTCCGGTCTCCACAACTCGCTTCGACAGGGCCTGTACGCTTTCCACAAGCAGTGGGTCTGGCGGGCGATTCGGGAATGTCCCGTCTGGTTCCTCAAACATCACTTCAAAATCCGCGCCGATATCTTTCAGCACGCGCGGGGCTGTGAGCGTCCCGCAGGCGTTGCCCACATCCAGCACCACCTTCACGGGCCGGTCCAGATGCACTTGTTTCGCCGCAATTTCAAAGTAGGCCGGGTAAATATCTTTCTCCTCATAGGTCCCGGTACCTGATTGCATCTCCCTGGCGATCGTAGCCCGGCAGAGCTCCTGGAGCTGTTCCCCGAAAAATGGCCATTCGCCTTCGCGCAGTTTCATGCCGTTAAACTCCGGTGGCTTATGGGACGCGGTGATCGCCACGCCACCGTCGCAAGCCCAGTAGCCAATCGCGAAATATACCAGAGGTGTTGGTGCCTGCCCGATATCAATGACATGGCA
>CAYSRY010000466.1:353-1740 GCA_964433395.1 uncultured Armatimonadia bacterium | reverse complement strand
GAGTGGCAGCGGCAAATCGACTCACGGATTATTTGTTGTTGACGAAAACACCGCCCCACTCTTTAAAGAGAAATTTGGTGTCGAAGTCGAGACATTTGTGTATGACCAGGCGTTGAAAAACGATGACATCACCGCATGGTTCCAAGATCGTGCCGAGGGCAGCGAAAGCGGCGCCTGGACGAAAACAGAGGATGTGGACGCCAACCAGATGGGCATCTTCCGCGCCGCTCGCAGTCCCCATGCCCTGCACGAGAACACGGAGTGGGACGAGAATGGCGATGTCAGCTTTGCGGGTAATCTGTTCCAGCATCGTGGTACGCTGAACCGCAATGCACGTACCGTTCTTCGCATGGAAGATACTGGACATTTTGACGGCAGCGTGAACTCAACAATGGCGCCGAATATGGCTGTTTTCATCAGCCCCGGATACTTGACTGATTATGCATGGCTGAAGATTACAGACCCGAATTTCGCCGCGAAGGTCCTTGCCGATGGGCGAACCGTAGGGCATCCGGCGCAGGGCGCCGAAGGCGTTGGACAAACGAAGTATGAGACACGCTACTGTTTGCCATTCACCATGGGCATCAGCAGCTCTGAGCATGTGCATCGCTTCCGCGATTTCATTGCCAATTCGGTTGGCACTGATCGCGAACTTGAAGTCTACCAGATTAATACTACCGGTCGAATAGGTGCGGAATATGAATGGGTAGAGGGCAAGCTTGGCGAAGAAGAGATGCATCTTCCGCAGGTAACGTTCAAGCATATACATGGTAAACCCACGCCAATCGGCGGTACCGGCCCCAGCATTCTGGAGACGGAATTGTTCCTTTTCCAAGCAGCGCGGGAAGCAGTGCGGTATGAGGCGCACCCGATCTGGGGCGACAAAGTATTGATTCCGGTAGAAGTTCCAGGTATCTCCAAGGAACGTTTGGCGGAGCTGAATCCTTGCAGCTATCGCGATGCTGAAGAGCTGGAATCGCTGCTGTACATGCAGATTCTGACCAGTAAGTATGTCTTGAACCAACAGTGTCCGGGACTGGATCGCGACATTTACTACGCAATGGACTTCTGAGTTGAGGCATGACAGGGAGCGATCAGGGAAGAGCCCTTGGGCTCTTCCCTTTTTTTGCGCGTGCGGTCTGGTAACTCTGGCTTGGTTAGCACTTCGCACGCGCCGCAGCGAGGAAATGGTGTCTGAAGCAAGTGAAAATGTCGGAGCTTCGGTAGCGGCGGCAACGTGCTTATTGCTCAGTATACGCCCATTGGGTTATGATATAATTGTTATGAAATGCCCTGCGTGTGGCGCAAAAATGCAAGAAGAGGGCTTGTGCCCATCCTGTGGTCACCTTGTAATTGGTGATGACACCTTGACGCCGCCATCTGAAGT
>CAYSRY010000466.1:0-343 GCA_964433395.1 uncultured Armatimonadia bacterium | reverse complement strand
GTGATGACACTTTGCCGCCACCTCAAGCCTCCGGGAAATGCAATGATATTGTAGCGCCGCTGTCCCATGGTGTAGCGCGTGGGCGTGACTATTCGGCTGCCCTGCTCGGGATGTTTCTCTACCTCATATTTTTCTTTGTTACAATCATCTTGATGATGCGTTCAAATGTTCCCTTTAACGTGGCCGCTGCGGTGGTTTTCAGCGTCGCGTTGAGTTTTGGAGTTACCCGGCTTCTGTGCAGGGTAGAGCCACCTGAGACCGCAGGCACAGGACAGCGAGCAACTTGGATAATTCGTAATGAACCTCTTCGTCGGTTGATGACAGACCTTAATGCCCTCTGGTT
>CAYSRY010000465.1:0-1744 GCA_964433395.1 uncultured Armatimonadia bacterium | reverse complement strand
AGCGGGAATTTGTGCAGTCAACATGACATTCGAAGCTCTGGCCCGCTTCCAGGACCTCAGTGGCAAAGTAAGCGGAGCCATCGGATTCCTCCGAGGATTCGGCAGCTTCCGCCGGAGCGATGGCAACTCGCTGGGAGTTGTGTCCCCGCCAGGCGGTCTGACTCTTGTAGCTTTTCCAGTATTTCCCCTGGGGGAACACGAAGGGTGTCGTCAGAGGCACCCATTGGGCATCTGGAGATTTTTCGAGGTCGCCCAATAAAGCATCGGCTGGCGGCTGACAAGGGACGCCCCACGCATCATCATTTTCTATCGGTGCCAATTTGTTGCGCCGGGCTGACAGCGGCGTGGGCAGCGGCCGCCCCTCATTTGTCAGCGGAAAGGCGTTCCAGACGCGGATATCCTCGTACAGCAGCCGCATTGTTTCTTCATCGCATGGCACCCCGGGTTGCAGTCCCAGCGCAGCTGCCAGTCCGCCCCAGATGGCGCGGCCCGGAATATATGGATGCGTGTCATATTCGTTGCCATGTACGTGGCGGGTGGGAAAACCGATCTCGGTATCAATGGTGATTTCAAATACCACTGGGGAAGGCGCATCGTCAGCACTTAGAGTAAATGCTTGGCCGCCGATGCCATATGTACAACGACTTTTATCTTCCTCGACGACGCAACTGCAGATTTCGCCGCTGCCTCGCTTTTTGTTGCGCCCAATGCCGCGCAACTGCTGCAATGCAATGGTAATCGCGCGCTTTTCAGCCTCATCTGGCTCGCCCGGGCCGCAATAGCTCACAGTGCCTGTGAAGCTGTCGAGCGGGATTGCGCGGCCCATCGAAAAAAGCAGCTTCTCCGCAGCCCGACGCCTGTCCCGGTTAATGGAAGTGCGGCGCTGGGTCAGAAACGCTGCCCACTGCGGCGCGTTTTTGAGTGTATATTGAATAGCAGCTACCGTCGCTTTGGGAAGATAAGCTGTGCCGACATCCCATCTGCGAGGCAAGTCTTTAGCGCGCCCGAACATCCGGCAATACAGGCAATATTCTCCCTCCCCATCCAAATTGCAGAACTCATCCGGCTTCACCGGGCTCTCCGCTTGACCATCACAGAGAAACTTAGTATTGCCTTGCCACATGTTGCGCAGATTGCGCCGCAATTCATGCGCCACGCCATCGCCTTGGACAAATGGTATCCCTTCGACATTAACTGAGATGTCATCGCACAATCCGGGAACACCGGCTCCATCGCCCTGCATGAACGATGTTTTAAATGTCAGGGTATATTTAAAGCGCATTATGCCTCACCCTTTCCGACTATATCCCACAGCGCCGGCAGGTCCACCAGCGGGCATTCTTCACGCTTGCCACGCCTTCTGACTGGCAGTTTGAGGATTTCAGAGCACTGGCACCCAGTTAATTGCTTGATTTCACATTCGAGCGTCGAATTCAGATTTCTGACCGACGTGTAGTAGCTTATGGCGGCGTCCTGTTTGTTGACGGCCGCCAACTTTGCCCACGCATTTACTTTATTGGACGGGAAGTCATTTTTTCGAAGCTCAGCCAATACTCCGAGCAGCGTCTTCAATGCCCACGGGTCGGCTGCCACTGGATCATGCTCTTCGGCACCTGCAGTGAATGGCCCCGCAGACACCGGATATGCGTCATTCGCAGTACGCGCGCCGATTGGCAGCGTCCCCTGCATCACTTCATACTCGACATAGCAGATCTTATCAGCGTTTTCATGCGCAAGCTGCATC
>CAYSRY010000464.1:0-1755 GCA_964433395.1 uncultured Armatimonadia bacterium | reverse complement strand
GATTGTGCGGAATTTCTGGATTATTTCTGCCTCAAGGTCCTCGGCCCACGCCTCCGCGCTATCCTCCAGCCATATACCTCCCGAAGCGGCGGCAACCCCAATCGGGGTAGCACCTTCTGTGTCCTCGGCAAACTTCCGGATTTCTTCAGTCGTCTTTTCCAGCAGGCGTGAGGCCATCCTGATCTCAGCTTGTCGGGAACTCGCATACACATATTCCTGGATCTTGTCACAGTCGAAGAGAACTAAGTGTGGCATGGGCAGCTTCTTCCTCCCTCTTCTGTGGAATTGCATCTGAACGCACTACCGCTCATTCACTTGCTCCGCCATGCGTGCGAAAAACACGCAGCAAGCACTCGTGCACCCAAAACAAAAAAACCATGCAGCACTCGTCACCGCACAGTCTCCCCCAAGTATTTATTCGCTCCGGAAACCATTTTCCAGAGTGAGTGTTTTTTTACGACATCGATTATACACTGAATATCATACTATGCAAGCAGTTGCTCGATCTGATCCACGCAGTACAGCCAGTGCTCGTTACTCTCGCCCGTGGTCACCAGACGAAACTGCTTGGACATGTCACCGCTGGCGTACCATACCCAGATCTCCGAGCTTTCATGCGATCGTGCGCGCGAAACTCTGCTTTTCGTATGACTCCCCAGTTGGATGCTCTCAATGCGTTTGATCCATGGCAAAGTTGCCACGCTATTGATGAATGCCTCTTCGCCCTTCACCTGATGATGCTCGACGGTGGTCAGGCTCTGACGGCGCTGCTGTGGTGTCAATTCGTTGGGTGGAGGAGCTGTGGGGACTGGTGAGCTCTGTATCAAGAAGCTCTGGTGCATAAGCTCTAATATCGGGGTTAATGAAATATATTCCTCTCCGTCTATCTCCTCGCGTTCAAGCAATGCCTGAATCGAGGGGGCCACACTTTCCAGATTGAGGTCGTCTGCCGGCACCTGCTGCATTTCCGACAGGGTAGAGAACATGGGGTAGTGCCTGTCCCACAGGCTGCGGTCAAAATGCACCGGCAATGGGGGCAGCTCGATGCATGTGGTGAAGCCTTCGAACAGGTAGACAACGGGGACTTTCAATGCCTGGCCGATAAGGCCGGCGAAACTGATTTCCGCCTTGTAGCCGCCGGTGGCGTTGATGACGCGTTGCAGATCAGGCCGCTTCTCCTCTGCGGACTTCAGAATTTTGGCCGCCTCTCTCACCAGCATCCGCAGGCCATGATTGCCAAAGCGTTTGGGGTCTTCGTCACTAAGGTCTTCCACAACGGTGACTTCGACCTCGGCGACTTCCGGACGCCCGTGCAGGTACGAACGCAGCACGCCTCCCACCCACTCCCCATCGGGAGTCGCTGAAACCAGCAGGTGGATATACAGAGGGGCGCTGGCTTCGCCATTGGTCAGGCGCTGTCCCAGCATACTGAAGAGGGAATTGATCTCCGCACCACGGTTTCTATCTTCGCGGTCGGTTTCGCGCAAGTATGCGAGCGCTTCCTGCTGAGATGGCACTGCATCTCTCGCCAGATCTTTGGCCCTGCGCATATTTCCCAGCAGCGACGTACCACAGGTAGTGAGGACAAACGCTGGCACCAGGCATCTCCTCGTACTTCCGTAATGCCTTCATTATGCTACGACAACGGCTAACGGCAGAAAGGCAAACGGCGCATTATGCGCCCGCCTCCGGCGGAACGACAGAACAGCTAAAGGTAAAAACGGCGAAAGGCATAACGTCATGAGGGAGGGCTTT
>CAYSRY010000463.1:1502-1756 GCA_964433395.1 uncultured Armatimonadia bacterium | reverse complement strand
GTAGTGCCCGTTCCGCACATCGGATCGAGGACAAGCTGGCCCGCCTCAGGCTGGGAAAACACCCCCATCGCATAGGCGAGCGTGGGATTGAGCGGCGCGAGACCCTGGTGACGTTCATAGCGTTTGTGCAGCGCGGTATGCGAGATACGCAGCCCAATGAGACAGGCATCATCGCACACTTTTGCCACGAACTCGTAGTCGAATTTCTTCATACTGACAGCCCAGTCAAACATATCACCAATCGCGCCACCGAG
>CAYSRY010000463.1:0-1492 GCA_964433395.1 uncultured Armatimonadia bacterium | reverse complement strand
CATTGTTATAGGCTTCGACCGCTTCAGACAAATCGACACTGAGAACGAACTCCTCAATCTGTGCAAGCCCCTTGCGGCCCCAATCAAGCCCGTCAAAATGGCCTATGCAGGCATAGAGATTTTCGATGCTCCGCATGGTCATCAGCACTTCCGGCCCCCTGGGACAGTCGATGATGAGCTGGCTGCAGATCTGGCCGACAACGGCAGCTTCCGGCACCCGCCACTTGAGCTCCTGAGCGACTATATCCTCCAGACCACCGATGATGCTGGCGAAATAGCGATGTTGGTGAGGCATTCCGGCTCCGTTCCATTCTGCAGTATCAGCGTTTCTTCAGTATAGCGCATTTCGCGGATACAGTGAGAAGGAGTGTGGCAGCCGGTACTCGAAAACAGGCACGTGGCAGTGGCCAGAATAATCCGCATAGAAATAAAGCGATGACGACAGTGGAACAGGGCGCAGAGCACTATGCGCGCAGGAAGGCAGAGAGTGGAGCTATGCAACTGGATGAGGGGAATCTGTATGTTGAGCTGTACGCGCATCTGGTGAATCAGCCATCACCGTGCCACCGGCGGTGTATGGAATTTGGAGAGATTGTGCGGATAATGGGCGACCAGCTTCCGGCAGATGCATACGGGAGCGATGAATGGTGGGCGAATGACGCGTCGACTGAACAGGCGCGCGCGTGGCTGGCGGCCGGATGGATTGTCGACTCTGTTGATCTGGTGAAGGCAGCGGTGGAATTCGTTCGCGCATAGCGACCGAGCGAATGTGCAGGCACGAAAAATGGCAGGCCCGGAAGCCTGCCATTTCCGTGTATACACCTCTATGCTTCGCCTCAGCTGTTCTTACGGAGCTGGCGGCGGGGCGGGTACGTCTGCCGGAGCAGCGTCTACCGGAGCCGCATCGTCAGCCGGAGCGGCATCGGCTGGAGCTGCTTCGTCGCCTGTCGCGGCAGCACCGTCAGCTGCGGGGGCTTCAGCAGGAGCCGGAGCAGCGTTGTCACCGGGCATGTCGGTTGGCGGCGGGAGAACATCCGGAATCCCGCCTTCCGTCGGGGCCGGATTCTTCTTTGCGCAGCCAGTGACAGCGACGGCGACGAGACAGATGACCATCAAGCAAACGACCAAGAGCACTGTCTTCTTCATGGGTTGCCTCCCAGCAAAAAACTGGCATTCTATCGCATCTGAATTCACTATACATCAAACTTTCCCGTATGTAAACGGGTTATCGCAAGGGAAACGTCCGGATTTTTACCACCAGCGACGCGAGCCTCAACGCAGGTGATGTGAAATGTCTGACGGAACGTACCATTGCATGGATATTTTGCCACGGCGAGGGGACTGCGTGGAAGGGCAGATTTCGGAGGGATGTATTGTGGAGGGAAGGCCGAGTGAAATGAAACGCAGCAGTCGTGTCTTATATTACACCGCATTGGTGTTCGTCAGTATTCTCATTTTGCTTGTTGGGGCAGTGCTGTACCTGGGCATCTGG
>CAYSRY010000462.1:0-1758 GCA_964433395.1 uncultured Armatimonadia bacterium | reverse complement strand
TTCGACGACCGGCTGGACAGAGTTGATGACGATGCCTAAGTGGTCGCCATTGGAGACAGTGAACGTACCAGCACTGGCTGCGACGGAGGCGGCGATAAGTGCTATAATGAGTACGGATTTCGTGAGATTCAGCACTTGCGAGCCCTCTTTCTGGCCCACGGCACAGCAGGCCCGTTGGGTTCCGGGATTCTTCATGCAGCTGAACTATAACATGCAGGAGCAGAGTGCGTCAACGCGGAGGGTAGACGGCGCAGGTGCTGCGCTTGAATATCGGGAGTTCCATGGTTGCGGCTTCATGGCCGGCCAAATGTGACGATAGATAAGGTCAAGTATGATACCACTGACTGATAACATAAAACCGCGCAGCAATCCCTATGTGAACAAAGGGATTATCGTGGTGTGTGTGGCTGTTTTCGTACTGCAGTTGTTTTCGCCGACGCGGCTGATGGAATTCGCATTTGTTCCTGCGGATATCAAGCAGTTATTCAGCCCGGCAGCCTGGGCGTCATATGGTGGCGGGCCGCTTTTGCTGCACGTTCTGGCTCGAATGCTGAGTTCGATGTTCATGCATGGCGATTTCCTGCACATCGCGTTCAACATGCTGTTTCTGTGGGTATTCGGGGATAATATCGAGGACCGCCTTGGGCATATGCGCTACCTGCTTTTTTATCTGGTAACGGGGATAGTCGCGGCGCTGGCGCACAGTCTGTGGGTGTGGTTTGACGCGACGCCGATGGTGGGTGCAAGCGGCGCTATCGCTGGAGTGTTGGGCGCGTACTTCGTGCTTTTCAAGAGCGCGTCGATTCGGAGTCTTGTGATTATCTGGATAATCCCAACAATTATTGAGCTGCCGGCAGTGCTTTTCATCGGCCTGTGGTTTGTCTTCCAGCTTCTGCCGGCAATAGGATCAATAGGGATGAGCAACGGAGTGGCCTTCATGGCGCACGTCGGGGGATTCTTGATGGGGTATTGGCTTGTGAAGAAGATGATTCCCGATCCGCGGTTCAAATCGCCACCCCCACCGCGCGTTGTTGATTTTCGTTACGAATAGGATGGTGGAATTCTGTTCGACCGTGAGAGAGGGCCGGTAAAGACACCGGCCCTCATTTTTTGTATAGTATGGCGCATGTTATTCAAGAGAGTTAAGGAGATCTGTAGCTGCCTTGGCGTAGGCGGCCAGCTCTGGGTCTACATGGGTCTCCGCGGCTCCGAAATCGTTAAGTGCATTGATGATGTTGTTGGCGGCCTCGACGGCGAATTTGATCATTTCGCGGTCACCTGGATAATGCTCGGCGGCTTTGAGAATCGCGTCCCAGTCTGCAACCGCTTTGACCCACTCGTCAATCTGGAGCCAACAGCTTGCGCGCAGTGACAGTATTTCTGCCTCACGCCATGCGTAAAGCCGCTTTGTTCCTTCGATATTAGCCCCAGTCGCGGATTGCTCTTTGCGTTTGAACTCTGCGCGCAGCGCATCGATTGCAGAGGTATAGTCGGCGACGGCACTCTCCAAAATGTTGGCATTGAGGTGCATCTGGGCGCGCTTGAGGAAAAGCTCCGGGTTGGAAGGGTCATTTGCGATCGCCAGATTCAGGTTTTCGAGAGCCTTGATGTTGTCGCCAAGCCCCTCGTGTGCCGCCGACAAGTGCATGAAGAGATCAGGCAGGGCGGGATTGCCTTTAACAGCGTGAGTGAAATCAGAGATAGCCTGGAGATACATTCCCTGCCGCATGCAGACAATAGCGCGGGCAGCATATGCTT
>CAYSRY010000461.1:0-1759 GCA_964433395.1 uncultured Armatimonadia bacterium | reverse complement strand
CGGGATGCAGTGCAGAAATATGAGATTTCGCATGAGTTTGCTGACGGAGTGCGGCTGTATGGGCTGGGGATAGACCATGAGGCAAATCAGGCAATGGGAGAGATGACAAAGAAGTGGCGCGAGGCGGGGAATGACTGGGGACAAGGAGATATTTCTGATCCTGATGCGGAAATCAGAAAATATCGCAGCGCATTGGATAATCCGCCGTATTTCGGGACGTTGGCCCATCGCGGCAGCGCGCTTGAAGGATATTTGCAGAAGGAGTTGGGAGTGCCACAGATTGATATGTACTGGCGACTGATGGAGGAAAAGTTTGACCCGGAAAAGGCAGTTGCTGATTTTTTTGCATAGTGGTCTCCCGGCCGGTAATGCGCAGAAGCTGGGCAGACCAGTTGCGACGATATGCAGAGCTGGGTGGTACATTGATTGTGCAGGAAGTGCCGGGGTGGTATACGGATTTGAGTGACGGTGGAGGATTACATGAATGGGAGACACCTAAGGGCGAGGGGGCTCCCGTCACAGTGGCCTTCGGGAAGCTGTCGGGGGTAGATTTTCGATATTATACCCGCGGCGCAGTTACGAAGGTCAGAGTTGTGGAAGACCATGTGCTGACCACTGGGATGGGTGATGGCGAATGGGTCGAGATTCCGGCTGGTGAGGATGCGGCAAACTTCAGCCTGTTGGCATTTCCTGTGCGTGCCGGTGAAGGGAAAGTGCTTGTTGAGTGCGAGCATGAAGCCTGCGAGTATGATGGGGTGGCGTATCGGCGACATGGGACAAAGAGCGGGCCATACCCGCTGGTGACGATAAATGAAGTTGGAGCAGGGGTGGTTTTGAGGCAGTACGCGTGCACGTCGCTACCTTCGGTGCTTGGTAGTGAACGTTTTGAGATTTTTGCGAGGAATGTTGTGGAGTGGGTGCGTGAAAGCTATAGCCATTCTGCAATGCAAAAATGATGTTGAAAAGGCCTATTGCGTACAGGTGCCTGCAGGCACCTGTACGCACACCGGCATAAGGTATGGCGCTCCAATCTCCAATGAGGAGGCTTGCGTGTCATGGCACACGTTTCAGCGCTATATGCCTATTTGCTCCAGCCGGTTTTGGCTTCGCGATCGCTGAGGAGCCAGCGTGCGTGCCCGTCGACGTAGCCGAAGACGTTGCCTCCCACATGGCGTGCAGGGTCGGCAACGTCTTTTTTATCGCCTACCAGCGGCTCTTCATCCAAGTTGGCCTCGAAGATTGCAAACTGTTCGGCTGGATTGTTGAATGTCGAGAATTTGCGGTTGGTGAAACTGCGCACGAGGGCATAACCGGGCTTTCGGCTTATCTTGCTGGGGCAGTACCACACGTCACGGTTCAGCATATATGGATGAATCGTCGCGACGACATTTTTGGGCAACGGGGTGCGTTCGTCGTAGTCCTCCTCGTACATCCGTATGGCCAGGCCAAGCATTTTCACATTTGCAAGGCAGGCGGTCGTTTTGGCTTTTTCTCTCGCACGCTCGTCAGGAGTGGAAGCCTCCTTGCGTACGACCTCTCTTACCTCTGCCGGCGTCTGCGTTACGCTCTGGTCATTGGGCGCTGCTTCATCTGCGGGTGCGTCGGTATCCGTCGGTAGCGGCGCATTGTTGGTGGCGAAGGGCAGATTAGTTTCCTCCTGTGGCGGCTTCTTTGCGCAGCCGGCCACAACGGCAACGACCATCAGTACGAAGAGTATCATACAGAATTGGCGACATTTCATTTCGCGTTCCTGCCTTTC
>CAYSRY010000460.1:0-1765 GCA_964433395.1 uncultured Armatimonadia bacterium | reverse complement strand
ATGGTAGGCAGTGCTTCAGAGTATGGTAAGCATTTTGAGGAGCGGTAATTGTCCGCTCCTCTTTTGTTGCGCATACAATGAAGATCAGACGGCGTAATGGGAGGAGGCGCAGTCTGCGCGTTGAAAGAAGACACAACGGGTTGTGACATCATGGTGAAAGGAGTGGCAGCTATGGGCGAAGTCAAAGAAGGTGTCAAGGCACCAGCCTTTACACTGCCAGCCTCGACAGGCGAGAAGATTGTACTGAAAGACTATCGAGATAAAGCTGTTGTGGTACTCTATTTCTATCCTCGTGACAACACAAAGGGGTGTACGCTCGAAGCCCAGGGGTTTCGTGACCTGAAAACTGAATTTAAAGAGGCAGGCGCAACGATTCTCGGCGTCAGCACTGATGACTTGAACTCACACGACAAGTTTATCAGCAAAAACGAACTCAATTTCCCGCTCCTGAGCGATGTTGACGCGAAAGTTGCCACAAAGTATGGCGTGTGGCAGGAGAAGAGCATGTATGGGAAGACGCACATGGGAATTGTGCGGACGACTTTTGTCATCGATAAAGCGGGGACAATTCGGCGGATATGGCCGAAAGTCAAAGTGCAGGATCATGTCGCCGAAGTGCTGGAATTTGTGAAATCGCTGGGGTAAGCAGCAGAATGCATGAGTGCGGATAACTATACCCACCTCCGGCGGAGGTGGGTATTTTTCGTGTTGCATGTCCAGCGCAACAGGGGCTTTATGCAGAGGTTTCTGCGGCCTGGAGAGGAATAGCTCATAAGCCATCTATCCAAATTATCAGGGAGATGATCCTGTGGATCTGAAATTGGCTATTCTGGCACTGCTGGCCGCATGTATGCTGTGCTCTTCAGCTGTTGCCGCAGAGTATTGGGTGTCGCCCGATGGCGATGATGACAACCCCGGGACCGCAGATAAGCCGTGGAAATCACTTTGGCGCGTAAATATCGAACTGAATCCATGGCAGTCAGTATGGCAGCCCAAAGCTATGATTGAAGGTGGCGACACCATCATTTTCGCTGATGGTGAATACGAGGGTTGCCTTGAACCTATGACATGGGGAGCAGAGAACGCCCCGATCACGCTTCGTGCTGAACATCCGCTTGGTGCGGTGCTGACGGGAGGGCCTTCTAGGGACCGAGAGAATCTCTGTATCCGTCTGAAGAATGTGCGGTATCTCAATATCGAGGGATTCTTCCTGTTGCCGAAAACCGGCGGGTGGATGCGGCTTGATAATGTGCAGCATTGCGAGATAAGCCATTGCCGCATGGAGAACGCGACCTCTCATGGCAGCCCAATTCGCTGCAGTGATTCGCACTATAACCGGTATCACGACCTCATCTGCTGGCGCTCGAATAATATCGGCACATGGGGGCACGTTGCCGGTGACATGTGGAACAACTTCAACTGCTCACACAATGTTTTCGAGCGCATTCACATAAGCCGCGCCGGACACAGGCCATTCGGTATATGGTTTGACAGCCCGTACAATGTGGTGCGCGACTGCATATTCGATTGTCGCTGGGGACGTAATTTCGAGTTCTTCTCGGCGCCGCGGAATCTGATAGAGAACTGTGTGGTGACGAATGGCTTCGACGGCTCCGGCTCAGCAGACGGACGGGCCAAGCTCTTCATTATCGATTCGATTTTCCGCCGAAATGTCATCTATCGCAATGCCTATGGCCCAATCGTTGCAAACGCCTACAAATATCAGGACCTGCCGACATTCGGCATTGAGCGCTCGCGGCTGTAT
>CAYSRY010000459.1:1063-1768 GCA_964433395.1 uncultured Armatimonadia bacterium | reverse complement strand
CTGGTAGTGTCCAATGTGGTCTCCACAGGCTCCCAACCCTTCGGCACAAGTACGCATTTTTCGTCCGGATTTTCGCTGCCCTCTTCATCACAGATGAGGGTTGCGTGGATTTCGGCGGGATTTTCGCCTCGCCACCAGCGAAATTCGCCCCGCTTATCGAAACCGCGCCCTGCCAGAAAATGCAGAGCCACCGTTTCACCTTCTAACGGGTCTTGCGAGGGAGCCTTATATATGAGGCGGTGCGGCGTCTCCACCACCCAGTATGCCCAGTCGGCAGTCTGCAGGTATTCCGCCAACTGCTCGGCACTGATCACATAGGCTTCAACTTTCATCGGCCTGCCCCCCTTCCACAGGGTGTGCTGCAGCCTCTTCGGCCCACTCTTCTGCTTCGAGCGCCATCCATTGGGCGCAGTCGTTGAACTTTGTGTACCACGGGTCATCTGTCTTCACCCATGAGGGATTCGCCAGCAGATCGGTGGGTGCCTCAAATATGCGCGACCGCTTTTCGAATGAGCCGATCTGCTTTTTGGCATCGTCGCCATCAGCAATCTTCTCATCGGGGCCGACAGGCCAGTCTGTACAGGCCGGGTTGACATAGGCGGAAATTTTGCAGCTTTTGAGGCCAAGCCGTCCCATGCCGGCGGTTTTGCTATGGCCGATGCGCACCCAGCCGCGGTAGATGTCTTTCAGCAGCAGGACGACCAC
>CAYSRY010000459.1:0-1053 GCA_964433395.1 uncultured Armatimonadia bacterium | reverse complement strand
CGCCGATGTCATAGTCCGACGGGGCCAGCAGTTCGATGCGCAGCATGGCGGTATCGCCATCTTTTGGCCAGAGGACCAGGTCGGTGAAAAGCGCGCCACTGGAGGGCTTGCGGGTGACCCGGTCAACTGCCACATGCGCGAGGCCCTTGCATGTCAGCCCTCCGACCTCCATGTCCTCGATGAAAATTGTGCCACCCAGCGCGGCATAGCCAAACAGCCGACTGACCAGACAGATATTTTTGCTCCACTCATCGCGTTTTATATCTGCATCCTCTACCTCGTCGGCTTTCGGCGGATTGCCCTCGCAGGGATTGCCTTCCTTGGATACATCCCATGCCAGCCAAGGGGCGTTGGGCTGAAGCGTTTGCATCTGGCTGGTCATACGGGCGCGTAACGCTCCACGTGTCCCACTGCCGGGCAGATATGCGCTGGTTGCATCATCGAGTTTGTAGCGGTAGTTGACTGCATCATAGTAGCGGGTTTCCGGCAGGTCATTGTTCTCTGCTGAGTATTTATTTTGCACATATTGAGGCAGTGTCTTTATATCCAGTTCGCCGCCCAGCCGGTGCTCCTCTACTAGCTCAATCGGCACTCCCTCGTGGATCATCAGCGGTGTGGGGAATGTCACCTGCGCTTCGAAAACCATCCGGAAAGGCTGGGCGGTGGCTGGCTGCGCGTTATTGGCATTTTCGTCCGCAGTCACCACCGTGGACTGGCTGAATTCAGCTTTCCAATCGGCGATATCTTCGCCTTGATAGTCGGTATTGTTCCACAATGTGGCCCAGTCGAGTTTGCGGACTGTAATGCCTTCTAACTTTACCCGTCCCCGGCCAATTGAGTGCTTGCCACCGACCCTGACTGCCCCATCTTCCAGATGTTCGAGCAGGCGGCGCAGCAGGTCGAGCGCACCTTTCGCCTGTGGATCGGAATTATCAATGTCCACATCGAGGCGGAAATCGTATGCAAGGCCTGTATGCGCATTCTCCTCCGAGAATAATTTGCCATCAACGGTGACCCCGTTCTCAAGTGTAATCCCATTGCGAAATTGCACGA
>CAYSRY010000458.1:0-1785 GCA_964433395.1 uncultured Armatimonadia bacterium | reverse complement strand
GCAACGCCACAAATCCGTCGTTATTGAGAGCGACGACTGGGGTTCATGTACGCGTACACCTGCGCCGAATCGCGATGCTTTTGACCAGGCGCTTCCGCTCTGGCGGCAGAGCGGACTGACTACGTGGCGTATGTGGAGCGGTGGTTCACTCGAAACAGCGGAGCAGATGGAGCAGCTTTTTGACGTGCTCCGCTCATTCCGTGGTGGTGATGGGCGAAATGTCGTCTTCTGCCCCGCGTATATTGTCGCAAACCCTGATTTCGCCGCCATACGCGAAAACGACTTTTCCGAATATGTGGAAATCCCACTGAACGACGGCTACCCAGCAGGCTGGGAACGGCCCGGCATGCTGGAAAAAGCACGAGATGGCATTGCAGAGGGACTGTGGTATCCACTGTATCATTCTCGCATGCACCACTATAACGGCCAATGCTGGGTTGACATCCTCCGCAGTGGCTCTGACCCCCTCTTGCGCAGCTTTTTCGACCTCGGCATGATCGGAGTATCCGACCCCAGAAACGGATATATGGGGCTCGAATTTGAAGGAATGACCACAGAGCAAATACAGGCGCACCTTGCAGGCGGCTTAGCACACTTCCATGACGTGTTCGGCTTCATGCCTGATTGCGTTGCGCTCGAAAATATCGAGGATCGCAGTAACCACCTCGTCTACACCATTGACGCCGTCCTCAGCCTGTTATCCATGCCCTCGGCGTCCACCCCTGAAACAGACTGCGGCAGCGAGGTGCAGCGTCCGGAGGTCAGCACGCTGACCGAATGGCTCAATCGCAGAATTTATCTCAACCCAATGGGATTGATCGAGCGGGAAGCGGACTATGGTGCAGATCGAGCGATACGGGGCACAGTGGCCACATGGAGCGAAAATCGGCCAGCTATTATCAGCTCCAACAGAGCGAACTATACCCGCCTGTGCGAAGACGAGCAAATGTTCTCATTGACCCAGCTTTTCCGCTATCTTGATACGATAACCACCCACTATCCGGACGTGGTGTTTCTCACCTCATCGGAAATCGCGCAGATATTCCAGAACGGGACATCATCGGTGCGGTTCGGCGACAATATTATCTGTCGCAATTACACTGGGGAAAGAGCACGAATCGAGGTCAGCCTGCCTGCCGGGCGGGCTGTGGGAATCATCTACGACCTGGCTGCAGAGGCTACAGTGGAATATGAACTGGCGGAGAATGGCGTGATGACATTTACCGTTCCTGATGGGGATTTCTGCATAATGCTGGGCTAGTCGCAGCGGCCATAAAGCCGCTTGGCCACACCCCCGCCGAAACACGCCCAGCCCCGCCGCGCCAGTGCCTCAGGACGCCTTCCGCATGCGATCGGAACCCGACTGGCACAGGAAACGCGGCCCCCGCAGAGTCATCGCAACCCCACGGTCGAGCAGCCAGTCCTTCCCCGCGTACAAGAGCATCAGGAATGCCGCGACGTTCACTCCGGGGATCAGAAGAGCAAGAACCCACGCCCACAAATGACTCGTGCGCAGGAGCGCGGCCATGCGCACCAGATGCACGTGCGCCATCACCAGCGCGAACAGACACGCGCCATAGGAAACAAGCCACAAAACGAGTACCAGAATGTCATGCCCGCCATTGTTCATGAGCCAGTTGGGGATGCAGCGGAGCAGGAAAATTGGCACCTGAGCGGCCAGCCACAAAAGCACTGCACGATAGGCTATGGCCACGGTGTGGATCGATGGTTCCGGGGCGCAATAGCGAATAAGTGCGGCGCAATTCTGCCCGTTTTCGGCGACAT
>CAYSRY010000457.1:0-1787 GCA_964433395.1 uncultured Armatimonadia bacterium | reverse complement strand
GTTATCGACTGACAACTTCCGGTGGCATGACAAAATAGCGGGATGGCCCTCGGCCGTCCCGTTTTTCATTTTTACCGAATTCCTGAAGGTCCCATTGGCTACCCCAGCGAAGATACTTTCCGCTGGGGTATAGTATGCATCCGGTCATCCAATGGGTGCCATCATTCCTCCGGCAATATACTGATTCCCTCTTTTTTCCGAGGTGCCTGCATGTCCCACGTGACACAAGGCGTCATCGACACCCAATCCAGTCCATATTTCACCATGCGATCTGTCCCCGTGCCGGCTGTCGCTCTCGGCGATGGTTTCTGGCAGCCGCGTCGTTGCAAGAACGTAGAGGCGAGCATTCCTTCGGTGCTCCAGACACTTGAAGAGCATGGCGTCGTCGATAATTTCCGCCGCCTCTCCGGTCGCGTCGACGCGCCCCGGCGAGACCGCCACTATACCGACTCCGACCTCTACAAATGGCTCGAGGCCGTCGGTTTCGCGTTACAATCAGAGGACAACCCCACCCTCCGCGCAACCGCCGACGAGATTATCCGCATAATCGCCAATGCTCAGGAAGACGACGGCTACATCCACACTTTCTGGTCCGACCAGCGCTGGCAACATCTCCATTCGTCCCACGAAATGTACTGCGGAGGCCACCTCATTCAGGCGGGCATCGCATATTATCGCGCGACTGGCGACGACACTCTGCTCACGGTCGGCCGCAGGTTCGCCGACGTGCTCTGCAGGGAATTCGGCCCCGGCAAGCGCGAAATCACCGATGGCCATCCTGAGATTGAACTGGCACTGGTCGAGCTCTACCGCGAAACTGGCGAGCAGCACTATCTCGACCTCGCGGTCTTTTTCACCGGCCTGCCGCAATCCCAATACTCGCTCCCGCCGATCGCGAAGCGTCCCTATCTCGTAAGTCACTGCGTACGCTCTGGCTACATCTGCTCCGGCGGCGCCGACATTTACGCTGAAACGGGCGACGAATCTCTCCTCGCGAATCTCAAGCGTCTCTGGGCTGACCTTGTCGGCGGCAAAATGTACATCACTGGCGGCGTCGGCGCACGCTATCAGGGCGAGGCGTTCGGCGAGCCATACGAGCTGCCCAATCTCCGTGCATATGCCGAAACGTGCTCCCAGATTTCCCATTTCATGTGGGCGTGGCGCATGCTGCTGATTACCCGCGAAGCCACCTACGCAGACGCCATGGAGCGCATTATCTACAATGGCTTCCTCTCCGGCGTTTCACTCTCCGGCATCGAGTATTTCTATCGCAATCCGCAGGCATCCAATGGTTTCTCCCCCAATGCCGAAAATGCCCGAGGCCATGATGCACGCGAAGGCTATCAGCGCAATTCGTGGTGGGAGACCATGTGCTGCCCGCCAAATATCGAGCGCACTCTCGCATCGCTCCCCGGCTATTTTTTCTCCACTGCCGACGAGGGCATCTGGGTCCATCTCTACGATCGCTGCGAAGCGACCCTCCAGTGTGCCGACACTGCCGTCGCACTTGCAATCGACACCGACTACCCGTGGGATGGCGAGATAATCATCACTGTCACGCCGGAGGCTGCCGCGGAGTTCTCGCTCTTCGCACGCATCCCGGAGTGGGCGACAGATGCAACCATCTCTGTAAATAATGCCGAAGCTGAAGCCGTCGCCCCGGGTTATGCTGAAATCAACCGCACGTGGCAGCCGGGCGACGTCGTCCGCATCAGTCTGCCCATGCCGGCCCGTTTCACGCGTGCCCATCCATATGTCGCCGAAAACCGCGGCTGCATCGCCATCGA
>CAYSRY010000456.1:0-1788 GCA_964433395.1 uncultured Armatimonadia bacterium | reverse complement strand
TGTTCCGCAATGAAGAGGCTGACATGCGACACCGGCTGGTCGCGTCCGATATGGTCGAGTGCGTGCTGGGGCTGGGGCCGAACCTGTTCTACAACTCGCCGATGGAGGCGTGCGTTGTGATTTGCCGGTCGCAGAAGCCGGACGATCGGAAGGGGCGCATCCTGTTCATCGATGCCGTGGCCGAGGTAGCGCGAGAGCGGGCACAGAGTTTCCTGAAGCCGGAACATCAGACGCGCATTCTGTCTGCCTATCAAGCATTTGCGGATGAGCCAGGCTTTGCGGCCGTCGTGGACGTCGGCGATGTACTGGCGGCGGAGGGCAATTTGTCGATTGCCCGCTATGTGAAACGCCCCAAGGCAGCGGTTGCGGACGCTGGGGGCGACTTGGGCGGCGTTTGACGAGGAGGGGCGCGACTTCTGGACCGAAATGGACGCACTGGTGGACATGCTCGATGACTTCACGCCTGAGGAGGGTGCCGATGCTTGAGCAGGCGGCATCCAAGGTTGGATGGAGGCGCGTGCGCTTCGATCAGATCGCCACGCAGATCAACGACCGTGTCGACAACCCCGCCGAGGCCGGGGTGGAGCGTTATGTCGGGCTTGAACACCTTGATCCCGACAGCCTGCGCATACGGCGGTGGGGCGAACCCACGGATGTGGAATCAACCAAGCTGCGGTTCCAGCCAGGCGACATCATCTTCGGCAAGCGCCGTGTTTATCAGCGTAAGGTGGCAGTGGCAGATTTTGAGGGCATCTGTTCAGCGCATGCCATGGTGCTGCGAGCCAAGCCAGGCGAGGTGCTGCCCGATTTTCTGCCCTTCTTCATGCAAAGCGACCTGTTCATGGAACGGGCGTTGAGCATCTCGGTCGGGTCCCTGTCGCCTACAATTAATTGGAAGGCACTGGCCGCGGAAGAGTTCCTGCTGCCGCCTATACAGGAACAGTCCCGTCAAGTGAGCGCATTTTTGGCTTTTGACGACGCAATCATCTCTGCAGAAAACTCAAAAGAGGCTGCGCTTGCCGTATGGAGAGCTATGTCAAAGGAGGAGTTTTCTTCCCGAGCAGGGCGTGGCTCCAAGCTTGCCAATCACTACTCTATTGGAAGTGGTCAGGTCGATCCGAAAGCGAATGAATTTAGTGCCCTACCACTGGTAGGTCCAAATCACA
This sequence comes from uncultured Armatimonadia bacterium, assembly GCA_964433395.1. Lineage (GTDB taxonomy): Bacteria > Armatimonadota > Zipacnadia > Zipacnadales > UBA11051 > UBA11051. The sequence goes on along the minus strand of CAYSRY010000456.1, from coordinate 622 downwards.
TTGAATCAATTACCGGGTTGTTTTTGGGCGCTGAAACGGCTCGAGAGCAGGCTGCAATAAGCGGGAAATATCTGTTTGAACCGAGGGCAGTAATCTATTCAAAGATAAGGCCAGAGCTCCGGAAAGCTATGCTAGCTGATTTTCGAGGCCTTTGCAGCGCTGATATGTACCCGCTCGTTTCGGGGCCTAAAATCGTGCCAGAGTATCTGCTCGATCTAGTTTTGAGTGATGCCTTTTCGGCTTTTGCTATCTCGTGTTCTATGAGGACAGGAATGCCTAAGATGAACCGCGAGCAACTTGACCAATTTTTGTTCGATTTACCGCCATTATCCCATCAGACGAAATATGTTTCTGCCGCAAATGGTGTGAAGCAAACAATCGCCGCTTGTAACATTCGTTCAGCAAGACTCTGTGTCATGAAGAAATCTATTCTGAGTGGGGTCTCGTCGGATGACATTTAACGAGGCTAACACCGTCGAAGCCCATCTGCGCGACCTTCTTACGGGCGCGGCCTCGACCCGCCCGGCACAAATCGCCCCCGGCCTCGCCCGCACGGGTGGTAAGATCGCGGGCCTCGGCTGGCACTACATCGCCCCCGCCGACCTTCCCCGCCAGTCGCAAG
>CAYSRY010000455.1:0-1788 GCA_964433395.1 uncultured Armatimonadia bacterium | reverse complement strand
GAACGAGATAACCAAACTCGTTATATACATTGGCGACGCGCCCACCATCACAGTAGACGATGTTCGAACCGCTGCGTCTCCAACTCAGGATCAGGACATTTTCGGCCTCACGGACGCCATCGGCAACCGCAACGCGGCCAAGGCCCTCAATGAACTCGCCGCTCTGCTGCCTGCTCATGCAAAACGTGGTTCAGCAATACCTGTGCTAGCGATGATAACCCGCCATTTGCGTCTCCTCTGGCAGGCACGACTTCTCATCGACAACAATATCAGTCTTCTTTCCTCAAAAGACTGCCCCGAACATATCATAAAGCGGCTTCCAAAAGAGCAGAACATATTCGACGGTGTCCGCAACCGCCGCCCCATCGCTCGCCGCTATGCGGAGCAGGCGCGCAATTTTTCCAACCCTCAGCTTGCAAAAGCGATGGTTGAGACGTTCCGTACCGATCTGGCGCTCAAAGGGCAGGGCACAATGCAGATGGACGATCACATGCTTCTCGAAACACTCATCCTCACGCTCTGCCGCAGATAGCGGGCGCATCAAATGGGCATCCTCACAGCAATCTTCATAGTCATAGCATCAGCCCTATTCGGTTCGCACATTCTGGTGCGAACCGGGCTGGCTCCCGCCTCCAACCTCAGGCGTCTGTTCATCGGCTTCGGGGTTGGCGTCGTCATCCTCGGCTATTTGGTACTTGGTATTGGGTTGCTGAGATTGCTCACTCTGCCATGGGCTCTCTGTGTGCTGCTCCTGATGCTTGCTGTCGGCAGTCGAGAGCTTTCTCTCATTCCTATGGCATCAAGCGAACTCCGCCAGCATCTCGCTGCTTGTTGGCGCGAAGGGTATGGCGAAAAAGCTGGCCTTATTTTCATTGCTGTCTGGCTGGTGCTGACACTGACGGTCGCTCTGCTCCCTCCTGCCAGCAATGACTGGGACGGCCTCAGCATGCACCTTGCCCAAGCGTGGACCTATGCCCACAATGCCGCCGTGCGACCGCTGTGGTTTGACCATCATTCCCAGTTTCCTTCCACCATGCAGATGCTTTATGCCGTGGGAATGCTCTCCGATGGTTATGTCAGCGCACGCATTCTGCATTGGCTGATGGGCGTATTGACCATGTTGTTAGCTGCTGCAATTGCACGCCGCCATATGTCACCTGATGGAGGCTATGGCCCCGCTGTATGTGCTGCTCTGGTTTTCACCACTACCCCCATATTGACGTGGCTTACCGGCGTCTCATACGTCGATCTGGCGGTGTGCTTCTTCGTATTGGCTGCTCTCGACAGGGCTCTCGCCTGGCAGGCCTCCTCCACTCCCGCACATCTCTTTCAGACCGCCCTCATGCTTGGCGGCGCTATGGCTATCAAGGCCCAGGGCATACCAATCGCTGGCGTCATCATGTTCGGCGCGCTTATTCTGACACTTCGAATGAAACGGCCTCTGCGCCAGTGGGCTATCTCAGGGGCGCTGCTCATAGCTGTTGCGGGTCCATGGTATCTGAAGTCATTCATATTAACCGGAAATCCAGTTTATCCGTTTGCATATGAAATTTTCGGCGGAAAGCTTTGGTCCCAACGCCAGGCAGATGATTACGAATACCATCAACTCGCATTTGGCTGGGGCCAGCTACCGCCTCCGGCTGCAGTCCGGGACATGAACTTTATCAACAAACATATGCTCGGGCCACGAGAGCCACAAAAATGGCTGCTTGGGCCAATTATGTTGACGATTCGCCCATGGGAATTCGTCGTAAATAAAGACTGGGTAGAGGTCTCACTGTTGAATGA
>CAYSRY010000454.1:0-1802 GCA_964433395.1 uncultured Armatimonadia bacterium | reverse complement strand
ATCTGGTTCGTTCATCCGTGTCACCTTTGGTGACGACGCGCCAAGTGCAGAGGTCGCACAGGTTGTCGACATCACTGCTGCAAAACCGATAACTGCAACAATAATAAAAAGTACACTGAATAGATCGAAGCACCTGTAGCTTGCAGATAGGAATCGACGGAGACACGTGCCCCCAACTATGCAGAACCAAAAACAGAATAACGCAGAACATCAAGCTACTCCAGGCAACATCAAACCTTTGCGTAAAGCAGGCCCTGTTTTGCGCTGGGTTTTTACGATTGCGCTTATTGCTGTCATTCTCTGGAAAGTCCCGCTCGCAGAGACGCTACAACAACTGCAAAGTACCTCTATCCCGTATCTGCTTCTCGCAATCTTAATTTTCGGCATTTCATTTGCTCTGGCAGGCGTGCGGTGGCATGTGCTCTTGACAGAAGTCGGTGTACATCATCCTGTATCTCACACTATCGCCCTCCGCTTCATTGCGCTCTTTTACAACAATTTCGCGCCGTCCACTCTCGGCGGCGATGTCGCCAAAACGTACATTGTCGTCAAAGGGCATAGCGCAGAAACTCCTGAAGTTGCTGCTTCTGTTATTGTCGACAGGATTACCGGCGTCGTTGCAATGGTTATAGTCGGATTAGTGACTGCTTTTTACACGCCACTGCCTGGGTTGCGCGCTGTCCTCGCTGGCTTACTTGTCGCATGCGCCCTCATAGTCTTCATCGTCTGGCTGCTTTCCCGCGTGCCGGAGAAACGCTTGGAGGCTGCTCGCGCATCAAAAAACACGCTCATGCAATTCTGCTGCCGAGCGCTCGCCGGCATGACGAAATTCGTCAAAGCCATCGACGCCTACCGCCACAAAAAAGCCGCACTCATATGGGCCACAGTGTGGTCCTGCGCGATGGTGATAACGTCTGGCATCTCCATGCGCTATTGGGCGCTGGCGCTCAATTTCGACCTCCCAATGTCTCAGGCAATCGGCATCAGCGTCATAGTGATGATAGCGCAGATGGTCCCTGTCAGCATCAATGGCATCGGCTGGCTCGAAGGCACAAAGATTCTTCTGCTCACGATGGCCGGCATGGGTCAACCTGAGGCACTTGGGCTCGCGCTTCTTCAACGTGTCTGTACGCTCGCTCTCAGCCTCCTCGGTGGCTTGCTCCAATTACCGGCCACCCGCAAATCGTCTTCAGGCGAATGACAGCACCGCAACACGGATTTTGAAACTGAGGCACTGATGGCCAACGGAAAATGTGAAACCAAATCCTGCCAACCAGAGAAACCGTTGCTGCGAAACGGCCTCATTGTCCTGCTTGGTGGCATTTGCCTCGCGATGCTTGCATTGATCGCTTGGAGGGCGGCTACCTCTACGAAGGCTGGCTTGTCGTCGCCCGCGGCTGGCAGCCGTTCGCTGACTTCCACACCAAAACGCTACCTGGCCTTCACTACATCTATGGCATCGGGCAGGTAATTTTCGGAACTGGATTGCTGACCGGCCGCATACAGGCTGTCATCCTGACAATCGCAACGCTTATTCTGTCTGCGGTGATAGCGCGGCGTGTCACTGGCGCTTGGGCAATCGTCATCATACTTGGCCTGTTTGCGTTCAACCTTCAGGCAGGCGTCACCTACGCACGGGCTCTCGCGATTGCGCCTTCCGCGTTCTTCACGATGCTATCGGTCTATTTCATAACTCATCCACGCGCCGACAGCTGGCGTCTCTATTGTGGCAGCCTCGCCGCGGCTGCAGTGGTTATGTGTCGACATGACCTGATCGCCATCGCAGTTGTCATCTGGGCATA
>CAYSRY010000453.1:0-1813 GCA_964433395.1 uncultured Armatimonadia bacterium | reverse complement strand
AAGCACTGCGAGATACCACCGACACTGAGCTGCGCTACCTGCTCGATGACACCCTGAACCCTGCGGCGATTGCCCGCGATCTCGGAATGTCTGAGGATGGCATCAAGGATCAGGTGGAAAAACTCAGAAAAGCCCGCACCGCGCTCTTTGAGAGCACTCGGGATACATTGCAGGCCCCGCCGCGCTATTATGCCATCCTCGTGCAGGACGGCGACGAAATGGGCAAGTGGCTCAGCGGCGCCAAGCAAAAAGTCGATGAGGCTTTCTATAAAGGAATGAGTGAAGCGCTGCAGGGGTATGCAAGCAGCGTCCAGGGCACTGTCAATACTCATCACGGTTGCCCAGTTTATGCTGGCGGAGATGACGCGCTGGCTCTGCTGCCACTGTCCGAAGCATTGGCATGTGCTCAAAGGCTGCGGGAGGAATTCCCGCAATTCGGTACCGATAGAGATGACAAATCACCCACTCTGAGCGCCGGACTGGCCATCGTTCACTACAAATATGACCTGCGAGCAGCACTGCGCGCTGCCCGGGCCGCCGAAAAGCGGGCCAAGGAAGAGGGGCGGAACGCACTGGGCATCAATCTGGTGAAACGCTCTGGTGCACCCGCAGAGCTGACCCTATCCTGGGATATGGTGCCAGAGCTGGAGAGGCTGCGGCAACTCTTTGACGCAGGCCTCTCTGATGGCTGGCTCCCGCGGGTCGCCGCCTATCAGCCCCATCTGCAGGGATGGTGCTACGCGTCAAAGCCGGTCTTCTACCTCATCGGACAGGAAATCCGGAGCCTGCATCTGACAGAAGATGAGAAGAAAGCAGTTGCTCAGATATTCACCGTCGATGAGAAAGAGGCGGAGGAGAGTGCGCGTGCACACATCAAATACCTCTGGGAGAAGATCCACAAAACCACGCTCGGCATCGACGGCAAGGGCAAAGAATGCTCGGAATTTATCGCAAAGGCGCTGGATCGCTTTATCGACTTCGGCCTGATTGCCAGTTTCCTGCATCGGGGGAGGGATTGATATGCAGTATCCAGTCAGCAATCGACAATCGACTGACAGTCAACAATCAGACCCAGAGCGCCTGACAATTCGCCTGCACCCGGCGGATGTGCTGATGTTCCGTGAGTCGCGTTGGTTTGGTACTGGCGCCGGGGATTCGCAATCACTGTTTCCCGTGCCTCGAACTGTCGCTGGCGCAATCAGGACCTATATGATGGACGCCGTCGGGACGAATTACTACCACATCCGCGAGGCCCGGACACTCGCGGCTGCCAAAGACCGGGCCGGGTATATGGAGGACCTCAAGGACCTGCTGCGCAAAAAATGCCCGCAACAGTGGCCGGTTGATGCGACAATTACTGGCCCATTCCTCGGCGAAGGTGATATCCGTTATTACTCCGCGCCGAAGACTTTCGTCTGCGGGCATGCCCCTGCGGATAGCGAAGAATGGACTACGGCGGCGCTTCGCCCCGTAGATAACCAAATCGCCGCCTGCGATGGCCTCCGTCCGCTGGCAGCCAACGGTCTTCCTAATTGGGAGCCGTTGCCCGAGGCGTGGATCAGCGAAGGCAATTTGGAGGCTTACCTCGCAGACGGCTCCTCTGTGCAAAAGTGGGCGCATATCAAATCTGGTTTCCGCGAAGCAATCTTCGCCGACGAAACACGCGTCGGTGTGGGCATCGCCCCAGGAACTGCCACTGCACAAACGGGCCTGCTCTACACGTCAACATTCAGCCGCCTGCATAAAGACTGGTATCTCGAAGCGGATATCACACTCGACGCAGACGGCATCGAGGCGCTGAAAGAGTTCGCGA
>CAYSRY010000452.1:0-1817 GCA_964433395.1 uncultured Armatimonadia bacterium | reverse complement strand
GCTTGCCGCACTCGGTCTTGTCAGAAGAGTTGCCACTATAGGAGCGCGAGAATCCTGTGGTGCCAGTTGAAACCTCGTCATCGCTCACCACGCGTACCACGTATTTGCCGTTAATGTTGTCGCTGTACTGCAGGCCGTTGCCGTCGCGGGTTGAGATGAGCCGCGCCGTCACCTGCGCCGTATGAGTGGTGCTCCGATCGCCATCACGCTCAACATGCTTACCGCTGATTTCCAAAGTATATTCGAAGCCAGATCCAATGACGCTCTGCTGGATTCTGTCGGGATAATCCAGTGCCATTTGGGTTCTCAGGCCGGGGATGGCCGGAATATCTGGCTGTTGGGCATATGCTGTCTGCACCACTGCTAACGTCACTATCAGTATGAATAAGCAGAGGCACAACTGAAGACGGTTCATACCAGAGCTCCTGTACGATGGCATAATCCAGCAATTGCGCGTCCGGCATTGCGTTTGTCTGTATTGGTGCACACAGCCAACCCGTTATAGTCACCAGTGACTGTGTGACACTGCTCTCTTCTTGGAGGCGGCGACGTGTTACATTCTTTCCGGACCGCGATACGACCTGCAATGAGTTCACACTATATTAGCTGACCACTTCAAACTACTCGAAAAGCGGTAACTGGGTGTCCTCTCCATTGCAGGCTTCGCGAAGCTCATCTGCTCGTTGTGCCTCGTCGGATCGCAGAAATTCACATCGGGGATCGTGGGAACGGAAGCATTTCAAGGCATTCTGCCTGGAACTCACGGCATAGCAGTAAACACAGCCGTGGGGGCATGTGCCATACGCGCCAATATCCTTTGAAGCGTAACAGCCGCAGTCTTTCCTGTGCCCCGGCAGCGTTGCCCAGACGGGCTTCCCTGCAACGTCACTCAACCTGTCGGCATCAATACACCGGGCATCGACAGCTCCCGGCACCAAGTACTGGCGCTGTGAGCATATACTGAGTTGAATGCCATTCTCCGCCGCTATATTGACCAATGCAGACGCAACGCGGCGCTTCGTCTCATCGCACGGATCTTCCCACGAGAAGCCATTATCACGAGCCGCGATGCTCAAGTTGCGTTCAGTCTTTTTGTATATCTGCGCAAATGAAATCACGACTTCATCCGTGCAACCCTGCAATTTAGCAGCTAACATCTCAAAGTTGCGAAGGTGCCAGTCCTCATCGGTCAATGACGTAAGCAGAATTGGGTCATATCTCCAGATGCCAACGCGAGGTCCGAACGTATTCGCGAGCATCCGCATATGTTCTATAGACTTCTCGGCATCAACGACAGCACGTTCTAACTCGCGCGGGTATCCAGTGATCGTATACTGGACAATGAAAGGGAAACCGCGATGCCTGATCTCCTGCAGATTGGGTAGGAACGGACCAAGATTCCTGGTCCAGAACACAATGCCATCAACATCTGCGGGATCCAATGACACGGTGTACGCCTGCCGATTGTAGGGGTTAAGCATTCGGCAATAGCTCGCCCGCAGGCGGTTCATGAACCACTCGCCGTAAAAGGCAGGAATATCGGTCTTGTAGCTGGCAGAGATAATCGACACTATCTACCCTTTCCGCAGTATTCGCCATGCGATGTCTGGCTTTCGGAATTACGGCCTCCATAAACGCCTCTGGAGGTGTCCGCGCAATCAGAAGATACGGAAAGGAGCATAGCATATTGCCGAGGATTTTTGATACGTTCGCTGCTGTCCTGCTTTCAGGCCCATGCCTGGCAGAGGACTTCGGCTTGCTGCAATACGGTATCTGTCGCGTCTTCGCGTTTGTCAGGGGGATACCCGTATTTGCGC
>CAYSRY010000451.1:0-1836 GCA_964433395.1 uncultured Armatimonadia bacterium | reverse complement strand
GCCGCGAGAAACAATGGTGCGGCGCTGAATATGCAGCTTTTGTTCCTGCCCAGCCGAAAATTGCAGCAAATGCCTTTAGCGCCGGAGATCGGTGGAGACTGGACACGTTTCAAGCTGAACGCGCTGGCTCCAGAGGGTACGACATCAGTGCGCATGTACCTGTATACAATGCACTTCTGGACGTGTGACACCCTCATTGACAATGTGTCACTGCGGCCGGTCGATATAACGCCGGGAGAGTTGAGTTCCGCGCTGATGTCGCAAGGTGTCAATGAGATTGAGAAAGTGCGGACGCTGAACCTGCGGACGCCAATGGTCGAAGGTGGCGTGGCAAAGGCGCGCATATTGGTGCCCTTTGGTGATAAATACGCGGCAATGGGGCGGAAAATCGCTGACGCAATTGCGAAGAAAACCGGGAAGACACTGGAAGTGACGAGCACATATGAAGGCACAGTGGAATCGCAAGAGACGATAATCGCGCTCGGGAATCTGAATAACAACCGGATGATAGAGCGGCTGTACATGAACAAATATCTGGTCATAGACAGCCTCAAGCCGGGAGCGGGGAAATTCGTACTCCAGACGGTGCATGAACCGTACAACGGCCCGAAAGGCAAAAATGTCATTGTCATAGGCGCGAGCAATGACGAGGACCTCGGCAAAGGCGTCGATGAATTCATCGGGCGATTGGGTGATGGCCCGGATCTGGTACTTGAGCAGCCGATGCTGTACGTGTCCGGCATTTCCGCCATGAGTGAGGCCGATAAAGAGAAACTGATGGCAGATCCGCTGCCAACAGATCCGCTGCTGGTATTCTGGAGAGCCGTGCAGAGCTATCGGGACACGGGAGACATCGCGTATGCGGAACGGGCGAAGCAAGTCCTCATGGCGACTGCGGACATGCTCGCAGAGAAGCCAGAATACCGGATTACGTGGCCTGAAGAAACGACGTCGAATATGATCGGTGCGATGTGGGATGTGGTTGAGGAAGCGCCCGTCTGGGAAGATGATGAACGGCTGGAAGCGACGAATGCACTGCTACTTGCGGCGCTGAAACTGCGGCACCATACGTCGGGGTATTCGGGGCTTGAGAATACGGACACGATTATCTGGAATCACACGACATTCCCACTGCTTGGCATCTACTGGATCGCGCGATACGTGGACCGCTACTACCCGGAACTGCAGGCGGACATGGAGACGATGCTGACGAAAGTGCACGCGTGTTTTGAGGGGCAAATCGCCTCGTGGAAACCACAGGAGGATTCTCTGGGGTATTATTCGATCGTCCCATCGCATGAAATCGACTATACACTGGCGGAAAATGATTATCGGTATTTCGAAAACGGGTCAGTGCGACGACATGCGGATTACACAATAGCGATAGCAGATAACACCGGAGACCCGGGGGGCTTTGGAGACAGCGGATATGCGCATGGTCCCTATGTCAGCAATATCAACTGGGCGCTATGGTACTACAAAGACGGTCGGTATCTGTGGTGGCTGAATAAGGTACTGGAGAATGGTTACGCAAATCCATATGACCCCGACGTGAAGGAGATCAAGTGGTCAGAGATTGCGGGGACAAACGTCTTTGAGCTGCATCCGCAAGTGTATGATTACACAAAGGATAAGAGCTACTACAGCGGGCCAATATCGCCGCCGAATATCCCGCTTGAGAAGGCGTTTGACAAAATCAGCTTCCGGGAGGGATTGGATCCGCAGGGCGAGTTCATCCTGCTGGACGGCTACTCGCGCGGGAAGCATCTGCAATATGACGGTAACGCGATTATCAAGTATTACGCCGATGGTGAAGACTGGCTGATTGACGGGGAT
>CAYSRY010000450.1:0-1837 GCA_964433395.1 uncultured Armatimonadia bacterium | reverse complement strand
GTCATCCTCGCCGGCAGGGCGAATCTGGGGATTGGTGCCCGTGTAGAGCTGCTGGGCAGCATCCGTAAGCAGCCAGACACGAGTGGAGAGGTCGCGGTCAGTGTATGTGAAATCTGCCAGAGAAAAGCCTGCAGGGGCTGGGGAGACCTGATTGTCCCATAGGAACCCGTAGGCGTAGCCCATGTCGGCGGCGCGTGCGGTGAAATTCTCGCCAGTGGGCGCCTCCCATTTTGCACCATTGGGCAGCATGGTCGAGACGGGTTGCATGGTAAGCGCGTCGCCTGTGGCATCAGTGACGGCGAGGGTCTGCGGGCGGTCAGCGCTCCCGTGGATGAAGTAGTCATGGCGTGAGCCGCCGGAGACCGTGAAGCAGTCGACAACGTACGCAGCTTCGGGGCCGGAGGCGATCATGGCAAGCTGGCGCTCGTAGCGGGAGACGCGATTTGGGTAGACTTGCGGATTTTCGACGCGAATGACCTGCATGTCCTCGTCGGCGGCATCGAAGAACAAAAGGCTGCCATCGGAAGGCGGGTTGGATCCGGCAATCTGATTTTCGTTGTCGACGACAACGGTATTGTGCGCGACAGTGGAGACTTTCCATGGCGCGTATTTCGTGTGCGTGTAGCCGACGTCCGAAAGCATCTCCTCGCCCCCGGCGAAAAGGAGCATGGAGAGGCCGTCATAGTGAGTGTGGCCATATCCGCCGGACCACGTGAGGTGCGTCTGCATCTGGCTGCTCATTGAGCCGCGGCCAAGAATGGCGTGACCGAGCCCACCGAGAAGGACCGGATGAGATTCTGTGAGGGGTGTGCTGCGCGTACTGACCCATGTGTCATGCATCGGAGCGAGGCGGCCATTGGGCATGCGCATGGCCGCATAGGCGCTGTGGATACGAGCAAGAACCGGGATGTCGGATTTCACATCAAGATTGTCGAAACGCTGGCCAGTATCGGGATCGGAATAGCCAGGAGGATCGGAATAGCCCAGAGTGTAGGCGAAGACTTGTGCCATGCCGCCGATGACCTGCTGATTGTAGGACGGCGCGCCCTCCATCCAGATACCATCGGCGTAGAAACGCTCGGTGGCGAAACGAATGAGTCGATTGACGGCGGTATGGACATATTCGGGACGTTGAAGCACGCGGCCGGAAATGACCATGTCACACCATGCCACCGGACTCATGTTGTGGAGGGTGTCGTTGTTGGCGATGACCTGCGCGGTGGCGGGAATGAAGAAATCATTCTCAATGCGATCTTTTGCGCCGGGAATGGCGTCAAGCTCGCCGGAATTGTAGATGAAATCGTAGGCCTCGATGAGATCCTCGGGGATGTCCATATATGCCCACCAATGCCAACGCGCAGTACGGAAACCACCGCGGAAATCTTTGGGGTCAACCTCGCCGTCATACCATTCTTTCTGGCGGAACGGAAAATCGAAATGGTATACATAATCGGGGTAGACCTCGGCAAAACGGTTGAGAATGAGCACAGCCCGGCGGGCATATTCGATTTCGCCCGTCTGATGATAGACGAACGCCATCTTGAATGCGGCGGCGCTCATGTAACGAGCGGCTGAGTAATCCATGAATCCATAGAAGAAGAAGCGATAGCCGGTGGGGTCTTCGTAATAGGGATATTCGAGGACATTGCCAGCGGGCGAAGTGACTTTCTGGATGCCAGTCATCGGCCATTTTTCGCTGGGGAAGACCTTGCCACAGAATGTGCATCTGGCCTGACGGGGATTCTGAGGATTCCATTCGAGCTGATGCTCCTGTTTGCCACCGTGGCAGTCAGGGTTTGGGCAACCAGAGTGCCTGCGGCTTGTTCTATTGCCACCT
>CAYSRY010000449.1:1580-1839 GCA_964433395.1 uncultured Armatimonadia bacterium | reverse complement strand
AACCGCGAGTCAATATTATAGAACTTGCACCAAAAGGAACTGGTAAATCTTACGTTTTCTCGCAGCTTTCGAAATATGGCTGGCTAATCAGTGGGGGGGTCATCACTCGCGCCAAGCTGTTTTATGATATGGCAGCCAAGACAGCGGGCGTCATTACGCATTACGACGCCGTTGTTTTGGACGAGGTACAGACGATTCGTCTGCAGAACGAGGGCGAAATCCTCGGCGCTCTCAAAGGTTTTCTGGAGAGTGGCGAATT
>CAYSRY010000449.1:0-1570 GCA_964433395.1 uncultured Armatimonadia bacterium | reverse complement strand
TCATGGGATTTTCAGGCAATTCCGAAGCGGGGTTCGGGTTGCTTGCAAATATCCCGATGGGGGCGGATGGGAAACCGCAGACAAGCACGGGGCGGTACGGGTGCTATTTCTCGACACTTCCATCTTGGTTGAGTGGCGTCGATGCGACTGCACTATTGGATCGCTTTCATGGGCTCATTCCCGGTTGGGAACTTCCACGCATCAACCATGACCTGTTGGTGGATGGAATGGGACTGCGAGCTGACTATCTCTCAGAGGTTCTGCATGCTCTTCGCCTGCAGCAGAAACCACTGGATTTTGTGCAGGAATATACGCATGGGGATGGAGATATTCGTGATCTCAAAGCGGTGCAGCGCTTGTCTGCGGCATTCTTGCGCTTGATTTTTCCAGATCTGCAGTGTACTGGTGACGAGTTCCGACATTATTGCATGGATCCTGCGATTAAATTGAGGGCTTTGATACGACAGCAACTTTCAATTATGGATCCCGAGTACCGGAGGCAAGTGACCGATATTGAGTGTACGTTGTAGCGGCTGCAGTTACTCCGGAAAAGAGCAATGGTATCTGTCCCTATGGTACGGCGCATTTGCATTATCACCTGCGGACTCGCATCTCAGGCAGAACAGACGTGTTCGAACCATTGGGTGGACTCTATAAAGTGTAATGCTGAGTATATGCATATAATCTTGGGAACTCCTCATCTCCATGTGATGTTTTTATACATATCACTCTCACGTCCATAAAAGGTTCTGACTCCCGAATGCACTTGCGCAGGATTTTCACCAACAAATTCGGTTTCGCATTGATACTGGTCGCTATCGTGACCATGCTGTTTGTCATTGCGCTGCCGGACGTCCATGCGATCGGTGACCAGAGCCACGATGCCACACACTGTCAACTTTGCGTCATCATGTCCACTGGTGCTATCCAATATGCAGCGATAGCCTCAGTTGGCCTGCTGATCGTACTGCTGATTGGCTTTCTCAGATTTCTGCGCGTATCGGTGGATGTTCTCGCCGCGCGCCCTCAGCTATCCCGGGGACCTCCGCTCTGATTGTCTCACCTCATCATAGTGCTTTTTACCACTCAAATAGCCTATGCTTGGCCACACGCTGCCACAGGTTCATCTGTAGTGCGCGAGTGTGCCTGTTCTATGGAGGTCTGTCAAATGCATACCCGAAGAGGGTTTACCCTCATTGAATTACTTGTTGTCATAGCAATAATTGCCATTCTCGCGGCAATTTTATTCCCCGTTTTTGCCCGCGCAAGGGAAAAGGCACGTCAAACTTCATGTCTGAGCAATATCAAACAGATTGGCTTGGCACTCATGATGTATTCAGAGGACTACGATGAAAGATATCCATGTACTGGTGGAGCATGGTGGAGTCCGCTGATGCCTTATGTGAAAAACGCCCAGGTCTTCCGTTGCCCGTCGCTCAATGATGGTAGCGCAGACAGTGACTACACCATGAATGGCTTGGTGGCGCATGGCACACCAATGGCACAGTTCGGGAGACCTGCGGAGCAGATATGTATCGCTGAGCGAGCCAAGGGATGTACCTATGTTGGT
>CAYSRY010000448.1:0-1844 GCA_964433395.1 uncultured Armatimonadia bacterium | reverse complement strand
CATTTGTGGAATTTTCAGACCAAAGACTGGGTGAACAGTTCTCCTGCAATCAGCGGGCGGACCGTTTATTGTGCTTCGCACGACAAGAACGTATATGCCTTGGAGAGCCAGACAGGGGTTTGTCTTTGGCAGTACGAAACAGGCGGCGAGATCCAGAGTTCAGTTGCACTCTCTGGTCGGGGCTTGTTTGTCGCCAGTAATGATGGTTATCTCTACTGCTTCAGGCCACGCTCAGGGTGAAACGATAACCCGCGTACAATTGTAGAGCGTGTCTTACATTGGCAACTCATGGATGGGATTACCGATGGCACAGAGAAAAGACGATCTTGGTGAAGTCAATAGTCCGCACGGGGATGGTGCGGTTTTGAAAACATGTACATACCTCTTCTGCAAACGTTGCATTGATATAGTTGGAGCAGGAATCGCACTCCTGCTTATTGGTTGGCTTGGCATCCTTACGGCTATCATCATCAAGCTGACTTCGCGTGGACCAGTTTTTTATCGACAGACGCGGCTGGGCAAAGACTGTATGCCCTTTCAGATGCTGAAATTTCGCTCCATGTACGAGGACGCAGACGAGAGACGCAAAGCGCTTGAGGAACAGAATGAAGCAGACGGACCGGTTTTCAAGATTCGCAATGATCCCCGCATTACCCCAATAGGTCGTTTCATCAGAAAGTACAGCATCGACGAGCTGCCGCAGTTGTGGCACGTCCTGTTAGGCACAATGAGCCTGGTCGGTCCCCGGCCGCCTATTCCAGCGGAGGTCGAGAACTATGAAGACTGGCAACTGCAACGTTTGACCGTAAAGCCTGGCCTGACCTGCATATGGCAAGTCTCCGGCCGTAGTGATGTCGGTTTTGATGATTGGGTTCGAATGGACATTGAGTACATTGAGAATCGCAGCCTGCTGCTGGATATCAAACTACTGCTCCTGACGATTCCCGCTGTGTTTGGCGGGCGCGGGGCATACTGACGAACACATTATTGCGAGTGCGCACACTTGCTTGTCATTCGGTTTCAGGCGGAGTATCATAGAGCACACCTTATCTACGATGCAGCACTTGATCAATGTGCCTGTCTACATTCTGACTGGCCCGATCAGGTGTTTGTGTGTAACAAGTGAGACGCAATGGGCTTCCAACCCCGAACATATCGCAAAGGGATGCATGCCCACGGGTTGGTCAGCTTCTCCGTGGTGGTCGAGGAGACAGACCTGCATGTTTCTGCGGAGCGTGAGCTTGGCACTGAAACACGCGCTCTTGTCAAGTCAGTGCGTGCTGCTATTGAGAAGCATATTCGTGAATTTCCAGATTTCGCGACAAGCCTGATACCGCTACCTGAGCCAACTGGTGGTGAGGTAGCTGCGGTGCTGGAGAGTATGTATCGCGCCGGTGTGGCAGCTGGGACAGGGCCGATGGCCGCTGTTGCAGGCTCGGTAGCGGAGCAGGTCGGCAGCGGATTACTGAACTACACAGAAGAGGTTATCGTCGAAAACGGAGGAGATGTGTTCATTGCATCTCGCGATACTCGTGTAGCGAGCATATTTGCTGGTGCTTCTGTATTGAGCAATCGTGTTGGTTTGGTGATACCCGCTGGCCGCCATGGCGTGTGTACATCTTCAGGTCGTGTCGGGCCATCACTGAGTATGGGCAAAGCCGATGCCGCAGTGGTGGTGGCGACAGATGCGGCCTTGGCAGATGCAGTGGCAACTGCTCTTGGCAATCGCATCCGCGATGCGGAAGACATTGAAGCCGCGCTCGAATGGGTGCAATGTATTGACGGCGTCATGCACGCCGCCATCGTAGTTGGAGAGAATTTCGGCACCTGGGGGCAGTGTGAGG
>CAYSRY010000447.1:0-1848 GCA_964433395.1 uncultured Armatimonadia bacterium | reverse complement strand
CCCGAGGACAATTGCGGTATCAATGGCAATCCAGACTCCCAGCGTATCCAGCCCAGCCACCTGCGACAGCACGTATGCAAGCGTCGGCACGACCAGAAGCGAGGTCAATATGACCACGCAGAGCGGGGCATATGTGTCTCCCCCACCTCGCAACGCTCCGCTCAGGCACATGCTGGCAGTCATCAGCGGCTCCGAAACGGCGAGCGCGCGCAAGGCCTGCGTCCCGATGCGGATGACCTCCGGATCGGTGGAGAAGAATCCGATAAGCCGCGGAGCCAGGATGTAGTAGGTTATGGCGGACACTATGCTTGCGCTCGCGGCCATGCCAGTCATCAGCCAGCCAGCTTTTGCCGCCCGCGCATGATTTCTCGCGCCGCAGTTCTGCCCCACCGCAGTGGTTGCAGAGACCATCAGCCCCAGGCCGACCATGCCAGTGACCATGCGGATCTGCCCGGCGATAGTGAATGCGGAAATCGCGTACATCGCGCTACCAGTCATGCTCAGTACCTTGAGAAGCGCCATGAAACCGACATCGCGGATGACTTCCTCAACACCTGCCGGCAGGCCAATGTACAGAATGCGCTGCAGCACCGGCCACTGGAAGGCCCACGATCCCCGCCAGTCTACCGAAGCCGCGAACCGCCCCGAGAAGAGGATCGTCAGCCCGACTATGGCGGTGAAAACATGGGCGAGCACCGTGCCGACTGCGGCACCTGTCACTCCCATCTGTGGACATGGGCCGATGCCGAAAATGAACACGTAATTGCCACCAATGTTGATCACGTTTGCCACCAGCAGTACCAGCAGAGGTGTCAGCGTGTCGCCAGCCCCCTGCAGGGTAGCATTTGCAATGAATGTGAGAATCATCACAAGCGTTCCGGCAAACAGAAGCCGCAGATATGGTACCGCATGAGTGAGGACTGCATCACTTGCGCCGAGGAGCCGCAGAAGTGGCTCGCATACGAGCATTCCAACGGGAGTGATGAACAACACTGTGATAACAAATCCCGCAATCAACGCCTGCTTGGCGGTGATGTCCACGCCGCGCCGGTCGCCTCGCCCCCAATACTGCGCCACAAGCACCTGCACTCCAGTCGAGATGGCCATCTCGCCCGCAAGCATGATGAACCACACGCTGCGGGACATACCCACGGCAGCGATCTGGTCAGGCCCGAGTGAGCCCACCATCTTGGTGTCAGCCAAGCCAGTCAATATCCATAACAAAAAAGAGCCAACGACTGGCCATGACAGTGCCAGGGTCTGGCGCAGGAGCGACCCCTGCGTCATGTCAACGCGCCGGACCGCTTGCTGCTCCGGCTTTTGCGGAGCCTCCTGTGTCTGTAATTCTGCATCCATAATTCTTCATTCTCACTATCTGAAAATCCCGAAGGAATTATAAAAAAAAGAAGAGCTGCCGCAGAGAGCTCTGCCACAGCTCGTCAGGGCATTCTCGTGTAGCGGGTAAGCGCTCAGGTGAGTCTCAGTTTCTTCCACGCGCCGCTGCGGAATTTCGCAGCCAACAGGAAGAATGCCACGATGAAACCCGTATTCAGCCCAAGCCACACCCCACGCGTCTGCATGTGCATTGTAATCGCCATCACATAGCTGCCGATCGGCGCGAGCACTGCGAAATTGACAAACGCGATGAACAGCGGCGACCACGTATCTCCCGCTCCGCGCAATGCGCCGCCGAGGCTCATGCCGGAGGTGATGAACGGTTCTGAGATGGCAAGGATGAGCAATGCCTCAGCACCGATGCGGATGACATCTGGTTCGTCACTGAACAGGCCTATCAAGTCGCGCCGCAACAGCGCATACGTGGCAGCAAGTACAACGCTGATAATCGTT
>CAYSRY010000446.1:0-1849 GCA_964433395.1 uncultured Armatimonadia bacterium | reverse complement strand
CGGCGCTGACAAAACCAGCATCAACACCGCTGCGGTCAAAAATCCCGACCTCATCAATGAGGGCGCAAAGCGCTTTGGCAACCAGTGCATGGTCGTCGCAATCGACGCAAAGCGCGTTGACGCCGAGGGCAATCCGATTACTGTAGAAGGCCGCATGGGCATCGATCCGGACGCCGAGATCCACTGGCGCATCGCCACGATGGGCGGACGCAACGTCACCGAGATCGACGCCGTCAAATGGGCCATTGAGTGCGAACAGCGCGGCTCCGGCGAATTGCTTGTCACCAGCATGGACGCCGACGGCACCAAGCGCGGCTACGACATCGAATTGCTGCGCCGCATTTCGTCTCAGGTAAGCGTTCCGGTCATCGCCTCAGGAGGCGCCGGAAATGCCGATGACATGTACGAAGCTCTCACCGACGGAGAGGCCGATGCCGTCCTGGCCGCGAGCATTTTCCACTTTGGCGAGACGACCGTTGGCGAGGTCAAAAAGCAGCTTGCCGCCAAAGGTATCCCGGTGCGCCTGTAGCCTCTGTCGTTCGCCCTGCAGCATTGGCGTAGTCGGCACGGTGAGATAGCCAATACTACTGGTATAGTTGACAATTGAAGGTGTACTATCATCATAGTGATTATCCGCATACCAGCAGTTCTGGCCGCTTGACGGTCCAGTGCGCTGTCTCTTTCGCATCACCGAGCGCGGGCCGGAATTCCGGCCCGCGCTTTTTTGTGCCCTATCAGGTTAGACCGAACAGGAGTGTCTTTTCATGCGTGAAAACGACGAATTCTCAATTCCAGCAGCGACCTCCAGAGGCGCGGGAAGCCCGCGGCCTCTTGCGCTTGTGACTGGTGCATCAAGTGGCCTTGGGCAGGCATATGCCCGCAGGCTGGCTCATGATGGATATGACGTCATACTCGTTGCGCGCGACCGAGGACGACTTCTCCGGCTGGCGCGTGAACTCAAGTTCGACCATGGCGTGGATACCGAAGTGTTCGACGCTGACCTCACCGATGCCAAGCAGCTCCGGCGGGTCGAAGAGCGCATCACGCGCGATGTGCACGGGCATATCGGCGGGCTGGATTTTCTCGTCAACGCCGCCGGATTTTTCACTGTCGGAGACTTCGCCGACTGCGACATCGACGCGCAGGAGGAGATGATCCGGCTGCATGTCCTCGCGACCGTACGGCTGACGAGAGCTGCGCTTCCGGGTATGCTTGCGAAAGCCAGCTTGCTCGAGATTGGAGGCTGCGCCGGCTGCGGCGCAGCGGGCACCTGCCCCTTCGCCAGACAGTCCGCCCGCCCCGCGCCTGCCATCGTCAACATCTCCTCTCTGGCCGCTCTATTCCCCGCTCCGGGCAATGTAAGCTATCATGCGACGAAATTATACATAAAGAGTTTTACGGAAACATTGGCACTGGAGACGGCTGGGAGTGCCTTGCGTCTCATAGTGGTATGCCCCGGATGGACGAGAACGGAAATCCACGCCCGCAACAATGGCGACCCGGATTCGGTGCCGCGTGGCTGGTGGATGACGGCGGAATATGTCGTCGATGAGACGATGAAAGATCTGGAAATCCAAAAATTATGTTGCATCCCCGGCTTCAGATATAAATGTGTCGCGTTGCTTTCGCAGTTGCTTCCGACGGGGCTCAGACGGCGACTGACGCTGAGGTATTATGAAAAGAAAAAGCGGCGGAGAGAGGTCTGATAGGCTCAGAGCACGGATTCGCGCATTGGAGATGAGATGTATTCTACTTGTGTGCCGCAGCCCGGATCTTATGATTTGGAGCTCTCCGGGGTGAGAAGAGACGCTGGGCGGCCACTTGTGACGCCATCAGATGACGAAGTATG
>CAYSRY010000445.1:0-1862 GCA_964433395.1 uncultured Armatimonadia bacterium | reverse complement strand
GCTGGAGCTGACCGGGCACGAATATATGTTTTTCTATGACGCAATCGCACCAATCGTGGATGCCGACAGCGTGAATATGGACATCGCGTGGGTGGCGTCACGATATGATAAGGGTGAGGCGGCGTACATAAACTGCCCGCTGGAAAAGCAGCAGTATGCGGCATTCAGGGAAGCGCTGCTTGCAGCGGAAAAGACCCTTCATGCGGATTATGACCCGAAAGAACTCTTTGAAGGATGTCTGCCAATTGAGGTAATCGCAGCACGAGGAGAAGATGCGCTGCGCTTCGGACCGATGAAGCCAGTGGGGCTGGACAACCCGCGAACAGGCAGATGGCCGTGGGCAGTCGTGCAACTTCGACCGGAGAATGCGGAATTGACCATGTATAATCTGGTGGGCTTCCAGACCTCGCTGAAATACGGCGAGCAACGGCGCGTTTTCCGGATGATCCCGGGGCTTGAGGATGCGGAATTCCTGCGCTTCGGGGCGATACATCGGAATACATTCATCAATGCGCCAACCCTGCTGCTGCCGACATTTCAGATGAGATCACGAGCGGATCTGCTTTTTGCGGGGCAGATAACCGGCGTGGAAGGCTACGTCCCCAGTACTGCTTCGGGCTGGCTGGCAGGGGTGAATGCAGCGCGAATTGCGCAAGAGAAGGCGCCATTTGAGCTGCCAGCAGATACGATGCTCGGGGCGCTTGCCAAGCATATCTGCACCGCTGAGCCGGAAGGATTTCAGCCGATGAACGCGAATTTCGGCCTGCTCCCGGCAACGGACAAGAATAAGCGCGAAGGCCGCAGTGACCGGCGCAAACGGCAAGGCGAACGCTGCATCGCGTCAATTGAGGAATTCATTGCGGAGACGCCGGAGCTGATGGCCGAGGGCAGCGAGTAAGACGCAACAGGTAATCTGGGAATGAGAAAGCCGCCGGACCATTGAGGTCGGCGGCTTTTTGCGTGCATGGCTAGAGGAGCACCATCAATCGGAGAGCAACTCGGGACGGACAGCCGGGAGTTTTGTGCCCGGAATGAGGCGCTCGCCATCGGTGAGACCATCTTCGGGACGCTCGACAAGAACGTCAATGAGGCGACGGCGCCAGAGCTGAATTTCGTCAGCGCGCGAAGCATCAGCGATGAGATCGACTGTCTCGTATGGATCGGCCGAGAGGTCGAAGTATTGCTCGCGGCCAGTGAAAGTGTCCCAGACAAATTTGCGCTTGCCATCGGTGACAAACTGATGGTTGAGGAAACCGTTGTGCTCGCCATGGACAAACTCGCGCCACTGCGGAGCCTCGTCACCATGAATGAGGGGCACGAGACTGTCGCCCTCGACGGAGGCGGGAATGGGCGCGCCCGCAATATCGAGCAGCGTCGGCATGATGTCCATGTGAGTGGTCGGCTCGTCGCAGCGGACATTGCGCGGACATTCGAGAGCGCGCGGAGCTCTGACAATAAACGGCAATTTTGCCGACCCTTCGTAGGCAGTGGCCTTGCGATACTGGTAATTGTCGCCATGCAGCTCGCCATGATCGGCCATGAAAATAAGCCACGTGTTGGCGGCAAGACCGCGCTGATTCATGAAGTACATCAGGCGGCCAATCTGGTAGTCGAGGTGCGCGCACTGTGCATAGTAGGCGCGGCGCGCATCGGCGACGAGATGGTCGGAGAGATGCCCGCCAGTAGTGTCGGATTTGGTGACAGGATAGTCAAAATCCGCAGCCCACTCCCCAACCGGCGCAGGCGGAATCTCGCGATCTTTGTAGCGATTCCAGTAGGCCATGGGCGGATCCAGTGGCGGATGCGGGCGATGGAAGCCGACCTGGAGGAAGAACGGACGGGTCGGATCGCGCATTTCGAGC
>CAYSRY010000444.1:0-1868 GCA_964433395.1 uncultured Armatimonadia bacterium | reverse complement strand
ATGGCCAACCGCCCGAGTGCGTGTCGTAAATTGCATCGACTGGCAGATAGCGTCATCCTTTTCGACGAGGTCCAGACGCTTCCCGCAAAACTCGCTGTTCCCACACTTGCGACGCTCTCACGACTGGCCGAGCGCTACAATTCAACGGTCGTCTTCTCGACCGCCACGCAGCCTGCATTTTCTCACCTGAATCAGGCGGTGCAGAAATATTGCGGAAGTGGCTGGGAACCGCGCGAGATTGCCCCTCCTGAGCTCAAGCTCTTCGAGCGTTCCAGGCGCACACGCGTACAATGGCCGACTGACCTGCAGAAACGCGATTCATGGGATGACATTGCCGATGACATCGCCGCACAACCACAATCCCTCTGCATCGTCAATCTCAAGCGTCATGCGCTGGAGCTTACCGAGAGGCTGCAGTCGCGGGGCCACGACACTCTTCTCCATCTCTCAACAAGCATGTGCCCGGCCCATCGCAAACAGACGCTCGCCGAGGTACATGCCCATCTCGAGCACAACCAACCGTGCACACTCATCTCCACACAGTGCGTCGAGGCCGGCGTTGATGTCGATTTCCCGGTGGTCTACCGCGCGTGGGGCCCGCTTGATGCCATCGCACAGGCGGCTGGCAGGTGCAATCGCGAAGGGCGTTCGGCCGAAGGAGCCGTCCACCTGTTCATCCCCGATGATGGTAAACGCCTGTACCCTGATGGTACATACACACAGGCCGCCGACGTCACAAAGGCGTTGCTCAATGAATATGGCGCGGACAAAATGGACATCAGCGATGCCCGGCTTTTCGACAGGTACTATCGCGAGCTTTACGATCTCGGCGATATCCAGAACAGGCAGACCGAGGTAACAGAAGCCATGCAGATCCGCGATTTTACCGAAGTTGCCGCACGCTACCATCTCATCGACAACGCCACAATCAACGTACTGGTCCCCTACCAGCCTGCGCTGGAGGTTTTCAACAGTCTCTGCGAAGAGGCGCGCACAGATGGCATTTCCCGCTCATGGATTAAGCGCGCACGCCCGTATACCGTCGGCGTTTTCCGTCCACGCCGGGATTCCCGCCTGCTCGACGAGCTCGACCCGGTGCCGGTAGGCAAAAAGGGAGCGCCATCTTCTGAGCCGACTGACTGGTTCATTCACCTTGGCGAGTACCATCAACTCATGGGCCTGGTGCCCAGAGATTCAATGGATTCCATAATCGCATAGCAAGCGAAAAAAAATGAGGAGGTGCTGCATGACACCAAAAGATCAGGTCATTGAGGTGTGGGGCGATTTTGCATGTTTCTCTCGTCCCGAGCTGAAAGTAGAGCGGTTCAGCTATCCCATAATCACGCCATCGGCTGCGCGCGGGATATTTGACGCCATCTACTGCAAGCCAAATCGCGACCCAACGCAGGCGGAATTCCGCTGGCAGGTCACACGTATCGAGGTGCTTGCCATGCCGTCGTACATTGCGCTGCGGCGCAATGAGGTCAAAGAGAAAGTATCGGCAGCTAACGTCAAAAAGTGGATGAAGGGCGCACCACCAGAGCCGATCCTTGCCGACGCAGACCAGAGCATCACAGGCAGTGACGCCAAAGGCCGCACACAGCGCCAGACGATGGCACTCAAAAATGTCCGCTACCGCCTCCACGGCGAAATCCGCCCGTGGGGCCGCTTCACCGAACAGCAGCAATCCCTCGAAGCCCAGTTCCGACGCCGGGCGCGCGGAGGCAAATGCTTCTGCCAGCCATATTTCGGCTGTCGCGAGTTCCCTGCCTATTTCGAGTTGCTCGAACCGGAGCAGGAATGTTCGACCCCGGTTCCATGGAATGCCGACATTGGGCTGATGCTCTATGATGTGTTCGATCTTTCCC
>CAYSRY010000443.1:0-1880 GCA_964433395.1 uncultured Armatimonadia bacterium | reverse complement strand
ATGAATTTGAGGGGAAACTGCACGAAATATACCACCGCTGCACTCAACTGGGTGCAAAGGTCATCTTCATGACCCCCAATCCGATTATTGACAAAATGCATGGTTCATGGGGCACTGAGTTGTACAGTGATTTTGGCGGATGCAATGGCAAAGTCGCTGCATATGCAGAGGTCGTGAGGAAAGTGGCGAGCGGCACCGGCGCACCACTCTGTGACATCAACCTTGCGTTTATAAAAATGGCGATTGAGAAACAGTTTGCCGGGGAATGCTACGATTATACAGATCTTACCTGCATTGCAGATCTGATCAGTAGCGTTGATGGTGTACACCCCACGATCCAGGGGCAGAGTATGATCGCATCTGAGTTGTACGCGTCCATATTGTTGCATGGGCTTCTATAGGTCTTCTCAGGCGCTGCTCAATCAATTGACTCATTGCCAATATCTGAGGTAGACTTGTATTGTATCTGTAGGCGGGTATATTCACATAACAGGTTTTCATGCAGGTAACCCAATGGCTGATAGCCAACCCGTTCAGAGACAGAATAGTGGCATGCCGTTGCCAGCGTCTTTTGACGCTGGCTACAGTCTCGACAATGTCCACGACAGCGAACTTGTAGCCAGTGCACAGCAAGGCCACAACAAGGCATTCTCCGAGATTGTAGACCGTTATCACGCGGCCATATATTCGCTCATCTATCGTATCTGTGGACCTGCGGAGGCTGAAGATATCACGCAGGAAGTCTTCCTGCGTGCTTTCAGTCGCATCAACAGGTTTGAGTTCCGAAACGATGCTTCACTGAGGACATGGCTTTACCGCATTGGCATGAACGCTGCTATCAATGAACTCCGACGCATGAAACGGAAACGTCAGATCGAAGGGCCATCGCTCGATGCACAGATTCGAACGAGCGATGGCTATGTCCAACGCCTCGTCCCTGACGAGACATACATGCCACACCGCATAGCCGAACGCGCGGAGACGTGCGACCTCGTTCATTCAGTCATCAGGCAACTTCCTGCAAAGTATCAACAGGTGCTCGTCCTGATCGATTTGGAAGGTATGGAGTACGAGGAAGCGGCGGCAGTCATTGGCTGTCGTATAGGCACTGTCAAATCACGCCTCTCTCGTGCACGTGCGGCTCTATCAACCAGGCTTAAATCCAATCTCAGGACGATGAGCAGGTAGATACCTGAATGTCCCATTTTTGCGGAAACAAAAAAACAGATGTGGCGCCTGCACACTGGGACGCGCCAATCTCAGAGCAGCATTCCGAGGACGAGATAACGCTGCCTGCTGACGAGTTGCGGGACATTCCCGAGGCTGGGCTGACCAATTGCTCAGATGATTTTCGCGTTCTGACTGATGCTGAGATTCCCGATCCGCCACCGCCACCGCCATATTTGGCTCAGGAGATAAAAGCCAGGCTGCGCTACGAGGATCCCGAGGTCAGGCGCAGGGCTCACCGGCGCATGATTGGCTCACCGCATTTTATTGCCTCGTGTGCCATCATTCTCGCCGGAGTCATAGTTACTCTGGGTGCAATTGTCCATATGAACAACTCAGAGCCACGCAGTGATTACTGGGTACCAGCTATCGTCGTGAGCGCTGGTCATGCGGTGGCCTCTCCCCTGCGGTAGTTCTTTAGTCCAAGTCCGAGCACTGCGACGGATGCCGCGGCAACGAGCCCGAGCGCGATCGATCCGAACGTCGGGCCCCACGGTGCGGCCGGGTCGCTCGAGCCTTGGCCCGCGAGCTGGATGAGCATCCGTCCGATGCCACCGCGCATGCCGATCGAGACCTCGGCGACCACGGCGCCGTGCAGAAGGGGCCGCCAGGCCTCGACAGTTGCGCCCACGTGCCGCTGCTGCTGCGCTGGC
>CAYSRY010000442.1:0-1900 GCA_964433395.1 uncultured Armatimonadia bacterium | reverse complement strand
GCTCGTGCCATGATGGCTGCACACACATCCCGATGATTGCATGTGGCCCGGGCTTTACCGGTGGCACGGTCGTCGAAGACCTCGTCAGCCTCATCGACATTCCGCCGACTATTCTCACCGCCGCTCAGACATCACTTCCAGAGCAGGTTCGAGGGCTCCCACTCCAGGGAATCGTCGATGGCACGATTGAAAACTGGCCCCAGGAAGTTTTCATACAGATTAGTGAAAGCCAGTGTGGACGGGCTATTCACACCATGCAGTGGAAATACTCCGTCTCCATCCCCGACATTGTCGGCGAAAGCGACGTGTACTACGAAGACTTCCTCTACGATCTTCAGACGGACCCGTACGAACGCAACAACCTCGTCCGCGCCCCCCAATATGCAGACACCAGGGCCGAACTCGCCGAAATACTCAAACGACGCATGGCCGAAGCTGGCGAACAGGTTCCAGAAATCCTCCCCGCTCAATAGCCCTCTCATTCATCACGCAGAAAGCAGAACGCGGGAGCCGAAAGCTCCCGCGCTCTTCCATCACCACATCCTTTTACAGCAACTGCCTGTAATTTCCCACAACCTTCTCAAATGCCTCAACAATCTGCTCGACGAATCCATCCACCGGCTCGACATAATCCGGAATTCCTATCGTTCGGCTCATCAGGTCCTCCGCAAGCGGATAGTCGCCTGGCTTTGTTCGTATCCAGCCATCTCCCAGTGGTCCGCGACCTTCGCCCCACCAGTCATAACCATTCCGGAAGATACTCCGCATGTGCTCCAGATGCCAGCCCCACATCTTCACAGGCGCACCTTCTGCCTGCAGTGCCTCAACAAATCGGCTCACCGGCAGCCCAGCAAATGCCGCCGGATCATAGATGACTTTCAACTGGTCGTACAGGCTGATGCGCCGGGCCTTCGCATACTCGCCCTCTGGCCGCAGACCGGGCAGCTTCCCAATAGCCTCGAACACGCGCTCCCGATAACTGTCATTCTTCATAATCCGGTCATCAAGCGAATCCAGCGATACCTTCGCGACCGCCAACCCAAGCGGATGAGCCCGAAGTTTCTGCCCAAGCGTCTCAGCATCCAGCATCGTATAGGGCTCAAGCGTGAACTCCCCCGGCAGACCACTCCGGTGCAGGTGACCAAAAGCCAGAATGCGCTCATAGTATTCCCGACTCTGTGTCGTGATGATGCCGCCTTCGCCTCCGGCCACCGGTTTCCCGGAAGGGGTAACTCCTTGCAGGCTGAAGCAGGTAACATCACCAAAGCTCCCGATCTTTTTCCCGTCCCATTCCGCGCCGTGGATATGTGCGCCGTCCTCGACGATTGCCACACCATGCTTCCGACCTATCTCCAGAAGCGCGTCCATATCGCACACGTTCCCACCGGCGTGAATACACGCGATCGCGCGGGTTTTCTCCGTGATGCGCCTCTCTGCGTCCATAGGATCAATCAGCAAGGTCTCCGGGTCCGGCTCGCAGAAAACTGGACGCGCCCCCATATGCAGCGCGCCTCCATATGTCCCCAGATAACCGATGGTCGGCACGATTACCTCATCACCGGGCCCCACGCCTGCGGCATAGAACGCCGCCGAAAGAGCCGTCGAACCATGATCCATCGTCATGCAGTATTTCGCCCCGATGTATTTCTTGAATGCCGTTTCAAACTCGTCTGGCATTCCCGAGCCCGGCCCCTCACCCGAAATATTGCCTGTCTCCAGAAGCTCACGAATCAGCCGCAACTCCTCATCAATTGGCCGTCGCCACTGCTCAGGATTCTCAATTGTCACCACGGGGCTGCCGCCGTTCAAAGCCAGTGCGCTGCTACATGCCATAACAAATCGCCTCCCGTGCTGCATCAGTCGCCCGTCAATCAAAACTCAACAGTGTAATTCCCCAATG
>CAYSRY010000441.1:239-1930 GCA_964433395.1 uncultured Armatimonadia bacterium | reverse complement strand
AAGACGCAGCTGGTCACTCGCTCACAATATGCAATACACTCGATCTCTGTTCCAGTGGGTGGATTCTCGTCACCGATATAGACTCGGGCGAATCCACACGCATCGACACACCCGACGGTGTAGGCAATTCCCCTGCCTATGGCTCATGTCTCGCCTCAAATGGCAAATTCTACACTGCCCAGGGCAACGTGCTTCTCGAATTCGACCCAGATACGCGCGCCTGGTCATGGCATGACAGACCAACCAATCAGGCTTCTGCATATTTGTGGTTCGAGGAAGGCCCGGATGGCACGATATGGGCGGGCGGCTACAGCGGCACTGCGCTCGTCTCATTCAATCCAAAAACTCGCGAGGCGAAATTCCACGGTAAAATGGACGAGAAGGAACAATACCTCAACCGCCTCGCCATCGCTGATGATGGCTGGGTATATGGTGGCATTGGCACCCAGCGGGGAAATATCGTCGCATACAATTCTCAGACCGGCGACATGGTTCAGCTGGTCCCGGCGGACCAGCGTACCACAGGCACTGCAACTGTCTACCGAGCCATCGACGGCACTATCTATGGCCAATGCACACTCAAAGATGGCAACCACAACTACCGACTTGCTGGCGGCATTGCCACCGAAATTCCCCGCGCTGAAATGGGACCGAAGGCGCCCTCCGGATCAATCTACTGGGGCCAGACTACCGGCATATTCCCTGATGGGAGAAAGCTCACTGCATACAGCCTCGTGGATAAATACATGGTCATTCAATCTCCTGATGGCACCACACGCCGCATCGACTTCGACTACAAATCCGAAGGCAGCGTCATCCGTGTCCTCACCGGCGGGCCTGATGGCAAGGTTCACTGCAATTCCGCTCATCCTTCGCGTGAAGCGGTCTACGACCCCATCGCCGACACCCTCACATATGAACCCAGCGCGATTGCCCGAAAGGGCTTTGCCACCCAGGGCAAATACATCATTGGCGGCCACTATAGCGGCGGCATGCTCTATATCCATGACACGTCCAAGCCTTGGAACATGGCCGGAACGCCGGCGACCATATCAGGCGGCGTGCTCGCCGAAGATCTCACCAAACTCGCTCACACCGATGCGGGCAAAATTGATTACATCGCCGATTACAAGCTCGTACTCTTCCGTGCTGACAAGTACGGTGATTCCGTCCACTTCGATCTGAACACAACTGAAAAAGGGTTGCACTATCTGGTTATAGCACCGTTCAAGTCGCCCGGCTATTGTACTGTCAGATTCGCCCTTGATGGCAAGGAAATCGGCAAACCGTATGAAGGCAATGCAGCCGCTGTCGCACCTGGTCCTGCCCAGGTCTTTGGCCCATTCAACCTCAAAAAAGGCAGGCACACTGTCAGCGCCCGAACAGTGAAAGCTGCCGCTGGCAATCCTTGGCTTGGCATCACGCAGATCGCCCTCACTGCACAGAAGCCCGAAGAACTTATCGCGGCCGCGCAAGAGCCCAACCCCAAACTTGTCGCTGAATTTGCACCCGACATCAATGTTCCATGGGGTGCATGTGCACATCCAGACGGCAAACACGTGATGATCTCCGGAAATCCAGGCTATGGCTACGTTGGTGGCGGCATTGGCATTTACAATATTGAAACCGGCGAGATTTCCCTCCTCAAACATACCGACCTCATCCCAGGCCATTGTGTCATGTCAATGGTC
>CAYSRY010000441.1:0-229 GCA_964433395.1 uncultured Armatimonadia bacterium | reverse complement strand
TCTGCGGGTCCTCCATCGCGGGCGGTCACGGAGCGACCGGCGAGGCTACAGAAGCAGTCCTCTTCCTCCTCGACTGGGACACCAAGAAAATCTCATTCACCACTGCTCCTGTCGAGGGGGCCCACGAGATAGGCCTCATGCGCCTCGGCCACGATGGCAAACTCTATGGCATTGCCGACACGACACTTTTTGTATTCGATCCCGCCACCCGCAAGGTCGTCCATACGCA
>CAYSRY010000440.1:0-1936 GCA_964433395.1 uncultured Armatimonadia bacterium | reverse complement strand
GCGTTTTGGTGACACATGCGCACATTGATCATTGCGGGTTGTTGCCACGACTGGTAGCCAGCGGCTTCAAGGGCGATATAGTCACCACAGAGGCCACTGCGGATCTATTGGAAGTAATGCTTATGGATAGTGCTCACATACAGGAGGAAGACGCCAAATACGATTTACAGAAATGGCAGAAACATGGGCGTGTAGGTCCGCCACCCCAACCACTGTATACGGCAGAGGATGTCGGCCCAGCACTTGCGTTGGTACGGGCAGTGCCCTACGAAGAGCTGACGGAAGCAGCCGGGGGCGTTCAGGTGCGTTTTCGCGATGCGGGACATATCATTGGATCCGCGCTTCTTGAAGTGTGGGCAAATGAGGACAATGAGACGCGGAAGATTGTCTTCTCCGGCGATCTGGGGCGCGATGATCAAGTGTTGTTGCGCGATGTCGAGGAGGTCACGGAAGCTGACTTTTTGGTGACTGAATCTACCTACGGCAACAGAATTCATCCCGACATTGACGCACAATCCGATAGATTTGCTGAGATTGTTCGTGAAGTGATAGAGCGCAAGGGGCATCTTGTGATCCCGGCATTCGCAGTCGGACGCTCGCAAGCAATGTTGTATGCGCTGAATTTACTTGTTGAGGGTGGACATATTCCTGTCATTCCTGTATTTCTGGACAGCCCGATGGCCATTCGTGCGACGGAGATCGTGAGGAAACATCGTGAGTGTTTTGACGCAGACGCGCTTGCATTGCTTGCGCATGGAGATCAGCCAACAGAGTTTCCTGGTCTGAGCTTCAGTCGGAGTGTGGCGGAGTCGAAAGCAATCAATGATGTTGAGGGGCCGTGCATCATCATTTCGGCAAGCGGTATGTGCACAGCTGGCCGAATACGTCATCATCTCCGCAATCATTTGCCTCACGCAAATGACACGGTGCTGATTGTTGGCTTTCAAGCCGCAGGAACGCTTGGCCAGATCCTGCAGAGTGGTGTCGAACAGGTCAAGCTGTTTAGTCGCAACATTCCGGTGAATGCTACCATAGAGACACTGAGCGGATTTTCGGCACACGCCGATTTGCCCCAGATGCTCAAATGGACGTCTAAGATTCGTGGGTTGCGGAATGTGTTTGTTTGCCACGGAGAAGAGGAGGCTGCACTCGATTATACGGCAACTCTTCATCGCCGCCTTGGGTTGGATACGTATGCTCCGGAGGCCGGTTTTGTAGCAGATTTGTTGGCCGATGACCCATTTGCAACAGTACGGGATGAAGTCGAGGACATATGGCTTAGGGAACCGTCGGAAGCAGACGTCAGTTTGGGATAGACAATGTATTGCAAAGGTATATGAGTGATGCTGGGGGAAGATGAACGCTCGTGGAGAACGTTCTAACGGGCGGAGTTGATGGGATGCGGAATGCACACCTCACTATCGCATTGGTACTCTTGGTGCTGGTATCGCTCACGGCGGCGATGGCGCAAGAGACAGTCTGGAATGCTGATTTGAGCGCGCCCACTGGTGGGTTTACTGCATACAGAACTGAAACTCCTTCGACGATCGATGTGTTACACGAGGATAATGTCCCCATCGTAGTTGCTCGGACCCCTGGCAACAGTGCGCTTGAGGGTATCCAGGTGGCCGTTACAGGGTTGCCTGGGGGGCGTCTGGTGACGTTCGTGGCAGAAGTCAGGGGTAGTGGAGAGATCTGGCCGATGGTGCTCTCCGGCAATGGTTGGCTTTACTCAAAGACAGCTGTGGCACTGAGTGATGACTGGCAAAGTATAGAAATCACCAAACCACTCGGCGTTGGCGATACCCGGGCATCATTGACCCTTGTAACAAAAACCCCGCAGAAAGTCCGGCTTGAGGTGCGCGCAGCATCGGCACGCGTCGAGCCAGCGCCGGAGGTCTTTGACCAGGAAGTCGTACCTGTGCGCCTCAATGCG
>CAYSRY010000439.1:0-1944 GCA_964433395.1 uncultured Armatimonadia bacterium | reverse complement strand
GCGTGAGCTGAAGAAGATCGCAGGTATTCTCAAGCTTTCCGTTCACTATCAAGAGTTGCACCTCAAGCACCACGAGCGCGCTGAGCAGCACAAAAAATCCACTTACGGCTACGCCCAATTGTTTAGGGCTCATGATGGGAATGCCTCCAATTCATTGCCGGCATCGCAGGTGACGAGTCTGCTGGGCTGTTATTTAACCTTTCCGTGTGCAAGCGCGTCGTGCGCATCACGCGCAATCTGGCGTATTTCAGGGTCCGGGTCATCGGCAGCAAGGCTTTTGAGAGCTTCAAGAGCTCTTGCATCGCCGAGACGCCATAGTGATAGAGTTGCCCATTTCCGCATCACTGGATGAGGATCTGAAGCCAGTGCAATGAGGGTAGGAAGAGCTCGTGCATCACCGATTGCCCCGAGAGCACGCGTCCAGGCGATAATTCGCGCCGAAGCCACATCTGCTGATGGGTGCCACTCTATCGCGATGGCGGCGCAGAAACTTGGAACTGCCCTGGAGCCAATGGCCGCGATTGCTTCCAGGTTAGGCACCGCATGGCGTGCATCCGAGCGGCCATAGATCACATTCTCGACTCGGAAGTGACTATACGTATAAGTTGCGCTAATGGCCGCTCCTGCCGCCAATCCACCAATAAGCATCCAGAAACAACGCTGCTTCCATTCCATCACAATATTTACCCTCCTTATACAGGGCCGGAGACGCACGCTGCTCACTACTCCATCGCCCCATGCTCCCACAGGAGTTCACGACTTCATGTCGGCCGTACCTGCCAGCGCTTAACCCGGTCATTGGCGTCAAATTTTATGACGAGAATATCCTCATCAATGCGGAAGCCGCTGTACATTCCAAGTACATAGATCCACTCGGGGGCTGTCTCAACCTGATTCGAACTCCTCCCCCTACTTGTGTTGGCGAACTCAGGATCCCCTAACAGCTCGCGAACTTGCTCACGGGTCAAACCAATGAGTTCGTGATTGGCGAGAAGGTCACTGACCATTGTTCCTCGTGGGCTATCCGGGCCACCGGCCTCGACTGCTTTCCACTCCTCGGAATCGAACGTGGCGTCACCCCAATCAAGGTATCCTCTATCGGGCAAGATTAGGGGGAGCACCAATAGTGTCACTATGAAACTCCCAAAGGCCAGCAGACAAACCACAATAATCAGAAGACACCATCTCGCTGAGAAACAGCTCCGATTGCCCCCTCCATCATCAGTCTGGTGCTCGCAATTGCGCATTTGCCATGCACCCCCGAATGGTTTCATCACGCGCCGCAGAATCGCTACTCTCAACCACTCATCACTGCTTGCTCATGCAGCAAGTTGATCACTGTGCCTGCCAATGCGAAGAGAACGCAGAGAACACCCACGCCTCGCCCCCACCGAAGGTGGCGCTGCATACTGTTAGTTTCACTTCACCTGTTCACAAACACAAGCAGCGCAACCCACAGACCTGCCATGATCACAATATATGCAGCTATGCCGATATTAAACCGCCTCGACCATACCATGTAGTGCGGTTCGGCGCTGCCGGCGGCAATATTGCTGACATATCTGACGAAGCTATCTGTTTTCCCAATTACCCCGGCAATGGCATACAAGGGCGCCAATAGTGGAAACAACAAAATCTGCGCGCTGCGTTGCGAATCCAGACTAAAGAAGTAGGCTGTTGCTGCTATATACACAACTGCCAATAGACAGATTTCGGCGGGAGAGGTCCACTGTGCCAGAAAATCCAGTTCAGGGCTGCCAGCGGCTTCTGGAAATCTCCGCGCAATAGTGAAGCTGATGTATGGACCGAACACCAACAAATAATAGAGATCGCGCTGTAGCACTACAAAAAGCCGCAGCGCAGCTCCCGTAAGCATCGGACGCAGACCAACCTGCTCAATGGCGGTCCGGTTTTCCCCATGGCTGAATGCACGCGCGCACAGCA
>CAYSRY010000438.1:1353-1948 GCA_964433395.1 uncultured Armatimonadia bacterium | reverse complement strand
CTCTCGCTTCTCTACACCAATCGCGACGAGCTTCTCCAGCCAGAAGACTGGCGCATCGAGATGTCTCTCCCATCCGGCATGGACCTTCAGGAAGTCACTCTCGGCGAATTCAATGTCGATGTCACCTGCACGCCAACTGATGCCGGCACTGACGTTGTCATCCGCCCGACTGATTACAAAGTCGCTGCAGCTCTTGGCGGCACGGATCGCGAAGATCCCGAAAAGCCCGGCTGGTTCTCATGGCCGGTGAGCAAAAACATTCCCGCTTTGGCCGTCCACGTCGTCGCGTCACCACAGGCCGACGGCTCTCACATCCGCGCACGCGCTGTCGCTGCTTCCGGCGCCGGACCGTGGCGCACAATGAATGTTTCCGTCACCCCGCCGCTACCCGAACTCGTCCAGGGCCCACCTGAGCATCTCGGTATCAGCCTCTGGGATGGCCCGATCGCACATGACGGCCCCGGCGAAGACGCGGTCATCGACAAAATGCTCGCCCAGTACAGCCGTCTTGGCGTGACTCGCTTCCACACCAGCCGATACAATCGCGACATAGTCATAGCCACCGCACGCAGGCACAACATCTCGCCGTTCGTCA
>CAYSRY010000438.1:0-1343 GCA_964433395.1 uncultured Armatimonadia bacterium | reverse complement strand
CACTGACAAAATGGCCGAGACTGGTGCAGATGGTTTCATGCTCGACTACGAATGCGCGATGCCATTGTGCTATTGTGATCGCTGCAAAGCCGCATTCATTGCCTATTCCGGCCTCAAAGACGTTGACTGGCCCGCCGATGTCAAAGAAGACGCCCGCTACTACGAACAGTGGATCAGCTTCCGATCGTGGCAGGGCGCGCAGTATGTCCGCGTCATCCGCGACGCCGCCCGCAAAGCCAATCCAGAAGCCCGAATGCAGGCATGGATTGCCGGATATGACTACGCAGGCGCCATCAAAAGTGCCACCATCGACGTCTCAAAAGCGTCAAAATTCATGACTGAGCCGGAAATCCCGCACTACACGCTCCCGGCAGACTATTCCGACATGTGGACCAAAGACGCCGACATTGGCAGCATCGAAATGGGCATCCAGACTTTCCAGGATTCCCTCGACCATTGCGACACTCCACTCATTTTCTGCTCGTCCATCATCTACCCAATCGGCGGCAAAACCATCTGGAGCGATCCGCAGCTCCTCGACGCCCAGATACAGGCGATTTTCGCCCAGGGCGGCCGCGGCCTCTCATTCTGGGGCGGCCACGATTGGGGCGCAACGGATGGCCGCTACATGCACAAGCTCATCAAATGGAATAACCTCCTCGCCAAGGCGGGCCGCTATCTCTGGAATGGCAGCCGCGACGATTCCCTCGCCACTGTCAGCGATCCGGACGATAATCTCCTCCGCCGCTACGTCTGGACAGACGGCGACCGCGCTCTCATCGCGCTGGTCAATCTCGACAACAAAGACCGTCAGTGCACTGCTTCCGTCAATGGCTTCGGCACACGTGGCCACCGCCTGCTCTCACACCAATCCGCAGATCTCGCCGATCCCATCACCGTTCCCGCTCTCGACGGAGTCTGGATCGAGCTCCGCAAATAACCGTCACAAAAAGAGCCCGCTCTTGTCTGAGCGGGCTCTGTAACCAGACTATTTCGACCGCGCGACCACACAAAAAAATCCAGATTACCCGCCCTCTCAAGGGAGGTCTCTGCAATGTCATCTCAGATATTGCCAAAACAATTGGTCGTCAACGATGATGGCCACGGGGGATTCTACACTGGCGCATACACTTCGGCCGCTGCGCTCGCAGACCACATGCGCCGGTGGGCGCAGACCGAAATCACCACTTTCGAGTGGAATGTAACCTGCGGAAGCCGCGTCAACTACGCCTCCGAATTTTCCGAGGTCATGGGCGAAGGGGTCGAAGAATTCCCCCGCCGCGGCGACAAGGCCGCCCACGAAAACATGAAGCACATCATCGCCGAGGGGGCCGACGCCCTCA
>CAYSRY010000437.1:0-1951 GCA_964433395.1 uncultured Armatimonadia bacterium | reverse complement strand
TCCGGTGGCATCGGCCTGCACAACACCAAGTTGCGAGCACTGCCCAACAGGCAATGCGATGGAGGCTATAGTCAGGTCCGCCCCGGAGTTGATGTGCTCTGCCAGCATTTCCCGGTAATCCATTTTGTACGCGTGATCGCCAGACAACAGCACAACATGCTCTGGGCGTTCATGTTGCAGCAGACTGATATTCTGAAAAACTG
Source organism: uncultured Armatimonadia bacterium (assembly GCA_964433395.1). Classification (GTDB taxonomy): domain Bacteria; phylum Armatimonadota; class Zipacnadia; order Zipacnadales; family UBA11051; genus UBA11051. The sequence continues at coordinate 1,748 of CAYSRY010000437.1, read as the reverse complement.
CGTCAGCGGTCCCAGCATACCAGCGTTCAGCGTAGACTCTTTGTGGCGGAATGAGATCAATGAACTCGTTGAGGTCATCGCTGAGGAGCGTCCCCCATCCCTTGCGGATATGGCGATTGAGCGAACTGGAGGCATATTGCGTCAGCAGATAGACACGGCGCAGCCCGGAATTGATGCAATTACTGAGGGTGAAATCCACCATCCGGTAAGCCCCTGCAAAGCGCACAGCCGGCTTGGCCATGTTATTTGTCAGCGGGGACAGGCGCTGTCCCTGCCCTCCCGCGAGAACAATAGCGACACACCTCTGCAATGCCGTCGCAATATCAACCCTGCCTCTATGCCCAATATCAGCCATTTTCAGTTCTCGTCTCCACCTGGTGTCGGTGGTTGAATGCCATGTCTTTTCAGCGCTTCGGCTATCTGTGTTTTGAGGCTTGACAGATCAGCGGATTTGACGACATAAGCTTCGGCTGCCCACGTCATGAAATCATCTTTGAAACTGCTATATGCGGTGTTGAGGATCACTGGCATCTCATTATCAATGTCGAGAATTCTGCTGAGTGTCTCAACACCATCCATTCCCGGCATAGCGATGTCAAGCACGACGACATCAATGCCGCCTTGTTTGACTTTCGCTATTGCATCGAGACCATTGACTGCCTCGATGATGTCATACCCTTCTAGGCTCAATTCCTCGGTATAGAGCATACGCTGATTCCTGTCGTCCTCTACAAGCAGAACTGTGGGCATACGTTTACTCTCCTTTCGATCCACCCTCTGGATCTTCATCTGCAATGCCAGCCGTTCTTAATTCATCATATTCGGTCGGAAATTCGAGTCGAAATGTTGTGCCCTGTCCTACTTCGCTCTGGAAATTCATCGTCGCGCCATGGTCGTGGACAATTTTTCTGCACAGCGCCAACCCGATCCCCATACCACTCTCTTTTGTTGTAAAGAAAGTCTTAAATATCTTTTCTACGTTCTCTGGCTCAATTCCCACTCCAGTGTCGCCAACAGTCACAAGCACATGCTTTTCATTTTCACGTGTAGCGAACGCAGTGAGGGACAGCCGTCCGCCATTTGGCATTGCATCGATTGCGTTGTGCATCAGATTATCGATAACCTGACGCATCTGATCTCGATCAATATAGATGGGCGGAAGATGCGGATCACATTCAACGCTAATGTCAATGTCATCGCGTTCCAAAGTCTGGCGCAACTGTTCGACGGCGTCGATGATAATGTCTGTAATATCTGACCAGCGGAATTTGAGTCTTGCGGGGCGCGACAGGGCGAGCAGACCACCAAGAATATTTTCGAGACGTGTAACCTCGTCGTAGACAATTGCAGCGTATCGTTTGATTCGATCGGGATCGTCAGGTTTGCGCAACATCAGGTTTACAAAACCGCCCACGGTGCTGAGTGGATTGCGTATCTCGTGCGCGATAATTGCAGTCATCTCACCAATGGCAGCGAGGCGTTCCGCAGCGACGACACGTCCCTGAGCTGCGGTCAATTGCGCATTGGCTTCTCCAAGTTCTGCGGCTCTCTTTTGCACCTCTTCGTACGCTGACGCGCTGTCAATTGCCATCGCCGCATGGTTTGTGAGCGACGTGAGCAACTGAACGTCGGCTCGCGATATTGGACGTTTGCTGATGAGATTATCGGCATAGACTACGCCGATTCCCTGTCCGCGTGCTACAAGCGGCGCTACAACAAACTCATTCGCACCAAGAAGCTCACGGAAT
>CAYSRY010000436.1:0-1966 GCA_964433395.1 uncultured Armatimonadia bacterium | reverse complement strand
CTTGCGCAAGTATATCGCGTGCATCCTCCCGCGCTGTGACGAGTGTCTGCGTATCTGCAAGCAATGCCGCCATATGCACATCCGGCAGGCCATGCTGGGCGAATCCGGCCATTTCGCCGGGGCCCCGGCGCAGCATGTCTTCTTCGGCAATTCTGAAACCGTCGGTCGTCGTCTCAAGCACCTGCAGACGTGCGAGGGTCTCATCGTCGCGTGAGGTGGTCAGCAGAACGCAGTATGCCTGCGTGCTGGAGCGGGCCACGCGCCCCCGCAACTGGTGTAGTTGCGCCAGTCCGAAGCGCTCGGCATTCAGTATCAGCATCATGGTCGCATTCGGCACATCGACGCCGACTTCTATAACGGTGGTGCTCACAAGCACCTGAACGTCGCCAGTGCGGAAACGTTCCATGACAGCTTCGCGCTCATCGGCTGGCATCTGTCCGTGCACGAGCCCCAAAGTCGCATCGTTGCCCCCCGGATAGACGGCGAGATCGTTGCGGAGCGTCTCATAGACGCCCTCTGCGGCTGCGAGGTCACCATTTTCGCCCTCCGCCACCAGTGGGCAGACAACATAGGCCTGATGACCTTTGCCCAGCTCCATCGCCAGCCGCTTCAGTGCGCCCGGACGCCGGAATTCAGCCAGCAGCTTCGTCTGGACGGGTTGACGGCCCGGCGGGAGCTCATCAATCACAGATATGTCAAAATCACCGTATAAAGTCAGAGCGAGGGTGCGCGGGATGGGGGTCGCCGACATCACAAGCACATTTGGCCGAATGCCTTTGGCGGCCAGAGCGGCGCGCTGACGAAGTCCGAAACGGTGCTGCTCGTCGATGACTGTAACTGCTAGATCCGCGAATGAAACGCTGTCCTGAAAGAGAGCGTGCGTGCCCACGACCACTTGAGCCTCACCGTTTGCGAGCATTTCGCGCACCTCGCGCTTGTGTGCTTCACTCATGCTGCCGGTCAGCAGCAGCGGTCGAATCCCCAGCGATTCAAAGAGCTTTGAAAGCGTCCGGAAATGTTGTTCGGCGAGCAGCTCGGTCGGGGCCATGACAGCACCTTGCTTGCCCGCTCGTGCCGCGCATAACAGCGCCCATGCGGCCACCACAGTTTTGCCGGATCCGACGTCACCATGAATGAGGCGATGGCCCGGTTCATCCGAGCCGAAATCATTTGTGATTTCGGCCATAACGCGGCGCTGGGCACCTGTAGGGGCGAAATCGAGGGCAGCGAGATATTCGGAATACAGGGCATCTGACACGGTGAGGCCCTTGCCGAATGCGGGTTTCTGTAAAGCCTGCTGGCGGCGCGCAAGTTGCAGCTGGAGCGCCAGCATTTCCTGATAGGTAATGCGCCGGCGGGCCGCGTCGCAGTCTTCCGCACTCTGCGGAAAATGTAATTTCCACAACGCTTCTCGCAGTGACAGCAGGCCCCGTCGCTCGACAAACTCGGGTGGCACGAGGCCCTCTGGCAGCGATGCTTCCAGCTCCAATGCCGAGGCAATGAGATTGCGCAGCATGGCGGGGCTGATGCCTTCGATATGGCTGTAGACGGGGACGAGACCACCGACATTCAGGCCGGGTGAACAGGCCGGATCTGGGTCTGCAATCTGGCATTCAGACACCACGAAATAGATTGTCTTGCCTTTGAATTTTGGGGTGCCGGCGACGACAAGTTCAGTGCCGGGCGGGAATTGATTGGCGCGATATGGCTGATTGAACCAGCGCACTGTAATCTCGCCGGGGGTGTCTGAAATCGGCGCTGAGGCACATTCTGTGGCCTCTGCGGGCAAATTGGCGTCAGTGGATGTCTCGGTGGCGAATGCGGCGGGGGGCGCGCCGACGCATGGGCGCAGGACCTCACAGGCCTTCATGTTTGTCATGCGGAGGCGGCCGCGGAATACGTTGGTTGCTTTGGCGGTAACCTGCACGAGGAGGCAGGATTCGCGGTTTTCGGTCAGTTCGGAGAT
>CAYSRY010000435.1:0-1995 GCA_964433395.1 uncultured Armatimonadia bacterium | reverse complement strand
TCGGGCCATGGTGCGTCATTGCGAACCATGATCTGCGAGCGACCGCTCATCCCCTGAGGCATCAGCAGGCGCAGCCTCTGCCGCCGATTCCAGCGCTCCAGATATGGTGTCGGCAACGCGCGCGGCCCGATGAAACTCATATCGCCTTTCAGGATATTCAGGAATTGTGGCCACTCATCAATGCTTGTCGCTCGCAGGAATTTCCCCACTCGCGTGATTCGCGCATCATTGTGCTCAATGGCCAGACCTGCCCCTTTTACCTCTGCATCTTTCACCATTGTCCGCAGTTTGTACATCCGAAAAATCCGCCCGAAGCGCCCGACGCGATTCTGCACGAACACCGCCGGCCCATGTGATTCCAGCCGAATCATCACCGCCACCACCAGCAGAATCGGCGCAGCGATGACCAGCCCGATTGCCGCGAAAACTATATCGAGCAGCCGCTTCACCCACAGGCCTGCCGAATTCACAGCTATCCCTGCGGCTTCGGCATCGGCCTGCAGCTCTCCCCGGATGTCCTTCACATTTTCACTGTGCATACATGGTATCCCCCCATCGCTTTGCGGGTTGGCCACGCTTTATACGGTCGCTGCTTCCATCACTTTCTCCACCGCACGCCAGGTATCCGCCAGGTCCTCCTCAGGCAATGTGGGATGGACCATGAACATGAGGCTCGTCTCCCCAAGCTCTCTGGCAACTGGCAATGGCTCTGCAGGTCGCAGGCCATCAAATGCTTTCTCAAGATAAATCTCGCTGCACGAGCCACTCATCCCCGGAATCCCTTCCGCAGCGATTGCGTTCATCACGCGGTCGCGATCCCATCCTTCTTTCAGCTTCTCCGGCCTCACAAATGTATAAAACTTATAGAATGAATGGTATATTTCGCCGCCGGGCATCGGTGTCCGCAGGCCTTCCAGCGAGTTGAAACTCTCCGCCAGAAATCCTGCATTCTCCCGCCGTTTCTCCACCCATTCTGGCAAAAGCGGCAGCAGCACGCGGCCGACTGCGCCGTGCATCTCCGTCATGCGCCAGTTCGTCCCGAAGCTCTCGTGTTGCCATCGAAAACCGGGGGCATGTTGCCGCCGGAATACTGCGTCATAGCTCTTCCCGTGGTCCTTAAAGCCCCACATCCACTCATACAACTCCACATCATTTGTGACCACCGCACCGCCTTCGCCGCCGGTTGTCATGATCTTATCCTGACAAAATGAATATGCCCCGATGTCCCCCATTGACCCGACCGGTTGCCCATTATATTTCGCCCCGTGAGCTTGCGCGCAATCTTCCACTACTTTCAGGCCTTCCTCAACCGCGAGCTCCAGAATCGGGTCCATATCGCATGGCCAGCCCGCCAGGTGCACTGCGATAATCGCCTTGGTCTGCGGTGTCAAAGCCGCCCGGATTGTCTCAGCGGTCACCGTTTGACTATCACGGTCAACATCGGCCATCACCGGCCGCGCACCAATCATTGCAACGCTGCTGGCCGATGCGATGAATGTCCGGCTTGTCACTACAACATCATCACCAGCGCCGATGCCCAGAGCGCGTAACGCCATCTCAAGAGCAAGCGTACCGTTCGCAAGTCCTATCCCGTACTCACACCCGCACGCCTCAGCGAATTCCCGCTCAAAGGTTCTCGCTTCCTGCCCGGTGTGATAGTTTACCTTCCCCGATCGCACCACTGCAGCGACGGCTTGTGCCGCTTCCTCCGGAAATGTCGGCCATGGCGAAATTGGCTTCTCCCGGATTGGTGTGCCTCCATCTATCGCCAGATTGCTCATGATTGCTCCTTCTCAACAAGTCTTCCGATCATCCATCAAGCTCGCTCGGCCATGACTTCATCAGTTGCCACAACGCTTCTGACATTGCGCCGCTTCTCTTGCCATCGACGCACCGCGACGCCATGCCCGATCCCTACAAAAATCAAAAGTATCGGCAAAAACTGGATCCGAATACGCGCAGCCTCGCCACTGAGCGATGTCTTCATTGCATAAG
>CAYSRY010000434.1:1493-2030 GCA_964433395.1 uncultured Armatimonadia bacterium | reverse complement strand
CAGCAGGGCTAGGATTTCTCTATAATAAAGTGACAGGAAGTAATCTGGCGAAGCAATGGCGAAGAAGTAAGCAGTGTGTAAAGGTCAGAATGCATATGGCAGATATTATGTGACAAAGCGGAATGGCGAAGGCAGGCTTTCAGTCTTCCCCATGCCCCGGAGTGAAAGGACGACACGCGGATGAGAAAAGGGTTCATGGCGGTAATCGTAATGCTGGGGTTGGTGCTGTCATGCCTTCCCTGCATGGCTGACAGCACACATGAGACCGATAGGGCTGACGCGGCGAACCTGATATACAATGGGAGCTTTGAGCGTCTGCAGGACGGCCAAGTGGATGGCTGGTTCGGGAACGGCGCGGAGGCATGTGGCGATGAGGCTCACAGTGGCCTGCAGAGCCTGCTTGTGGCCCCGGCAGGACGGCTTGGCGCCATGGGCATTGCCACAGCACAGACTCTCAAATACAGAGTAGGGGGCTGGGTGAAGTCTGAGGGGAACTCCGAATGTGGCCTGCTGGTGGATTTCTATACATATGGCGGC
>CAYSRY010000434.1:0-1483 GCA_964433395.1 uncultured Armatimonadia bacterium | reverse complement strand
ATCATCCATGTGCCATTGGCTTCTGGTGACTGGGAATATGTGGAGTCAACTATTACCGTGCCCACAGGTATAGCCGGGATGAGTGTCTCTGTATATAACGCAGGCGAATCGGCAATATATGCGGATGACATCGCAGTATATGAGTTATATCAGGCGCGGCTGCGCAAGACAGATGCGCCACCGCAGATTGACGGCGTACTTGATGACGCATGCTGGGAAGGCGCATCGGTTGGCGATGAGGACTGGCTGACAACAAAGGGCAAAGTAGCGAAACAGCAGACCCGAGTTTTTTCCTGCTATGACGATGACCACCTGTACATCGCTTTCAGACTGTATACGCGCAAGCCCAAAGACCTGAAAGCGGATGAGACACGTGATGATTTCTACGTATGGCGCGACGAATCAGCGGAAGTTTTCATAGATGCGAATCATGATCACTCGAGTTATTGTGAACTTGAGATAAATCCGAATAACGCAGAGTATGACGCATGGCAACACGACAAGGACTGGGAGTGCATCTGGGAGCACGCAGTCGGCTTTGAGAAAGATGCATGGGTCTGCGAGATCGCAATAGATCTGGCGAGTTTCGAGGTACGCGACGGGGCGGGCAATCCAACCGGACGGATGCCCCTGCCGACTGGGGATGTGTGGGGGATCAATTTTGCGCGGAATGATTCCGTGACGAAGGAGAGCAGCTCCTGGCCTGGCACCGGGGCAAGCTTCCACAACGCTCCAGCCTATGGGCACCTGTTGCGCTTTGACGCATTGCGTGGGCCGCAGTACACCGCAGAAGCAGAGTGGCGCCTTGAGCAGCTCAAACGCCAGTTGGCGATTTATCAGACCGTTGTACATGAAGCCGGATACAAGGCGCCCGCACCGGAAGATGAAGCGAATGCAGATGTCAACAGTCTGAGCGTCACAATGGTGCGCGAGTTCGCTTCGGATGTGGAAGCAGGCGAAGCGCAGATTGCGGCGGCGGACAGTTACGACGGCTGGATCATGGCGCATCAGGGCTTCTCTCGTCTGGAAATGATTTCGGCACTGCTTGATATGGTGACTCACCCGACAAAGACGCGGCAATATTGGGCCGAGAAGACAGGGTGCCCTGTTAATGTTGCGCTGAGCCTGACTTCGCAGCCCGTGACGAATGAGACACTATGGGCTGAAATGTTTACAGACAGACCGCTGACAGTGTATATGGGGCGAGATGAAGTGAACGGCTTTGGAGCGGTGCTTGACGCCTTTGCCGATGTGGAAAATGTGCGCGTGGAAGTCGATATAGACGGCGTCTGGCAAGGCGGAGCGGCAGTCATCGCCAACGGTAGCGTAGATCAGCTTGCCAGTTACCGGTGGCCACTGCCGGAGACCAATCTGCAGGCAATGGACCGGATGGCAATCTGGGTTCCCCTGCGGACGACTGAGGCAACAACCGCCGGACCGCACAGGGGCATCGTGCGGGTGCAGGCTGACAAGCATCCAACAC
>CAYSRY010000433.1:0-2033 GCA_964433395.1 uncultured Armatimonadia bacterium | reverse complement strand
TTCGGAAAACCACATGGTTATTCGAGTGGGCAGAGGGAAGCTGTCGGCGGTCATCCCAAGCTCTGTGAACATAGCGAGGAATTTGGGTACTATGAAATTCATGAGGAACATAAGAATTATGCCCATCCAGATGATTATCACGATCGGGTAGATCGCAGGCGCCATAACCTTCTGTCTGATGCGATTGCTGGTATCGAGATAGCCGGCAAGCATGCGAAGACTGTCCGGGAGACGATTGGCTTTTTCGGCGGCACGTACGATGGCGACACCATAGTCGCCAAACATGCGTGGATATTGCTCCATCGCCTCGGACATGGTGAGGCCATGCGTGGCGACCAGTTGTGCCATTGTACGCAATATGGCCGAATTGCTCGACGTCGGAATATCCTGGGCCAGCGTGGATAATGCGCGGGCAAGGGACAGGCCGGATGAAAGCAGATCGGCGAGATGTCTGTAGAGCCAGACGCGCTCAATCTCAGTTCCCGAGCGGCCACTTCGCTCACCGGCCGATGAGAGCTCTATGGAGTTGGGATGTACGCCTCTGGATCTGAGAATTTTGATCGCCTGCGGTAGATCGTCGGCTGCAATCTGTCCAGTGACGCGCGCCTCGTGAACATCCGCAGTGTAGGTGTAAAGGCCCATCGCACTTTCTCCCTTCGCGTCCATTTCAAGCGAGTCCCGGCGCTTTGCGAAACACAGATTTCAGATGATCATTTTGTCTGGGACACTGTACTCCCATTGAGATAGTGCAATGTTGGCACCAATTTTTGTCTAACAGAATAAAAAAAATTACCAGTAACCAGAAAATACAAAAGCCGCCACCCCGTTGTCGGGACAGGCGGCTCATATGTGTGCCGGCAGAGTGGTGGGCTATTGCATCAGATTCATCTGGTAGCCGAGACCATTGCCCTTGAGGCTGGCGGTTGACGCCATGCCGCGGCGGACATTGAAAATGCCGTCATGGACGCGCTGCTCTTCCTGCAGCGTCGAGGCTGGGAAAAACTGGCGGCTGTTGGCTTCGACGCCCATTATTGTATACGTCCGCGCGCCGAGGCCGACTGAATGGATGAGCGCCAGCGATGGATTCGTGAGGTCCTGGACGCTGTACGCGATGCCCAGCTCTTTTGCACGGGAAGCCATGATCATGTCCGATGACTGGCATTTGCAGCTCTTGAGGGCTATGCCAGTCCAGCCGAGTTCGAGAGCGAGATCAAACGACTCAAGATCGGTCAGGCTTTCATCGATGATAACTGGTTTGAGTTGCGCGAGTTTGCGCATGTCGTGTCGGTTTTCAGTGAGATCGCGCTCGGTAGGTTGCTCAATGTAGAGAATGCGTTCATAGCATTCTGGTGATTTTTCACGGATGCGTTGGAGCATCTCGATGATATATTCGGGGTCCTCGGCCTGCTCATTGGTATCTGCGGTGATGTGCAGGTCGCGGATGCCGAGTTTATCGAGTTCACGTCGGCCGATGTCATGAACGTCAATCGTGCGCTGGACGTCCCAATCAAGATCATGGCCATTGAGTTTGACTTTCAGGCAGAACATGCCATCGCGGCGAATCCATGACTCAAGAGAATTTGGCAAGCCATCCTGCGGATCGGCATCGTCTACCTCACTTTCGGTGAGTTTGTCCAACCCGCCGACGAGATGGAAGATGGGGATTTCAGGCAGATATGCGTCGCGGATATAGTCGGAGACATATCGACCTTTGAAATCATCGCCCAGCCAGCGGCTCAGATCGCACATGAAATCGGGCCCGTAGCCGCAATATGTGTCGATGCCATTGACCATGCCAAACGCGTCATGGATAGCAGCATCGACTGGCGAGGCGCAAACGAGCGCGCCCAGGAAAGGCTGTTGCGGGGCGAGGCCTGATACACTGCAAACGTCAATATTGATTCTGCGGAGATCATCTTCGAGGTCATAAAACATCTCAATGGGATGCGCGAAATCGGCGTAAGCCTGCGCGAGGTTACAGTAGCGTTCGGTTATCTGCGCCATCGCCGCAGCTTTTACCTCATGCTCAAGGG
>CAYSRY010000432.1:0-2034 GCA_964433395.1 uncultured Armatimonadia bacterium | reverse complement strand
AGGCATGTCCGAAGCGACGGGGCTGAGGGAGAACTGGTGCATCAACAGGGTGAGACCCCCGTCGCCGGTATTGTGCCGGAGTAGGGCGTGTCTCTACACCGCTCACGGAGGTGTCCTGTTGAGAATGGTACCTGATGTATTCCGCGTCCATCTGAAGATGGTTCTCGTCACGTTTGCACTGGCTGCGGCGGCCTTGTGTGCACAGGCTCAGCCTGCCACTGATTACACGGCGATGGAACCGAAAGCTGCCGTTGACTACGCCGCATCGCTCGTGCCACAGGCCCGCGTACCTGAAGCCATTGAGATATACCGCTATGTTGCCGACCACGCAGGCGATGATGTCTGGGCGCCACTGGCACTGTATCGCATGGCCAACCTGGTTGCCAACCTGGGCAGCAACGAAAAAGTGCGTGAGGCGCTTGCGATCTATGAACAGCTTGCGGCAGACTATCCCGGCCACTGGACCGTCACCGGCGGTGGCATCACCTCCTATGTAGCTCGCTATCGATTCAACCTCGGCGAGTACGATCTGAGCATCCAGGAGCTGCAACAGGCGCTGCAGCAAAGCGAACCGAACATCAATTCCGGCTCCTGGGCGGTCTCTATCATCCAACTGGCGAAGGCACACAATGCGCTGGGCCATCGCTCCGAGGCCGAAAAGGCGCTCACATCACGACTGACAATATGCCCCCTGCTGCTACGCAATCCCGATTATTTTGAGACACTTGCGCGTATCCAGATAGCCAATGGCAATGCTGCGGGCGCGCTTTCGACTGCGCGCATGGGGTATGCACTCTGTGACTTCGAGGATGCGGCGATCCGGCGTGCTGCGGACATAGTGCGCCGTAGCTTCATTGCCAATGGTGAACTGGCGAAGGGCATTCAATTCCTCTCCGCCCAGGAAAGCGAAGAAAATCCGAACCCGTTGCGTGACGTACCACTGCCGCAGGTGACCGCCGAGCAAAAAGAAGCGATGCTGCAGGCTGCTATGCAGGACGTGCCGCTGCAAGTGCTCATCTACATCTATACGGGGGATACCGACACCGCGCTTGCACGAGCCGCGGAGTACATGTTTGAGGCTGATGCCAACACGGCAGTGGCATCGCTGAAAGAAGTCGCCCGCGCCTTTAAGGGTGCTGACCTCAACCTGATCCGCGGCAATCAACTCATCAATTATGTCAGGACCGGCGAGGGGCCGAATCCCCTTGTCGACATTACGCTCAAGTAGTCTGGGGGATAGGCGATGAGACACCGGATGCTCAGGGCAACATACGTCATTGCAACTGCACTGGGAATGCTTGTGTTGGGCGCTATTCCCGCAGTCGCGCTTGATGTGAACAACCCGCCTCAGTGGGTGCGTGACAGCATCTGGCCGGTGCGGCCTGCTTCTGTTGCAGATGGGCCATTGCCCGCCCATTCAACTTCTTCGACAACCGCCGGGCTGCAGCCGGTCACGGGCGGGCGCATCATAGAAGAAATGAACCGGCTCAAGCCGGAGGATACGCAGGCCCAGCAACTGCTGCTCACATGGCGGAGCAAGCTGGAACGCCGGGAGCTCGATCGTGAGAGCCTCTCGCAACTCATCACAGCCCAGGACATCGCACCAGAGACGCTCGTGGGAGTTCTGAACAGCCTCCCCCTCGCGCACCCGATGGACCCGCTCTACCTGCCTGTGTGTGAGGTGCTCTGGCAGCGCTCCGAGGAAGATATCGAGACCTGCCTGCAACTGCCGTACGCCCCTCGTATCTACATGGCCACCTACCTGGGCACTCTCGACCGCGAAGACGACGCGAAGACCCTCCTCAGCAGCCTCGAAAACCCCAACAAAATGGCACTGGGGGCAGACTACTACCATGTGGCAAATGAGCTTGTCGGCTTGCAACTCGCAGCGCCACAACTCGCAATCTGGGCATGGAAGGAGGGAGCGACACTCCGGGGGCATGCCGATCAGGCATTCGTGTGCATGCACATTGGGAAGACGTGCAGGCTTTTGGGAGACGACGCGATGGTGCGAGAAGAACTGATCCCGTGGGC
>CAYSRY010000431.1:0-2054 GCA_964433395.1 uncultured Armatimonadia bacterium | reverse complement strand
TAGACGAACCGGTACCCCCGCCACCCATCTAGAACATGTAAAACATGCAACAGCACCCTCAGGGCCGGAAACTTCTGTTTCCGGCCCTTTTCTTTTGTGGTACCATGTTGCGCGAAGTGCCATGCGTGGGCCATTGTGATCCTGATGCTGTCATCATCGCTTGATTGGCGCGGGAGAACATAATACCTACCGCTGGCGCTGCAATGTCTGCAGACAACTATAAAGCTGGGCTTATATGGATCTCGTAGCGCTCGCCTTCGTCCTCATTTCTGCTGGTATGCACGCCGCCTGGAATTTTTGGGCAAAGCAGGCCAAGGACAGCATCGCATTTCTATGGTGGCTGAACCTGCTTGCACCGGTCGTAGCCGTAATTGCCATGCTTGGCAATTGGGCCGCAACCGGCCAGGGCCCCGATTTCTCCGCATGGCAGATTGCCATCGCTGGTGGCTTTGTGCAGGCTCTTTACATGGCCTCAATGGGCGCAGGATACAATTCGGGCGACCTCTCCGTCGTCTATCCCGTGGCTCGCGGCGTCGCCCCGGTCATCATCGCCCTGCTCGGGTGGATAATCCTCAAAGAGGTGCCTTCATCAATCGGCATGGTCGCTATCGTAGTCGTTCTTGGAGGCACTCTGGTGCTTGCCTGGGACCTGCTCCATAACGGCGGAAAATCCAAGAGCGCGATCAAATCCCTCCAGTTCGCGCTCTTCGCAGCACTTAACATCGCCCTCTATCACGTGGTCGACAAGTACGGCGCAAAACAATCTTCAGTCTTCAGTTACCAATTTCTTATGGAAGTCTGGCTGGTCGTCTGGCTTACGCCAATCCTCCTCATGCGGCGCAAACTTGGCGGAGCGCGTGAAGAGATCAAAATCAACTGGAAACTCATCGTCCTCGCCACAGTACTCATGTACACAGCCTACTGTCTGGTAATTGCCGCGATGATGCGCGAATCCGCGGCATATGTCGCTGCCGCCCGCAACATAAGCATCCTCGCCGGAGTGGCTCTTGGGGCTGTCCGGCTCAAAGAAGGCACGCTATCCCTGCGCCTCCTTGCTGGCGGCCTCATCCTGACAGGAATCGTCGCTCTGGCCATCTGGGGGTAGTCTCGTGGAATTTTTGGAAATTAAGCATCGCATTTTCAAAGATGACCAAGTGTTCCCATGCGCGGTGTATACCCGCCGTCCTGGGTATGTGGTGCTCCGATATGTGAACCGTACGAACAATACCGTCGCCGGAGTGACTATTCCGCCCAGCGCGATCACCCTCGGGCACTATCGCCAGGATGCCGAATCGGTCTGGTGGGAGATGTACCATCCAGACGGGGAACCACTTGCCGATCTCGTGCATCTGACCTCGCCAGCCCAACTGGCAGAGGGCTTCGTTGAGTATACAGACCTGCTGCTCGACATCTGGAAACAGCCCGAAAAGCCCCTTGAACTGCTTGACGAGGATGACCTCGAAAAAGCAGTCGCTGAAGGCTATATGACACAACAACAGGCAGATGAACTCACCCTCACAGCCCTCCGCATGATGGACGATTTCAGCGAGATTGCGCCACCCCTGTGGCACGGCCTCGACCCGCTCAAAAACACCGAATGAGGCATCCAGTTTTGCGCATTTCAGGTCCGAGGACCTGATCGCAGGTTCGCGGACCTCCCCGGCTTCATCCCCCCTACCACCCTGCTTTTGCCCCCGGACCTCCCCCCTCAGTTCCTCGATGACAACCGTCAGTTCCCCCCCATATAGTCGTACAAATACGGTGACACACCATGAACCTGAAAATAATACACATTTGTATGACTTTTTCTGGGCGAATGCAAACACCGTGAGAGGGGGGTGGGAAGAAACGGAAAAAAGCAGAATGGAGAGGGAACGGCGAAAAGTACAGAGGGGCGGTCAAACGGAAGAGGAATGGCGGAAACGGTGGCGATAAAGGAAGACAGCAGCGGGCGGCGAAGTAGTGTATGGAGCACTGGCCAGCGAGCGAGGATGGATAGAGGGCAACATGGAGCCAAGGCTGCAACGCCAAAGCAATGTGGGTGACGGAGAACT
>CAYSRY010000430.1:0-2077 GCA_964433395.1 uncultured Armatimonadia bacterium | reverse complement strand
ACTCTGGCCACGCGTATTTTCGCGGGACACAGAGGTTGGGTTGAAGGGGTTTGCTTTGCAGGCAGCTCTACATACTGCTTTTCGGGCGGCCGTGATGGACGCATCATCAAGTGGGATGTTGCCACTGGTGCAAAACTTGCCGAGATGCAACACAGCGGATGGATACACGATATTGTCTGTTCTCCGGATGGTCGTATAGTCTGCGCGGCAGGTGAAGATCGCCGGATTACCTGCTGGGATGCTGCTACGGGTGATCTGCTGACGACGTACACAGGCCATACTGACATCATCACGGCTCTGGCGATCTCCGCTGATGGCACTATGCTGATTAGCGCCAGTGAAGATGCCACTTTGCTCACCTGGCCACTCCCATCACCTGCAGGTGCGAAATAGCCGATGGCATTAGTTCTCTGGTGTATTTACGTCGTTCTCTGCTATAATGCAGGCGGGCCGAATAACTCATGTCCGCCAGCGAGGTGATGCTGAATGTTGAATGCTGAGCAGAAGAGTTTCCTGCTGTCCGTTGCGCGCCAGGCAATTCGACAGGCTGTGATTGGAGAAGAGGCACCTGATCTCAGCACTTCCGATCAGGTGCTGACCCGCCTTGCTGGAGCTTTTGTCACACTCAAGATTAGCGGAGAGTTGCGAGGATGCATTGGCTATGTCGAGGGCGTCATGACGCTTGTGCAGACGGTCGCGCAGATGGCACAGGCAGCTGCTCTCAAAGACCCCCGTTTCACTCCAATAACCCCCGCGGAAGTCGACGCCGTCGAAATTGAAATCTCTGTCATGTCCCCACTCCAACCGGTAGATGGAATCGACGGGATTGTTGTTGGCCGCGATGGACTGGTTATCACCAGGGGCATGCGGCGCGGCTTGTTATTGCCGCAGGTTGCTGGTGAATGGGGATGGAATCGTGAGGAATTTCTTTCCCACACTTGCATGAAGGCAGGCTTACCAGAAGATGCGTGGCGCAGCGATAATGTCACCATTGAGCGTTTTGAGGCCGAGGTGTTCAGCGAATCACAAATGGCGCCCCCCGAATAGGGGCGCCATTTGTCACGTTTTACGGGCCGCGTCCATCCAGGCGCGGTTTTCTTTTGCTTCAGACTATTGCATGAATACTACGCTGTACATCAATAGTGCAATCACCCAGTGCAGTAACCAGCAACCCACGAATGACTTTGTTCTATATGCCATCAGCCCCAGCGCGATGCCTGCAATGATTGCGGACAGCGTCTCCAGTTCTGGTTTGTTGAAATGCATCATGACAAAAGGCACCATCTGGAGATAGATTGCCGTTTTGCCAAATGTGCGGGTCATCCCGAAAAGCAGGAAACCTCTAAAGAAAAATTCCCAGGCCAGAAAATACAGGAGCCAGCCACCGGCAAACAGCAGGTAAAGCTGCAGGCTCTTACCTGCCCAGTCGTGATACGAATAATAGCTTTGAAAGCTTGGCATTTTTGCGGCGATTAACACGCATGGCACCACGACGGCCATGAATGCCAGTACATATTTGCCCCAGAGTTTGGCATCGCCCCATTGCACGCCAAATTCCGAAAGTGGTCGCTTCAAGTATAGTTTGATGACTGCTACTGGAACGCAGAAGAGCAGCAGGAAATTCAGCAGAAACCAATTGAAGAGTCGTTGTTGACGGAATGCGTGCAATCCGACGGCGCGGTACAGATCGCCATGCCATGCAGTCGGCAGGACGTATTCAGTGCTGCCGATGGTGAAGAGGTGAAGCTCCTTGGGCAGGACACCGGGATGCCCGTTGTAATAGATTATCGTCATCAAAATAGTGGCCAGTGCCAGGATGACTGCTTCCTGTAATCCAGGTCGCTCGGGCTTGATGTCGGCGCAGCTTATCTCAGCAGTCTCTTCGGTGCTCGTCATCTGCTCTCTGCTCTCCTGCATTTTGCTCAGCGTGATTCCCAGACTTTCAGGCCGTGCATATCAAAATGGAAATCCAGTACATGACCACCGGTTTTCTCAAGTGCGTGACGAACATGTGCTTCACGGTCTGAGGCTGACAGGAAAAGAAGGCAACCACCACCGCCGGCCCCACAGACTTTTG
>CAYSRY010000429.1:0-2099 GCA_964433395.1 uncultured Armatimonadia bacterium | reverse complement strand
ATCATGAGGGCGAAGACCAGAGGCGCGGAGAGAACAGCACAGACTTTGAGTGATTGGTCAAAGGCGCGCGCGACTCGCTGTGTGTCATCCTGCATTTTGCTGAAAACCGGAAAGAGAACTGTCTCGAGCGTCCAGCCCATGATTCCGACCGGGAGTTCCATGAGGGTATACGCGCGATTGTAAAGGCCAAGCTCTGCAAAGCCTATCTGACGAGCGACAATCCACTGATCAACCCGCATGGCGATATTGGATATAACATCAGCGCCGGCAACGCCAGCGCCAAAGCCGATGAGCTGTCGAAATGCGTCAAGCGAGAAATGCGTTCCCGGGATGTAGCGGGCGAGGGCAGTTCCGAGGAGCATCTGGACAACCGCTCTGGCAATGGTGCCCGCAGCGAGACTCCAGTAAGCATGGCCCCTGTATGCTGCGGCTACTGCTACGAGCAGATAGATGACAGAGCCAACCGATTGGACACAGAAAAAAGCGCGGAAATCGAGTTTCCGGCGCAGGAGAGCAAGCGGCACGTTGGCGAACGCAGCGATGAGAAGAGTGACAGCGAGGACGCGGACAAATGGGCCCACATCAGGACGGTTGAAGATCGTGGCGATCCAGTCTGCACAGAACCAGATGAGCGCGAAGAGCAGTCCGGAGGCGACCAGGACGCTCCAGAAGACCGTATCGCAATGCTCGCGCTCAATGGTTTTGCGCTGGACCAGCGCCTGGCCCAGCCCCATGACCTGGAGGAATTGGACGAATGTTACAATTGTGAGGCCAAATGCAAACACGCCGAAATCTTCTGGCGTAAGCAGACGCGCGAGCCAGATGGTCGCAATGAATTGAACGCCAATGACAGTGACGCGGCTGGCCGCCTGCCATATGGCAGCTTTGCGGGTGCGCGTTTTCAGACTATCCACGGATGCGATAGCAGGCTCCAAGCGGAGAAAAAAGTGTACGCCGGAGATATAAATGTGACCGAAGCATTATAACATCTGTGTGCCATGACTGTACACGCGATGGGATCGCAATGAGGGAGAAATTGGCATTTCAGCGTGATTTCCACTACCATAATGGATACAACAGCCGCTGATTGTCGCCACCACTTCTTCGGACAGGAGTCTGCAGCCGATGATGCTCGCGGATCTATGGGCCCTGGTTTTCGCCATCCTTGGAGCCCTGCTGCTCTGGTGGCTGACAGACCGTGTGGTTGCTGCACCTGACCGCGTAAGTATGCGTTGGCTGGTGTTAGGTGGATTTGTGCTGCGAGCAAGCGTATCAGTGGTGCAGCACAAGGTTTTTGAGCAGTATTACCGGTTTTTTTCAGCCGATACGCGCCAGAGATATTACATGGCACTGCAAAATGCGAACAGCTGGCACGAAGGTCTGTGGCGGCCGACATACCCGGCGAATTTGTCGGAAGCACACAGTCTGGTAATAGATCTGAAAACCACGATTCTCGTCTATCTTTTCGGCCCCAGCCCACACCTTGCCGAGGCCTTCACCGTGTTTGCTGGTGCCTCAGTGGCTCTTGCAGTATACCTTATTTGTAAGCACATCCACTGCACACGCACATCCACGCTGACAGCAGTCGCCCTGAATGCATTTCTGCCCTCGCTGATTTTCTGGTCCGCTCAGGATTTGAAGGACCCCATTCTTGCCATGTGCGTTGCGTGGTCTGTGCTTGGCATGGTGAAGATGAGCAGTCGCCTTGAGGGCGTAGGCTATCTGGCGCTGATGCTGGCGATGGACCTGGTGGCGCTTGTGTACCGACCCTATGTAGGGATCCTGCTCATCGGAGGGCAGGGGCTTGCGTGGGTCTATGGGTTGCCACTTCCCAAAACGCAGGTGGGGAATCTGGCGCGGGTTGGACTGTTCCTGATGATCGCGCCAGTTGCCTGGCATTTCGTCGTATCGGAGATGCAGGCGACCTATGGCGAGCAGATGAATCTGCAATGGGCGGTGGAATCGTATGAAACCTTCCAAGCAGTGGCCACCGCTGAGCAAGGATCGCAGTACATTATTCCACTGCATGCAGAGACTCCACTGCATGCAATAGTACAACTGCCCCTGCGGATTCTGCTGCTCGTACTGTCGCCCGTGCC
>CAYSRY010000428.1:0-2101 GCA_964433395.1 uncultured Armatimonadia bacterium | reverse complement strand
CGCGGAGACCCGTGGGGACAGGTCGCTCATCGCATAGTGGGACAAGCGCTCGGGCAATCAGGCAAGCGTCGACCATGAGGTCTTTACGGTCGAGATCGAGACGGGAGTCGTGAGGTGTGAAGACGCCGTCTTTGGTGCGCGGGATGTAGGTGGCCGCGAGCTTATCCATGGCTTCTGGGATCGATAGCTTACTCTGCGCTGTTGCCCATTTGGGATTCGTTTTCCGCAGAGCTTCAATGAAGCTCTGTTCAAGGGTTTTGATGACCCATTGGTGCAATGGGACGCCACAGGCCCGGCACGTGCTGAGAAGTCTGACAACCTCTTTTTCCGCAGGAGAGAGAGACGGAAGAATGGTGCTCTGCCAGCGGCCTGTGATAGCCTCACGGAGATGTGCCGCGTCGTCAGCGCAGAGGCTATTGCGGTCCGGCTCATTCTGCTTGAGCGTCAGGCAGAAGTCGTATGCGGCGCGGACGGTTCCATCGTTGGCTTTTGCGAGAGCGTCAATGGCGATGTCGTCGACGTCAAATTCGAAAGCACGAGCGAGTTCCGAGAGAAAGTGCCGCTCGGCATCACCAGTGAGAAGCTGGAGTTTGAGGTGCTTCATGCCTCGGGTGTCAGCGTTGAATTGTTTCTTTAGTTTACGCTCGAGGTCGCCAGCGTAATCGGTTTCCGTGGTCGCGACGATGCAGAAGTGCTGGCGAGGAAACCATTTGCGGAAGTTGTCGCTGATAGTACGCAATATTTTGGGCAGGTTCTTCTGAAGATGGTCGCGTTCATGGATGTTGTCTATGAATAAGATTGCCCCGTCTGAGCAACCCTCGGGTTTGTCGGTGATTGTATCGATAGTGGCGTTGAAGCAGATTGCTCGCGCTTTTGGATAGGCGAGTGTTGTAAACGTGCGCTCAATCAGGTGATAGGCCTCGAATGTTTTGCCGCTACCCGGTGCGCCGGAGATGAGGAAGATATCGCAACCGGTCGCAAGGACGTCGTCTGTTTCGGGACGCGATGCGTGTTCGGGTACGAGCGATCCCGGTTTGGCGATGCGATCAAGAAGTTCATCCATTGAGAGGATGCCGTAGGACGTGTCGCGACGGCAAACGAGGCTGGATAGTCCACGCTTGACATCATTGTAGATGCATTGGAAGGCGCCGCTGCCGATGCCGCTGCCGACATTCGCCCAGAATGCGCTGCTTCCCGGTTCCATTGCCATGTTGTGGGCCTCGCTTACGAGTTAGATGCGATGGATAGGTATGATAGCACCGGAGATTTATTCGGCGAGGGGGAGGGTATTTCCTTTGTTGGGGGGAGATTGTGGAAGACCTGTGCCGCCGTGTGGGGCGCAGGTCATGGTGTCAGTCACAGTGAGCAAAGCCTGTATGGTCAGTTGAGAGTGACCATGAGGCGCTTGTTGATGGTATTCCACTGCGTGTCGATGTCGTAGAGTTTGCACATGGGCTCAACGGGGACGTAGGTGCGATTCGCGAGGCGGAAGGCCGTGCCACCCAGACTGCGCCTCACACCGTCAATGTAGATGACCGAACTATTCGGGATGACGCGGATAGTCATGCCACTGCGCGTGACCTCTATATAGCGGTCGCTCGGTCCCCATATGATGGTGCCGCCGATATGGCGGAAAAGATCGCTAAGAGTGATGTATGTCCTGCCGCCACGTCTGATCGCGTGCTTCTCGAGATCTCCCTCGCGTTCGTTGAACCAGACCATCTCGCGTTTCAGGAATTTGCGGCGGATTTTGACAAAATTCGGGGAATCCTGAGGCGCCTGGGAGAATATAGCCTGGTTGCTGGTGTTGTAGATGTGGAGTGGCAATGTGCCCGTAGATGCAATGAGCATCTGCCCCTCGGTACAGTCAATTCGTATTGAATGAACACCGTCAGCAAGCTCGGCGGTGTTGAGCGCGTAAGTGGGTACACTGGAATCAGTCATCATCCTGATGGTGCCATCGATGAGGACGGTTTTCATGCCTTCTGAAAGCGGCGCCGAAGAGTTCAGCACGATATTTCCTCGGACTGCTGCAGAGTGACCGAATTCGACGACCGGCTGGACAGAGTTGATGACGATGCCTAAGTGGTCGCCATTGGAG
>CAYSRY010000427.1:0-2111 GCA_964433395.1 uncultured Armatimonadia bacterium | reverse complement strand
ACTCTCACCACCGAAATAGGCCGATATGACTTCTTCGTTTTCCCGGACCTCGTTGGGCGATCCTTCGCAGATCTTGCGACCGAAATTCGTCACCACAACCCGGTCACACAAATCAAGAATCTGCATATTATGCTCAACAATCAGTATGGCTTTCCCTTCTTTCCGCAGCCTAGCAATTACATTCAAACAAAACTCAATCTCTGATGGATTCATTCCGCCTAATGGCTCATCTAACAAAAGTAGTCTGGGCTGGGTAGCCAATGCTCTTGCTACCCCCAACATTTTTTGATATCCATGTGGTTGATTCTTAGCCAACTCAGCCCTCACACCGTCTAACCTCAACAATTTCAATATATCCATGACTTCGTTGGCAATGTATTCCTCATTATTTCTGTATTTCTTAGTGTTGAAATACATATCGGCTACTCGGGAGCGCGGATGTAGATGGAAGGCAATACTGACGTTCTCCTCGACCGTAAAATCGGCGAAGCACGGTGCCAACTGGAAGGTTCGCCCGATTCCCAGAGCTGCCGCTTCGTGGGGCCGTATCCGGGTGATGTCTCTGCCGCCAAACGTGATGACGCCTCGAGTGGGAGCGTAGATGCCAGTAATCAGGTTGAAGACTGTCGACTTTCCGGCACCGTTCGGCCCGATCAGTCCCACTATCTCGCCCTCGTCCACAGACATGTCAAGGTCGTCGACGGCAGTCAGACCACCGAATCTCTTGGTCAGACCCTCAACTTCCAGCAACATGTTCGCTCTTCATCCTTCTGGTTGTGCGGAAATTGGAGTACTTATCCATAACTGATTTGGCTAGACCAACTATGCCTTTCCGCACAAAATAGGCCACAATAATGAGAATGCCTGCTGTGAGGAATGGCGTGTACTCCTGTAGTCCACGAGCTAGCTCAATAGTCATTCTTAGAAATACAGTTCCAAGCATCGGTCCAACGAAACTCCCTATTCCACCAATCAGTGCGTACATGACCATCCAGAATGTTGTCATCAGGTTGTATGTGGTAGGTGTCGCCAAACCGGCATAGTGAGCATTTGCTGCTCCAACTAGACCAACGAAAAAGCAGCCCACCGCGACCGCAAAGATCCTGTAACGGCTCTCGTTTATGCCGATGCTCGAGGCGACCACATGCGCTTGAGCGATTGCCTTCAGGTTTTTGCCGATGCGGCAAGATTCGAATCGATGCAGAGCTAGGAGCGAGAGGAGAGCTAGTCCAAGAAAGAAGTAGAAGTAAGGAACTTTGCTTGGACCAGCGAAGATTGGACGAATCCCACTCAGACCCATGTACCCGCCGGTCACTGAACCAAATGCTTGGATTGCATTGACGATTGCCACGCCAAAGAAGAGGCTACCCATGGCATAGTACAGAGCTCTGAGCCGAGAGAATGGATAGCCGAAGGCCAGCCCAATACTGGCGGCCACGACAGCACCCAGCGGGATGGTGATCCACGGAGACCATTCGAGCCAGCGCGAGCACATACCGGCTGCATAGGCCCCAACGCCCATGAAGGCGCCATGGCCCATCGGGAATTGTCCCGAAATGAGTATGGTGCGCAGGCTACTCGCGGCCACGCCGTAGATCATGATGTCAATGCATATCCCGATCCAATAAGGCGACTTGACAAACAAGGGTATTGCGACCACAACGACTAACACGCCGGCCACGGCAGCCCACTTCCCTCGGGCTCGCCGGCTTCCAAGACTCTGTTCAGCAGACTGAAGTACGTCGCTCACCGTGCGATCCTCTCTCTTACAACTCATGGCCAAAGAAGCCTCGGGGCCGGACCAGCAAGATAAGAGCCACTATGATGGCCGCGACAGCGTCACTTGCCGTACCGGGCAACAGCATGGGTAAGACAGCGTAGAGAACACCCATGATGAGTCCGGTCAAGAAGAGGCCCCCAATGCTCCCAGCCCCTGCTACGACAACCAGCATGAGGATCTTGATCACGATGCTGTCCCCCATATAGGGGCTCAACGCATACATGGAGCCCATCACGACGCCGGACAACGCGGCCAGCGCGCAGCCCAGTGCGCTGGCGAGAGCCGCGATGCGATGAACGTCAATGCCTTGGAGCACGGCACCTTCCATGTT
>CAYSRY010000426.1:0-2115 GCA_964433395.1 uncultured Armatimonadia bacterium | reverse complement strand
GATTTCAGACGACAATGCCTCGTCACTGGAAGCCAGCACAGAAATCGCCTGCTCGATCTCCTCAGGGCCAGCCCCGGCCTCCAGCCGCCGGAATGCTCTGACAATGGACGCTGCAGTGCGGAATGATGAGACCATAACCTTGAGCCGGCTAGCCTCGGATATGTATATGTCCCTGAGGCTGTCATCCAACCAGTTTACCGAGTTGAAAATGCCAATCGCGCGATCAGCCTGCATCATGAGGTTGAACAAAACGCTGTCGCCCATGTGCATGGGTTCGGCAGCCATCCGCTCAATCTGTGGTCGCGGGTAGTTATCGCGGCTGGTCGCCTGCTCGCGACTCTGACCGTAGTCATAACGATAGCGGAAAAGCATGCCATACAGGAAGACAGCAGTGGGACTGTCGACCACACCGCCAAATACGCGCATGCCCTCAATGCCGTCTTTCCAGTCATCGCCGAAGAGTGAGATGGCGTATTTTGTGAGGAAATCCTCAATTTCTCCACCGCCCTCATGATTCCAGCTCCAGTCACTCATGGCGGCGAAATGCCTGTGATACATGGGATCGAACACGCCATAACTCTCGACCCCCTCAGCGCTCTCTTCGTGGCCGAGCCGCGTCGCGAGGAAGATATTGTCGAGGTGGCCGCGATAGCCCATCTGGTAGAAATAGCCAGTCATCGGGGTTACCCAGCGCCGGAAGCCCAGCTCCGGCATGGTCGTCTCATAGAACGCGCTGTATTTCCACCAATTGAGTATGATATTCTCCGTGACGCCAGCGTCAGCGAAATTGGCGGCGAGCTCCTCATTCATGCTGCCACCACGCGTGAGCTGATCATGCCACATGCTGATGTCGACAATGCCATTTTC
Organism: uncultured Armatimonadia bacterium; assembly: GCA_964433395.1. GTDB lineage: Bacteria > Armatimonadota > Zipacnadia > Zipacnadales > UBA11051 > UBA11051. The sequence continues at coordinate 1,248 of CAYSRY010000426.1, read as the reverse complement.
CCTGAGGCGCTTGACGACCGCGGTGATATATTTAACGTACATTTCGGCGTCCGTGTGCGCACTGCATTTTTCGCACTTGCACCACGGGCTCAGGCGCTTGTATGGATGGTCGGGGTGCATGCCAACCAGCGGGTACACTTCGTCGGCGGCAATGTGGTATGAAGTGGAGCCATTGGGTATGAGATATTTCTGGCATATCTCGTCTATGATCTCATACATGACTTCGTAGGTTTTTGGATTGCTGAGGCAAAAGCCATATCCCGTTGGCTCGCCATTTTCATCAAGCGCCGATATTTCAGGGATCATGCGGGGAATGAGGCTGTTGTGGCCGGGCGTGTTGAAGTGCGGCCTGATCATGACGCCCAGCGAACTGCCATATGCAACAAGCTCGCCAAAGAAATCATCCTCGGCCATGCGCGGCAGATAGTCGAGCACCTGCGTCTCTTTGTCTTTTGCTGAGTAATATTCGATGCGCTGCGGACTTTTGAGCTCCGGATGACTTTCGAGGTTGATCATCATCCATTCGGATACAATACCGTCATACTGAATCGGCCAGCAATTGTAGACGCCGACAGTGAGGACGTTATATTTCATGTCGACAAGATAGTCGACGGCTTCCTTCCAGTCCTGGAGGCTCATCAGGTCCTGTCCCCATCGCGATTCAGCGAACAGGCCACGCCACTTGCGATCCGGCCAGTCGCGAACAGTTACCGCCGGCGCGCCAACTGTGCCGCCATGCTTTTCAATGAGATTGGCAAGCGTGACAGCCCCCCAGAGGAGCCCCTGCTCAGCACTGGCAGTAATCACGGCCCTGCCACTGGCGATTTCGAGTGTGTAAGCCTGTTCGGCATTGTCCGTGGCGAATGTCGTTGAGGCGGTGTCGAGCACAAGTTTGATTGTAGGCTCGCCAGCTGCAACGCGTCCGCCGGCATTTTTGACCGCTTCGGTGATTTTCGCAACAGCAGCAGCGGCAATGGAGCCCGCATCCTCAGGGGCAGCGATAGCCAATATGCCCTGCGCGTCGCCGAGCGTCACGAATATATCTCCCCAGCATATTTTCTGCGGTTCGGGGAAGATTACTCTCTTACTCATTTTCATGTCTCCCTCACGCCAACAGTTGCGTGTGATACGTTGGTTGCCGTGTTCGTCGGCCCCAAAGAGTGGAGCGTGGACGGACACATCTGTTTTCCCGCAAAGAAACGAGTAGACCTTCTCCCGGCAGACAAAAGAAAAGGCCGGGCGCAAAAG
>CAYSRY010000425.1:0-2126 GCA_964433395.1 uncultured Armatimonadia bacterium | reverse complement strand
ACCGAAACGAGGATCGCGACAGTCTGAATATCCGGCACAGTTGCCCAACCCCTCAGAGGTATTGCGTCATGATGAAAGCAGGTCAGCCAACGATATTGGCAGGGCCTGACCTTTGGGAACTATAGACCGTGCCGGAGAAGCAAGTCAAGCATGGCGGATGCGTTCAGGATGCAAACGAGCCTGTGGGGAAGATGTTGCGGCTCAGCGCGAGGCCAATAACGCGAGCATAACGCCAGAGGGTGTTCCAGACTGTCGGCCCCTTGCCAACAAGTGCAGCAAAAGGAAGAGCACACAGGGCGAGCAGGGCACGTGGAGTGACGCCAGCGAGGATGACAAGGCGTGTCGCGAAACATGCCACAGGCCCGCGGTGTCGGCGAACAAAGAGAAAGATGGAACGGTGCGCTTCGATGGTGGAAGCAATCTTCACCTGAGACGAACTTGCTCCGCCAATGTGTGTGATAGTGCAGGGGCCCAATAGGTATGTGTTGCCTTGGGGCGGGTATTCATCGCTTCCATTCAGGGCCTTTGCGCAAATGTCAGCGTCTTCGGCATAGAAGAAATAATCTGGAGACCAGCCGCCAATGGTGTTGAAGCAGTTACGGCTGATGAGCAGGCACGCCCCAGCGACATAGTCGACGCGCTGTGTCTGGGAATGATCAATGTTGGTGAGACGCGGGCTTCCGAATAAAGTGCTGCGAGGGAAAATACGGTCAAGCAGAAAATAACTGCAGAACATATTCCACGGGCCAGGGAAACTGCGAGCGCTGTATTGAATGGAACCGTCGGGGGAGATGAGGCGTGGCCCAACAATCGCAGCATCAGGGGTCTGTGTACTGAACTGCAGTAATTGCGAAATGGCACCGGGGGGCACCAGTGTATCTGAATTGAGAAAAAGCAGATGGTGTCCCCCGGAAATTTGTGCTCCGCGGTTATTGGCACGTGAAAAGCCGAGATTCGTCTGTTCTGCTATCAGTTTGATGGCAGGGAAATCGCGCTGCAGCATTTCGACGCTGTCGTCAGACGAAGCATTGTCGACGACGATGATTTCCCAGTCCGCACAATCCGGATCATCATAGAGTGACCGCAGGCAGTCCGCCAGCAGTCGGCTCGTATTGTAGTTGACTATGATGATTGACAGCCGCACCCCGGCCTCCGATTTACTCGCCGATGCGCTTCATAAGAAGCTTGGACGAGTCGGCGTCGAGGTAAATATTGGCCGCTGGATGTGTGCGCAATGCTGTAGCGGCGCACTGCTCGGTGATTGGGCCCTCGAGAGCAGCTTTGACTGCCTCGGCCTTGGGCTCCGCAGGGACGATGCAGAAAATCTGCCGGGACGCGCAAATGGCCGGAATGGTCATCGTAATGGCGTTTCGCGGCACATCATCGAGCGTTGCATAGCGGGCCTCTGGGTTCGGGTGATCCTTGTAGTCGCGATACTGCTGGGCAACTGATTTCTCGTCAATCTGGATGGGGGCATTGAGCTTATCAGTGGTGAACGATGAGCCAGGTTCGTTGAATGCAATGTGGCCATTCTCACCGATGCCGATGATGGATATGTCGACGCCGCCATTGTCGATGAGGATCTGGTCATACTGAGCGCAGCGCTCTTCCGGAGTGCCCTCTGTGTCAGCCATGTAATAGATTTTGCCGGGTTTGACGATGTCAAAGACATGCTCTTTGAGATATGCCTCGAATGAGTTGGCATGCCCGCGGGGCAGGTCGAGGTATTCGTCAAGGTGTACGGCGATTACTTTGTCCCATGGCAGGCCATCAATTGCGCACAGGGCGGACAGGACGTCGTCCTGAGACGGTGCGGCGGCAAAGCACATGGTGAAAGTGTCTTTCTCAGCGGCAAGGGCTTTCATCGCTTCAGCGATGTCAGCAGCCGCCGCTTTGCCCATGTCAGTGCGGTTTTCAAAGATCTTGATCTGGTTGGAAATCAGTCGCATTTCGTCACTTCCTACTTGATATGGCTGATTTGATGATACGCTAGACAGAGTAAACAGACACCTCACGAAGCATATCGCGAGGCACTACAACACGTAATATTGTCAGCATACGAATAAATATATGCTCAGCATACGGATATATGCTCAGCATACACCATCTGCAGGTACAGGGCAAAG
>CAYSRY010000424.1:0-2144 GCA_964433395.1 uncultured Armatimonadia bacterium | reverse complement strand
CTGATCGACAAAGTACGTCGTAGGGGATGCATTCGCGCTGACTGCAGAGTTTCGCCGTGCTTCCGTAACTTCAAAAGGCTCAATACGTGCTCTCTGCTGGTCACTCAAGAGCGCAATCATCTTATCAGTGGCCGCATAGACCCGGTCATTGGAAATCTGGATTACTCGGTTGTATATGCCCGTTACCGCATCGGTTTCGGTGCGTGTGCTTTTGTTCAGCGTCTGTCCTGCAGCCCATGCTGCGACCAATTTGGTCATTGCCTGTGCGCCCTGGTACTGTGTGACGACAGTATCCAACGCGGTTTGTCGGTCTGCGCGGGCCTGGATCGCCGTATTGGCCAGCGGGATGATCGCCTGCACCTGCTGTTGCGTCAGGTCCAGGGCGCGTGCAAAAAGCAGCACCTTCAGCTCCGCGTACTGCTCCTGTGGTGTCGCGGCAGCGGCTTGCTGCGGATTTTGGCCAACCTGTTGAGCTGTTGCTGGCACGGCGGCGAGCAGCATCATAAAACACGCCGCCACGGTCGCAAATGCTAACGGGAATCGCTTCATAAAGGTCTTCCTTTCGCAGTGACTGTGTGCCCTCTGCATCAGCATTTGTTGTAACTCTGCTGCTGCAGATGCCACCACATATTCTAACACAACTCAGACTGTTCTTACAGTGGTGCGTCTGGCTTTGACAATCCCCTTGTATCACATGTATAATCCACCAGAATACGCTATGGGCGTGAGGGGGCATTCTGCCTTGATGAACTCGGCATTTTCAGACCGGTTGGCGCGCATTGTTGCGGCAAAGGATTCGCGTGTGTGCGTCGGGCTTGACCCGCGCCCCGATCTGCTTCCTCCCTCTTTTTCCGCTCATGATTGTATTCTCGAAAATGTCGTTGAGTTCTGCTGTGCGATTATTGACTCGACGGCCGAATATGCGGCCTGCGTCAAACCGCAATCGGCATATTTCGAGGCACTCGCGCCCGGCGGGTAGAGGCGTTGTGGCAGGTCATCAAGTATGCCGCTGACTGTGGTCTGCCTGTCATATTGGACGCAAAGCGCAATGACATCGGTTCCACGGCCGAGGCGTATGCGCAGGCGTGCTTCGGACAGCATTACTCTGGCCCGCAATGCACCACCAGTGCGGTAACTGTAAATGCATATCTCGGCAGCGATGGTGTCAAGCCTTTTCTGAAAATGGCCGATAAAGTTGGCGGCGGTATATTTGTCTTGGTCAAAACGTCGAATCCCAGCTCTGGCGAATTGCAGGATCTGGAGACGGCTACCGGGACGATCTATGAAAATGTCGCGCAGCTTGTGAACACGTGGGGCGAAGGACGCGTCGGCGAGTGCGGATATTCCTCGGTCGGCGCGGTCGTTGGAGCCACCTATCCCGAGCAGCTTGCTCAGTTACGCGGCCAGATGCCGCAGAGCATCTTCCTGGTGCCCGGCTATGGCGCACAGGGCGGTGGAGCAGCTGATGTCGCCGCCGCATTCGACGACAACGGGTTTGGAGCGGTCGTCAACTCCTCCCGTGGCATCCTCTATGCCTATCGCAAAACTGGCGAAGATTACAAAACTGCCGCTGCAAAGGCCGCTCTGGTCATGCGCGACGACCTGAATTCTGTCATATAGCGCGCTGCAATCTGGCAGTCCTGAGTATTGAGCAGTCCGGATGTATAGTCGTACAAAGTCTCACATATCCAATACTGGCGGGTGTGACGAGAAGCCCGGACAGGAAACGCCATGAGCTTACTCAGCATCGACAAACTGGTCTCTTTTGGCGACCTTACCGATCACGACCTCGATCTGATTCTCGACAGCGCGGAGAAGATGGCGAAGGCCGTGGGTTTCGGCGAGTACGAGCGGGAATCTGCAGCTCAGCCGCTTGACCGCGTGCTTGGGGTGGCTTTCTATGAGCCGAGCACCCGCACGCGCCTGTCATTTGAATCCGCGATGCTGCGTCTCGGTGGAGACGTTCTCGGCTTCTCCGAAGCGAACTCTTCATCAGTCTCCAAAGGCGAATCTCTGGCTGATACAGCCCGGACAATGGCCGGCTATTGCGATATTCTCGTAATGCGGCATCCCAAATCCGGCGCGGCAAGAGTCGCCGCCGAAGCAATTGACATCCCGTTTATCAATGCCGGCGATGGCACCCG
>CAYSRY010000423.1:0-2145 GCA_964433395.1 uncultured Armatimonadia bacterium | reverse complement strand
GCGTCTGCACCGGCACAGCGAAACCACGCGGCCTGCGCGACTTTCTGCTCCCCGACTGTTTCTGCTGCAGCCGCCATGTAATGAAGACGAGATCCCGGATTTTGGTTCCGGTAAATCCGTGTATGCCGAATACGTTCTGTTGCGAAGTTGGCTGGCACTGCGCGAGCGGGATCAGATTGAGATACCTGCTGATGTCGCCCCATTGATTGCGGATGTCTACGATGAAAACGACGACGCCGACCAATTTGCCGAGCCACTCGCAAAAGCGTGGGAAGAGGTCGTTGCGCGCAGGGAAAAACTCGCACGCGAGGCAAGCGGCCGCATGGTACTGGCTCCTTCACCAGACATTGACATAAGCGAACTTACGCAGGAGACACTCGAAGAGGACAACCCACAAATACACGCGTATTTCCGTGCTCTGACACGGTGGAGTGACACTCCTTCAGTGACGCTTATCTGTCTCTATGGGACTGCGCAGGATGCCTATATTGATGCGGCCCATTCAAAGCCTGTCAGGCTTGACGTGCGGCCGGATGACGAATGCGTCAGGGCTCTGTTGAATCGCGCAGTGACTATAAATATGTATGACATTGAGAAGCATTTCCCTGCTCACAGCATTCCGCCGGCGTGGCGCACGTGCGCTCTGCTCCGCTACACATATCCAATCTGTTTCGATGAAGCCGGCGCATACCATACCGATGATTTCACACTGCATCTCAGCGAGGAAACCGGACTGACTACAGAATACCAGAGGAGGTCATGACGTGTGACATATTCATTTGACCTGACGCGGGAACCGTGGATTCCGTGTGTCATGCAGGACGGTGAATTCAAAGAACTGGGACTTTACGAAGCTCTGACAGAGGCGCAGAACATTCGGGAGATTTCTGATCATTCGCCGCTGGTGACAGCATCACTTCACAGGTTGCTTGTCACGATTCTGCACCGTCTCTTCGGGCCGGCCACGATTGATGAGTGGGCGGACATGTGGGAGGCGGGGCATTTCGACTCTGCCGCCATCGGCGAGTACCTCGGAAAATGGCGCCATCGCTTTGACTTGTTCGATGCAGAGCGCCCATTCTATCAGACTCCCGGCATGCCTGCGAAGATGCTCACAACCGTTGGACGTCTTGCCCCTGAAGTGGTGTCAGGAAACAATCCTGTTCTTTTTGATCACAATCTTGATGACCACCCGACAGCCATTACTCCGGCTGAAGCTGCTCTACTGGCGGTCGCGTATCAGGCTTTTGCTACCGGAGGGCTATGCTCTGGCGAATTGCATGCAGTAAGCGCAAAGAGTGCGCCGCTGACCACAACTGCAGTTATACAACTGCAGGGACAGACGCTCCACCAGACGTTGATGCTTAACTTATCTGCATACGGGGGGCAAACTGAACGCTGCTTCCCCACCATCGGCGAAGACCTGCCCGCATGGGAACAATCTCAGCCGGCAAGCATTGAAACGCGCGCGCCCCACGGCTATCTCGATTATCTCACCTGGCAATCACGTCGGCTCTGGCTCGAACCCTCTGTCAATCAGGATGGCTCAATTCAGGTTGCGCACATTATGGCCGCTGATGGCAGACGGTTCCCGGAAGACTATCTGGCACGTGACCCGATGGCTGCGTATATCAAGCGCCGGAATGCCCCCGCCAGGCAGGAACCGTGGTATGCGCTGAGACTGCGTGAAGACAGGTCGCTGTGGCGCGACAGCACAGCGCTGTTGCAGTCAGTGTCAGATGTGCAGGAACGCCCGGCTCTGATGGACTGGATAGCGACGCTCATAAATAAACGCATAATTGATGCTTACACCACATGGACTGCATCGGTTCTCGGACTATGCAGCGACAGGGCAAACATCAAGTTCTGGCGCCATGAACAGCAGCCAATCCCGTTCAGATACCTGGTAGACGATGAACTTGTTCGCTGCCTCGGAGAGGCTGTTGATGTAGCTGAAGCTGTCTCTGGAGACCTTCGTTCAGCGTTGTGGGGATTGGCGTTCAATATCCTCAAATCAAACGAAGAAAATGATCCAGGCACCGATGTCGTGCGCTCACTTTCCGAAACGTTTGCCGCCAGAGACATCTATTGGGCAACGCTGGAACCTGAATTCTGGAGCCTTTTTGCCCGCATGGCTGATACCAA
>CAYSRY010000422.1:0-2147 GCA_964433395.1 uncultured Armatimonadia bacterium | reverse complement strand
TTCGCCACGGCCACACGCGGCGTGCATGTGCAGCGTCGGCCTGCCGTCAGCGTCGGGGAAAATCATCCCGACCGCAGCGGCCTCATGAGCGCCACGAAGCGCGGTAACCATCGGCACCGGCGGCATTGAATGGCCGTCCTCCGGCCCTACGACCAATCGGGAGCCATTGTCGAGGCCGCCGACCATGAACGCGACACCGGCTGAAACACCTTTTTCAGCGGCAAAATCGACCAGGACATCCGGCATTGTGTCGCCATGTTCGAGTCGCAGTGCAAATACGCGCCCAAGCCCGCCTTCGGAATATTGCATCGCCAATCACCACTCTGAAAAAGCAAATCGCCGGGACATCAGGTTCCGGCACCTCCCCGCCCAGGTTCGTGATAATGCGCTTCTGGTCCGGGGGGTATGCGCCACTATTTCGCGCCCACTATATATTATATGTGATATTGGTCCCCCATACCAAACTTGTACATCCGCGGACCTCAGGTCCCCCCCACCTGAAAGGGTGGAGAAGGCGAATAAAACCACATTTTACGCGATTTGTGCAGCGAAAAACAGATACAGCGCGAGGAAAATTCCCCTCGCTGTATTCACAAAAAAACTGTGTCTGCGGCTTGCGGCGAAATGCTCATCAGGGAATGCTGCGGACGATGCGTTCGCGGCTGAGAAAGCGACTGAGCAAAAGCGTGGATGAACCGAGGACAAGCGAAATGCCAAAAATGACGGCGATGGCCCCCCACTCATTGAGCACACCGCTTTTCACGAAAATGTCGCTGAAGTTAATTGCAGCGAAAAGCAACACGAAAACCACGAGATTGACAATCTGATTTTCGCGCATCCCCAGAACGAGCTGCCATATACCAATGAGGCCAACGACAGCCACCGTGATGCAAGGAACAAGTACCAGCACGTTGAGCACCAACGGCAGCGACGGCAGAAGGGTAGGATCGGCCCAGTGTCTGGCGATGATCGTGTAGGCTGCCGTCCAGATCAGGCACACGCACCACGACGGAAATGCAATGCCGATAGTTTTGCCAAGCCAGAGATTGCGCAGAGTGATAGGGGCGCACATGAGCGTTTCGATGATGCCCTCGGTTTTCTCGAAAAGGAAGGCCTGACCTGAATATATGTAGCCGACGAATATGCTGACAAGCGCGGCCTGATTGAGCACTGTGGAATTGAAATGCGTGAGCACATCGCCACCATGCTTCGTGGCGATGCCGACGCCGTGAAGGACGATAAACCAGCCTGCGAAAAGCGCGCCGGCTGCGATGAGGCTGCGGTTTGCGAATATTTCGAGAAACTCCCGCCGGGCGATGATGAATACCAGCTGAGCGGGACTGCAGGCTTTGTCAGCAGGCATTATTTTGCCTCCCCAGCGGCAACGGCGCCAGCGGCCGTACCAGCGCTCTGAAGGTAGACATCTTCAAGCGAGCGGACAACCCTCCGTACCTCTTCAATGCAGATACCGTCATGTACAAGCATGGCAATAACCTGCGGGGCGGGGAAACCGTTGAGGGTAACGGTCACATCAAGCCCCGCCACTTCGGCTGTTCCCACGCTGTCACAGGCGCCCAGCAGCGCGCCCGCCCGCGTCGCGTCATCGGGCGTGCTGAGCGTGATGCATAATTTGGGAATGGCACCGTTGCGGAGATGTGCCACAGTGTCATAGGCCTGTATAACGCCGCTGCGGAGGATCGCGATTTTGGAGCAGATGCGCTGGACTTCGTGGAGATTGTGAGAATTCAGGAACACCGTGATCTGGCGCTCACTGGCGAGGTCAACAATGAGATCGCGCATCATGTGTTGAGCCTCGGGATCAAGGCCGGAAGTTGGTTCATCGAGGAAGAGAATTTCGGGATTGTGCACCAATGCTCGAGCTACGCCGAGTTTGCGGCGCATGCCGGTGGAAAATCGCCCGATCGGCTCGTTCATGCGATCGGCCAGCCCGACGAATTCGAGCAGGCGTATGATTTTCGCATCGAGATCCTCGACCCCGTAGAGCCGCCCGTAATATTCAATGTTGGCGTATGCGCTCATGCGTTTGTAGAGCGCGTCATGTTCGAGCAGCACGCCGACTCTGCGTCGCAGGTCGAGACGATTTTCGAGCGTCTCGTCAAATACCAACGCCTCGCCGGATGTGGGTC
>CAYSRY010000421.1:0-2160 GCA_964433395.1 uncultured Armatimonadia bacterium | reverse complement strand
AGGTTAAAGCAGGTGAAGATGCAGAAAAACTTGCACTTACTTTGTCTGATGATCCAACAGTAGATAAAAGCAAGGGCTTGCTTGAGATAAGTGCAAAATCAAATTTCCACGAACCGCGCAATCGGACCCTGACCGCAAAACGGCCTGAGAATAAAATGGCAATGCCCGCCACAGCAGTCACGAACCGGGCGGCGAGCGTTCCGACCGCCGCGCCCGTTACTCCCAGTGCCGGAACCGGCCCCCAGCCGAAAATGCAGACGTAGTTCACAAGAATATTGAGCACGTTTGCGATGACGAGTAACAGAAGTGGAGTGAGGGTATCACCCGCTCCCTGCAGCACTCCTGTTACAATGAAGCTGACGACCATGAGAACCATGCCGGCAAAGACAAGCTGCATGTATGGCACGCCGAGTGCCATTACCTCCGGCGTTGCCCCCATGGCGCGCATAATAATCCCCGAGGTCAAAATGCCAACGGGAGACATGAGAAGGAGCGTCGCAGGAATCGACACGAGCAGCCCCTGTTTCGTGACCGCCTCCATCCCGTCAGCATCGCGCTTGCCGCGATATTGCGCCACCAACACCTGCACGCCAGTCGCAACCGCCATCGCCAGCGCGAACATGATAAAGATGACGCTGCGGGCGATTCCCACCGAGGCGATGGAATCGCTGCCGAGCCGGCCGACCATATAGATGTCGGCAACACTGACCGCCATCTGCAGGAGTGAGGAGACGACAATCGGCCAGGCAAGCACGAGGGTCTGGGGCAGGATGCCACCCCTCGTCATGTCGACGCCGTTATACCCTGGTGCCCGCCGATGATTGTCCGGGGCAATTCCCCGGTTAGCTGCGTTCTGGTTTCCCGAGGAATCTCTGGACATGGACCTGCCGCTTCAAGTTGCGGTAAAACCCCCCCCTGCGAGCAAGGGTGCAGATGCAATGATATTTAACATGAAAATGAATATGTATTAGCTCAGCGGGCATTATAGCACGTCAGGATGTAGACCGAAACACCCATCGAGGCAGGGTGACCCAAGTTGTACTTCCCGTGTCTTCAGGAGGGGGGACCTGCCGGGCTATTTCCACATGAAACGGCCTGCTCAGCGCGCTGAATTATTGCAGAAGCCAGCGCTCCAGGAATGGCCAGCAGACTTCGCCGCAGAATTCGTGATTGCCATCGAAATCGTGGAACTCGTACCTGTCGCTGATGCCGAGATTTGAGTAGTACGCAGCCGCCCGACCGGGAACAGCGCGTCGTCAATGCCCACCTGAATCTGCAGAGGGCGTGGGCAACAGAGCGCGACCAGCTCCGGGTCGGCCAGATCCGAAAGCGTACCCTGAAAGCGCATGTCCTGCCAGATGGTGGGCTGGGCATATGGCATGCGGACCGCTTCATCGTTGAAGAAACACGATGAGACGGCACAGCGAATTTCGGGGATAAGTGCGGTCGCATACACCGTGTAGAAACCGCCATATGACAGGCCAATCATGCCAATGCGGCGTGCATCGATTTCGTCACGGCGGCTGAGCACGTCAATCGCCGTGGCAATCTTTGCGACCTCGACCGCAGCCAGGCTGGTGCCGAGCAGCTTCAGCCGCGCATCAAGCATCGGGCGGATATTCTCCCGGATCCGGCAGCCTTCTTCGACGTCCTCAGGCACGTTAAACATGAGGCCGGGAGCGAAGACGATATAGCCGCGCTGAAGGGCACCGCGAGTCATGTCGTGGTAATTGGCCCCGCCATTGAAAGTAGCCCTTTCAGGTGTGCCCCCTCCCCCATGCTGAGCGATGAGGAATGGCGCCGGAGCATTGAGGCCTTTTGGCACCATGTAGAGACCGTAAACGGTCATCAATTCTGCACATGGAATCCAGCAGCGATAATATGCAGCCAGGTCATCTTCGCCAGTCAATTCGAGGCGCGGCACAGTCTGGCCATCACTGGCAGAGCCGTTGGCACTGGCAGAGCCGTTGGCACTGGCAGAGCCCGGCAGCGGAAATCCCATCCTGTCAGCCAGCATATGCCGGAGCGGGGCGATGGATTTCGAGTAGGCATTTTCAGACGAGAAATCAGCGGGGTAAACATCGCGCGAAGCCGCTGCATCTTCAAGGGCATGGAGATACGCCTCGAACTGCAGCCATTGCTCTTCGCGGTGGTTTCGCG
>CAYSRY010000420.1:0-2164 GCA_964433395.1 uncultured Armatimonadia bacterium | reverse complement strand
ACTGATGGCAGAGAGAAGTTCGCCTGGTACACTGTAACTGGCGAGGAGCGTTTCTTCGATCTCACCACTGATCCGGGAGAATGCGTCAATCTCGTCAACGATCCAACCTGCACAGAGCGCGTCCAACTATGGCGACAGCGCCTCATCGACGTGCTCTCAAAGCGGCCACAGGATGGCCTCAGCTTCGGCGACAAACTCATCCCGGGCACTCGTCTCCCAGCAGTTCGCTCTGCGCTCATGACTGCCCAGCGCGATTCTGATGGCATAATCAGGCCGCATTGAAATGCGGCCACACTGACATCCTGCATCCGGCCGAATTCTCAGATGAAAGGATTCGAACATGAGGTATTTTTCGATGACTGCATTTGTGGCGGCGTTCGTCCTTCTCATTTCCTTGTGCGCGGCTGCCACCGTAGCTGCTGCGCCAGATGACGGCCCGGTGGCTCTCACAAATCCGCCGCAGATTCCGCTTTGCATGATTGGCGATTCCATCACATGGGCTGGCGATGGCGATTATTGGCGCCTCTATATGCTCGAACACTTGCCGCGTCTTGCATTCGTCGGCACCCATTCCGCGGTGCTCGGATACAGTCACGCTGGCGAGGGGGGCAACAGCACGTCCCGCATTCTCGCTCGCATGGCTGATATTCCGGATTGCCCATACTATCATCTCATGATCGGCACCAACGACAATTCCCACACGGACCCCAATATCGTCGAAGAGCGCGCCCAGGCGTGCGCTGGCCGCATTGAGCAGATTGTCGCCGAGCTCCTCAAAAAGCCCAGCGTCAAAAAAGTCTTTCTCGCAAGCATTCTGCCGTGCGACACCGACAAACCCCTGCGTGACACGACAAATTCGCGCACAAACGAAATTCTTCGCGACAAGCTCGGCGTCTCACTCCCCGAAGACCGCGTCGTCTGGATCGAATATGAGATGCCAATCCGCGACATCGAAGGCTGGGGCCCGCTCATATTGCTCCACCCGACCAAGGCCGGCTACAAAATTGTGGCCAAAATCACCACGGACGCCATCATCGAGGAGCTCGGCATCACCGATCCCAAAGCCGTACCGCAGATTGCCGGAAACTGCGGGGTCGCCGTCGAAAATCTCTGGGACGCGGTCGCTGCTCAGACCACAAAGCCGCTCATCGCTGGCTGGTATACTCTCTCATTCGAAGTCTCCAAAGTCGACGCTGAAACTGGTGTGCTTACCGTTCACAGCCTCGACACTGCCGCCGAGAAGCACCTTTCGCAGGATTTCGCAGTTGACGCGGCCAACACTGGCAAGCGCATTGCCGTCAATTTCTTCACTGGCTACGAGGGCTACCAGTACACCCGCGACAAGCTCGCAATCTCATTCGCTGGCCTGCAGATTAAAGACATCATGATCGAAAAGCAGCGCCCGTCGAAAGCCCCGTCTGCCTACGCTGTCGGCACGTTCATCGACACCAGCCAGACGCCGGCTCCCGGCGAGCTCATCGAAGCCGTTGGCAAATAATCCCCATAATTCCAGGATGTGTCTCTATGCCTGACAGACCGAATTTCATTCTCATATTTCCCGACCAGTGGCGGAGCGATTGCCTGAGCAGTCTCGGCCATCCGGTCCTCGATACGCCCTTCCTCGACGAGATGGCGGGTGAGGGCGTTACATTTACCGCCGCCTATGCTGCGTGCCCGAGTTGCATTGCGGCTCGCGCGTGTCTCGCCACTGGCCAGACGCCCCACACTGCCGGTCGCATTGGCTATCGCGATCGTGTGCCGTGGCGCTATCCTGTTACCATGATGTCCTGCCTGCGCGATGCTTGCTACCAGACCATGAACGTTGGCAAAACGCATTTCTACCCGAAACGCGTCACTCTCGGCTTTGAGCAGCTGTCACTCTACGATCCGCAGAATTTCGGCGATGGGCTCCAGAGTGATTATCACATGTGGCTCGAAAAGGAGACCAACGGCGAAATCCGCGATACCACGCAGGAGATCAACTCCAACTCGTGGGTCGTCCATCCCTGGCAGCACGACGAATATCTCCATCCGAACTCCTGGACCATAACTGAAGCCGAGCGCTTGCTCGAAATGCGCGATCCGACCCGTCCGTTCTTCCTCCAGGTCGGCTTCCATCGTCCACATCCGCCGCTGGATCCGCCCATGGCCTACTGGAATCGCT
>CAYSRY010000419.1:0-2168 GCA_964433395.1 uncultured Armatimonadia bacterium | reverse complement strand
CGATTTCGCCATGGACGAGGTCAAAAAGGGCTTCGACCGCGGGGCTGTTGGCGTCAAAATGGAGATAGCCACATTGGTCGACGAAAAGTGCGTCGAACCGATTATTGAATTCTGCATTGACCACGACTGCATACTTGTTCAGCACACCTGGCATAAGATAAATGGAAACTATCCATTTGAATCCGACGCTTACCACTGCGTCGAGGTCGCCAAACGTTTCCCCGAGCTCAAACTTGTCGTCGCTCACATCGGCGGCGACTATCGCTGGGGAATGCGAACCATCCGCGACTACCCTTCCCTCTATACGGACTGCAGCGGCTCAATATGTGATTATGGTGCAATTGAGCAGGTTGTTGCCATGATCGGGCCCGAGCGTCTCCTGTGGGGGACCGACGCCCGCGGCGCCGATTATCTCTACACTCTCGGTAAGGTTCGCGAAAGCCATCTTTCGGACGAAGATAAGGCGAAAATCCTTGGTGAGAACGCTGCCAAGCTGCTCAAAATCACGCCATAGCGTCGATCGGGGGGGCGTAGCATGTTCATTGATTTTCACGCGCATATAGTCAATGGGCAAAGCCTTGAGTGGGCCGACGTAGTCTACAATGAAGCCCGTCGCATGGGCATGGACTATATGATCATCCACGAATGCACTGCCGCCACAAGCCTCCGTGCTGACGCTGAGGTCATGCGTCGCTATAATGATGACTGTCAGGCCGCATTTGAGCGTCATCCGGATTTTTTCGTCCCGTTCGTCTATGCGCACCCCAATATTGGCGCAGTCGCTCTCGATGAGATCAAACGAGGCTTTGACTGGGGCGCACGCGGTATAAAACTCGAGACTGCCGACCTGATTTCCGACCGCTGCTGTGACCCGATCATCGAAATTGCCATTGAACATGATGTTCCCATTGTTCAACACACCTGGCACAAAATCACCGGCAATCTCGATTTTGAGTCGGATGCATTTCATTGCGTCGAAGCTGTCCGCCGCTATCCCGAGCTCAAGCTCGTCGTCGCCCATGTGGGCGGCGATTACCGCTGGGGGATGCAACTGCTCCGCGACGCCCCATCTCTCTACACTGATCTGAGTGGCTCAATATGCGATTACGGCTCCATTGAACGGCTTGTTGCAATGATCGGCGCAGACAGAATTCTCTGGGGATCGGATGCGCGAGGGGTTGATCTGCTGTATACTCTGGGCAAGGTACGCGAAAGCCACCTGTCCGATGAAGATAAAGCAAAAATTCTCGGCGGCAATGCTGCCAGATTGCTCAATCTGCCCGACCGATCGGGCACTGGGAAGTGAAAGCCAATACCATGATCATCGACTGCCACGGACACGTATGGAACAACACTGCCTCAGGAGGCCAGGAAGCCGACGAAATATACAACGAGGCAAAACGTATCGGCATCGACTACTGCGTCCTCTCCGAAGTTGTTATCGCACACACGACTCCTATTGAGGGCATTCGCAAGTGCAACGACGATTGCTTTGGAGCGTTCAATCAGTACCCCGATTTTTTCATCCCGTTTGTCTACACTCATCCACGACTTGGCCAGGATGGCATTGACGAAGTCAAACGTGGTCTCGACATGGGCGCTCGCGGCGTCAAACTTGAGGTAGCTAATCAGCTCACCGACAAATGCTGCGAACCCATCATTGAGATCTGCATCGAAAATGATATTCCGCTCAAACAGCACACATGGCACAAGATAAATGGGAATTGTACGTTTGAAACCGACCCGATGCACGCTGCAGAAGTTGGCCGCCGCTATCCAGAATTAAGGCTTCTTATGGCACATATCGGCGGAGACATGCGCTGGGGAATGCGAGCAATCCGCGATGTCCCATCAATCCTTACAGACTGCAGCGGCTCAATCTGCGATTTTGGCGAAATCGAACAGGCTGTCGCACTGCTTGGCGCAGACAGAGTGCTCTGGGGAACTGACATACCTGGCGCAGACTATCTCTACACGCTGGCCAAAGTCCGAGAGAGCTCTCTTTCAGACGAAGACAAAGCCAAAGTACTCGGCCTCAACTGCGCCCGAATGCTCAAAATGGACATTCAGTAACTGACGTCCGCCGGGTATGCTGTGATACGGCCTCCGGCAATCGACGCACAAATATTATATTTCAGGATGATAAAAATGATCGATTTCTGTTGTGA
>CAYSRY010000418.1:0-2176 GCA_964433395.1 uncultured Armatimonadia bacterium | reverse complement strand
ACATTTCCTCATTCACGGCGGTCCGTGGATCGGCATCGGCGACGTTCAACCCAACAGTGCAGGTTTCGCTCGCTGGGCGGGGCTTGCCACCGACAAAGGTGTTGTGATTATGAGTGTTGTAGATCAGTCCCCCGCTTCTAAAGCTGGCTTGCAACCCGCCGACGTCATCTTGTCCATAGACGGCACACCGGTTGCCAATGCTGAAGAGCAACGCGCTGCAATACTCAAACACAATATTGGCGACAATATCCAGTTGTCTGTAAGTCGTGGTCGCAAGGAAATGGTCCTGAACGTGGTGGCCGGGACTATCCCGAGGTAATCAGCAGACTGGACTGACGATGAAGCCCAATACTGGAATGGGGTACGCCAAGATGCGCCGAAACTGCATAATTGCGTGGGGAATGTATGCATGCATCGTAATGCTGGGAACAGGCTGCGGTCTATGTTCGCCGTGGCAAATACTGACAAGCTATGGAGAGAATTTCCCAATGGCACAAGCTTCGCTTGAAAATCTTAACATATACCCTGGCTACATGCTGGAAGAGGTCTCTGTCACCTCATCAATGGATGGGTCTGAGGAGCCAAACATCGTTGGCCACCCTGAGGGCCTCAAACCCGGGAACACGTATGGCGAAAGAATCCCGCTACTGGTAGGCATTCATTCATGGTCAACTGACCGATACAGCTCAACGGTCCAACAGGCAGAACAGGCTGCAAATCGAGGATGGTTGGCCGTATTTCCGGACTTTCGGGGGCCAAACCGTACCAACAACCCTCGTGTAACTGAGGCAGGAGCATCACTGCTGGCTCAGCACGACATCATGGATGCAGTGGAGTACATGAAAGCGAACTATCCAGTAGACGAGAATCGCATCTATATCATGGGTGGTTCGGGTGGCGGCCACATGTCACTTATGATGGCGTGCAAATATCCCGATGTGTGGGCCGCTGTTTCTTCCTGGTGTCCGATAACCTCCATGACAGAATGGTGGGAAGAGCAGAACGCCTATGCAGTTCACGTGGAGGCAGTCTGCAGCGGCAAACCAGGCGATAGCCAGGAAGTGGACTGGGCATACACCCGCCGATCACCAAGACCATTCATCACCAACATATTGAACCTGCGCACACGCATAACTCACGGTCAGATGGACACCACCATTGATTATATGCAGACAATGCGCACATACAATGTGCTGAGGGCATACCCGGGCCATGTGGTGGAGCTTTTCAGCGACGCCCGTGGGCATACAGCGGATTACGCCGATGGTGCGCAATGGTTAGAGGACAAAGTCAAAGCAGGGACGCCTCCAAAATACCAGCATCTTGTCACAGACGAGGCAAAATCGTTCTGGTGGTGCACCATAACCCCGGCGATGGACGATGCATTGGCCTACGTAAATGCAGGAGTGGTCGAGAAGAACGGTGAAGTCAGTATTGAGGTGTGGTGTAAGGGTGCGGCTGAGGTCACCTTGAATCTCGATACACTTGGCGTAGATGCGACCGACCCGGCGGCGAATGTGACTGATGGCATTCTGGTAGTGCATCCAGATACACCTGACGCAGAAAGCACGTTCCAATTCGCCGCAGTCCGCAGTTAGCCGACAACCACCACAAACGACCAAGGGTGAACATGTACCCACTTCGGCCCGTGTGGCTGTGGGTGAGTGAATGTGTGAAGCGTGGTGAGGCGAATATGCGTAGATCATCAAGAGGCTTTCTGAATCTGATAGCGATTAGTGGGCTGGGGATGCTTGCAATGATAGCCATTGCCGCCCCAGCTCTTATGCTTAACGGGCAACTGCTGGAAGGTAGCGACAGGCTTGTCATTATTGGCGACAAGATGCTCCTGCCGACGGATGTGATTTTCGATGCTATTGGCGCAGTCTCCGAATATGATGCCAATGGCAGAAAACTCACAGTGACACGGGGCGAGAACCTGCTCAAAATGTGGACCGGCAGCAGGATGGCAACGCTTGATGACCAACCGATGACCGTCGATGCATCACCAGTCATGGTCGGAGAGGTACTATACGTCCCTGTCCGCACAGTAATCGAGGCATTCGGTGGTGATGTGCAATTTGATGCGGCCAATAACACCACTTACCTCACCATCGAAGCCGTTGGGGGAATCCCAACAGAGCCTGAGATTACATCAACTGATCCGATCAGGCTGCAG
>CAYSRY010000417.1:0-2199 GCA_964433395.1 uncultured Armatimonadia bacterium | reverse complement strand
CAGAATGTGAGAGTTGGGGCGATGCGAGCAGCGAGTTTCTGGATTTGACGGATGACCAGCGACACGTCTACGAGAGCATTCTGGAGCCGCTTGAGCAGGGTGTTTTCAAGGAAATGCTGCTGCAGGGCGTAACAGGCAGCGGCAAGACTGAGATTTATCTGTATGCGATAAGCAAGGCGCTTTCGCTTGGCAAGACGGCGATTGTGCTGGTGCCGGAGATCGCGTTAACGCCACAGATGGTGGGGCGCTTCCGGGCCCGTTTTGGCGACCGTCTGGCGCTGATGCACAGCGCGCTTGGTACTGGCGAGCGTTTTGATGAATGGCAGCGCGCAGCATCGGGCGAAGCCCGGATAGTCATCGGTGCGCGTTCGGCAATTTTTGCCCCATTACAGAACATTGGAATAGTCATAATCGACGAAGAATATGACAGTGCATACAAACAGGACAGCTCGCCACGCTATGATGCAATTGAGGTAGCGCGGAAACGCGCAAAAATGTCAGGCGCAGTGCTTGTCATGGGGAGCGCGACGCCAAGCATTGAACGCTACTATGCGGCTATAACCGGTCAGGGCGCGGAGCTGCTGGAGTTGAAGCATCGCATCGATGACCGGCCGATGCCGGAAGTGAAGATTGTAGATCTGCGGCGAGAAGTGAAAACCGGCACAGGGACGACGTTCAGCGAGGAATTGCTTGAGGCGCTCACGCGGCGGCTTGAAGACCGCGAGCAGAGCATGCTGTTTCTGAACCGGCGCGGTTTTTCGACATTTATGATCTGTCGGGCATGCGGTTTCACGCCGAGATGCCCTGAGTGCTCGGTTTCGTTGACGCATCACTATGGTGAGGACGTTCTGAAATGCCACCATTGCGATTACCGGACAAAAGTGCCGGAGAAGTGTCCGGATTGTGGGGATCTGGATATAGGCTTTCTGGGACTTGGTACGGAGAAAGTGGCCGATCAGGTCCAGCGAGCTTTTCCAAACGCCCGTGTGTTGCGCATGGACAGGGACACGATTACGACCAAAGGTGCGTACGGGAATATTTTAGGCAAGTTTGCGCGTGGGGAAGCCGACATACTTGTTGGTACGCAGATGATCGCCACGGGGCATGATTTTCCGAATGTGACACTGGTGGGAGTGCTGAATGCGGACACCGGACTGCACCGATCGGATTTTCGCGCTGCGGAGACGACGTTTCAGCTTTTGACACAGGTTGCGGGCCGTCCGGGTCGGGCGCAGAAGCTCGGGCAGGTTCTTGTGCAGACATATAATGCGGACCATTATGCAGTTCGGACAGCGGCGCAGCACGATTATCTGGCGTTCTATGCCCGTGAGCGCGTTGCCCGTGAGAACAGTCTGTGGCCGCCATTTGTTCGGCTGGTACGTCTGGTGATAAGCTCAGAAGATCAGCAGCAGGGAATGGCGACAGCTCAGGAGCTGGCGGTTGCGCTCCAGCGCGCAGGGGTCTATCATAAGGGCCTTGACGCATCGGCAGACGCGGCGGCAGACTGGGCGGAAAAGATGCATTACATCGGTCCAGCCGAGTGCGCTTTGAAGAAGCTCCGCGGGCGTTTCCGGTTTAATGTATTATTGAAAGGCCCGGATGCAGACTCACTTGCGCAAGCTGTGCGAGAGACGCTGGCCACATTCAGAGTGCCAGATAATGTGAACGTTGTGGCCGATGTCGACCCCCTCAACATGATGTAGAGAGATTTGGAGACGATGAGGTCAGATGGCTGACAGAAGGATATATATTTGTGGAGAGCCGGAACTGCGGCGCAGGTCGCGAAAGGTTAAGGAAGTCACCGATGAAGTCCGAGAACTCCTGGATGACATGGTGACAAGTATGGTCCACAGCAATGGCGTGGGGTTGGCGGGGCCACAGGTTGGTGAGAATATCCGAGTGGTTGTTGTGGCTGAATTTCCGGAGGAAGATGAGAATACCGATGACGACGAGGCCGGCGTAATCTTTCACAAACTCGTGAACCCTCGAATTGTTGAGAAGGAAGGCAATGTTGCTTGTAATGAGGGTTGCCTGAGCCTGCCAACACTTTATGGGACAGTGATGCGCCCGTCGCGAGTAGTTGTGGAAGCGCTTGATGGGGATGGCGAACCTGTGACCGTAGAGGGTGAAGGACTGACTGCGCAAGCGCTGTGCCATGAGATTGATCATCTGGATGGGAAGCTTTTCATTGATCGGGCA
>CAYSRY010000416.1:0-2209 GCA_964433395.1 uncultured Armatimonadia bacterium | reverse complement strand
TTGACATCTCCTGCGGTGGGGCACGCGCTGACCGGTTCAGCGGCCGCGGCCTGTGGGGCGCATTGCTGCTGGGGCTGATTTTCGGGATAGCACTTGGCCCATGCACATTCGCATTCCTCGCGCCGGTGCTGGCGGTGAGCCTTGAATCAGCGGCCACCAATCCCCCATTCGCCGCCGGAATGCTGCTGATTTATGGAATGGGCCATTGCTCGGTCATCGTGGTCGCCGGGACATCAACGGAGCTCGTTCAGCGTTATCTGAACTGGAACCAGAGCTCGCGTGGCAGCACGATACTGCGTAAAGTCTGCGGCGCGCTGGTCATCCTTGGCGGCATCTACATGATGCTGAAGCCGTAGTACATGCCTTCGTGCGAAGCTTCGCTTCAGAGGTGAAATGACATGCAAAACGACGACAGGCTGAAAGTGCTTTTTCTGTGCACCGGCAACTCGTGCCGCAGCCAGATGGCTGAGGGTTTTGCGCGCGCTCTGCGCGGAGATGTCATCGACGCGTACTCAGCTGGGATTGAGCCCGTAGGTCTCAACCCCCACGCGGTCGCAGTCATGGCCGAAGTCGGCATGGACATTTCCGGGCAGATTTCGAAAACCACTGCCGAGCTGCCGGATGTGCATTTCGACTATGTGGTCACCGTGTGCGACCATGCGCAGGAGACCTGTCCGTTGTTCATCGGGGCGACACAAACGGTGCACGTGGGTTTTGATGACCCTGCTGCCGCAGCGAATACTGCTGCCGCAGCGAATACTGCGGGCGCAGCGGATACTGCGGGCGCAGCGGGTAGCGAAGATGCTATTCTCGCGGTATTCCGGCGCGTGCGGGACGAAATCCGCGCATTTGTCGAGGGCATGCCGGAAAATCTGCTGTCGTCCCCATGATGGGGCACGCGAGGTGAAAAGACAATGGATGAAACCAGGAAGAGCTTGTCCTGCGTAGATCGCTATCTGACGCTCTGGATCTTCCTTGCCATGGGCATCGGCGTCGCCCTGGGCTACCTCTTTCCCGATGCAATCGCGGCGCTGAACAGGAGTTCTCAGGTCGGGACCACCTCGATTCCTCTCGCAATCGGGCTGATCCTCATGATGTACCCGCCGCTGGCGAAGGTGAAATACGAGGAACTTGGAGAGGTCTTCCGCAATGGACGAGTGCTCGGGCTTTCGCTCGTTCAGAACTGGATCATCGGCCCGATACTCATGTTCATCCTCGCCGTCATCTTTCTGCACGGCTATCCATCCTACATGTACGGCCTGATCCTCATCGGGCTGGCCCGCTGCATTGCGATGGTCATCGTCTGGAACGAACTGGCTGAGGGCGACACCGAATACGCCGCTGGCCTCGTCGCATTCAACAGCATCTTTCAGGTCTTTTTCTACTCCGTTTACGCCTACGTTTTCGTCACGGTCCTGCCCCCGCTGCTCGGCCTGCAGGGGTCCGCTGTCACTGTTACGATGGTGCAAATTGCACAGAGCGTCGCCACTTACCTCGGCATTCCGTTCGCCGCTGGCATGCTCACCCGCTTCACGCTCATACGCGCAAAAGGGCGGCAATGGTATGAACAGTCGTTCATCCCGCGCATCAGCCCCATCACGCTTACCGCGCTGCTGTTCACCATCGTAGTCATGTTCTCCCTCAAAGGCGAGTACATCGTAAATCTGCCACTCGACGTGGTGCGCATCGCGATTCCGCTGCTCATCTATTTCGTCGCCATGTTCCTGCTTACGTTTTTCATGAGCAAACGGGCTGGCGCCACGTACGCCCAGACCGCGACCCTCTCATTTACTGCGGCCAGCAACAATTTCGAGCTCGCCATTGCCGTGGCCATCGCCGTCTTCGGCATCAACTCCGGCGAGGCGTTCGCAGCGGTCATCGGCCCGCTTGTCGAGGTACCAGTGCTGATCAGCCTCGTCAACGTGTCCTTCGCCCTGCGCCAGAGATACTTTGCAGCTCGTTGAAGTGCAGTACGAGGGAGCGCGCTCTGGCATGCCCGAAAATCTGCTGTAACTGCGGGTTCTATGACGGTCACGCAAAGTAGGAGAAGCGCGCAATCACCTGGACGAAAAACGATTACAGCCGCAACACATGTTGTTACGAAAGAGACGAATACAAAGAGGCCCTGCGAATTCGCAGGGCCTCTTTTGGGAATCTCAGCGGCTCCTTGGGGGGGCTTGCCGCTGAAACCCCAGATCAATCAGACATA
>CAYSRY010000415.1:0-2221 GCA_964433395.1 uncultured Armatimonadia bacterium | reverse complement strand
CATTGGGGGCTCAAGAGGCAGGCCGATACAAAACTCAGCTCATGGTCTACGTATCCCATTGTACTATCTCGGCATTGGCCATGAAGCAGCTGTTATATACGTATATTATAACCTACCGTTGTATTTTTAATCAATATGCTCAATAAATTTTGAGCGACGCCAACCATTATCCGCATATCACCATTAATTTCATGGGCCGTTTCCACTAATATTGTTCGTGCGAAGTGTAAACAAAAAACAGGAAGCGCTCCAGGGGGGGTGGAGCGCTTCGCAGCAATAGAGTTGACACTACATTACTTTTTTGTTGCAGGCAGGGAAAGTAGTAGCACGCCACTCTATTGTTCAAAGTATTATGCGTCAGCTTCACACATACCTGCATAATCTATTATCATGATGAATAAATTCCAATTCACCGCTCAATATTGCCTCAATACTTGCTAGTGATAGGCATAATACAAACCTCTGTATAGTATACTTTGCGTGGTACGTCTCCTCTGCGTGCCTAGCAGCATTCTGTAGTTTATGAAGATAGTTTTGGTATCTATATTGCATTTTCAGCATAAATGGTATACTGGTATGACCTGCGCATATGACGGAGTTACAATGCAACATCGAAGGCCCTGTGCGTTATGTTATCTACAGGCATTGGCGACTAGATTTGCTCGCAGGAGCACAGCAGCCTGGATTAGCTTCTGTTGGAACTGCAACACGCGGCAAACACGTTTTTGTATAAATGAATACAACGGAGCTTAGGGGGTATCGCAGGTCGCAAAACGACATGCGATTGTGGTGGAACGACAGTAGCTATCGCTCTGATCACTACAAGAAAGACGATCTGCCATGAGGTACACCCGAAGCCGATTTGGTCGCGGTGGGGTTGGATTGAGCATTGTGTCGCGAGCATCGCAGCGCGGCATATTGCTTGTCATTGCCGTCTTTGCCCTCGTAGGCCTTCTTGGCATGGCTGCCCTGACAATAGATGTCGGGAGGCTTGTCACAGCTGCGCAACGAGCTCAAGAAGTTGCAGATGCCACAGCATTAGCTGGCGCCCAGTGCCTTCCTGACACCAATTCGGCCTTTTCGCAGCTCAATGCAGTCCTCGCAGCAAACAACGCTGCAACGCCTTGGCCAGCAATCGAGGTGGACGCCAGCTCTGATATTTCGTATTACTTTCCAGGCGACTCCGTGCCTGATTATGGCGAGCTGTCAAGTGATGAGTATGCAATCACAGTCAATACACATGTTCGCGATACATATACATTCGCACGGGTGTTAGGGCGCAATGAGATGCATGTCGTGCGCGCGGCAACAGCTAAAGCAACCCGCTCCGCCCAAGGTCTGCCCTGTATGTTCGCACGCAGTGAGTTTTCTGGTGACAATGGTATCTGGATCACAGGCTCCGGCAAGGCATTTTACGGCTTGGTACATTCAAATACCAAGGTCCGCATCAGTGGTTCAGGCCATCATTTCTATGGTCCACTCGAATATCGTAACTCGCTTTCAGTGTCCGGCTCAGGGATAGTATTTGATGAAGATCCCTTAGAAGGGGCGATAGAGGACTATCCGGTTGATTACAAATGGGAAGATTACCTGCCTTGGGAAAACGAAATCAGCAATATTAAGATAAGTGGTTCGGGTGGAGTAACAACCGTCGGACATACTCATGTCACAGGAGACGTCAAAGTGAGCGGCTCAGGTATCACCCTGACTGACGGTATCCTGTTGGTTGACGGCGAGGTGAAATTCAGCGGCTCCGGCAATAAGCTGTTAAATGTTACCATCATTGCGCGGGGTGATATTGATTTTTCGGGTTCAGGCTATGAAATGACTCCTAATGTGGACAATTTGATGTTCATGTCATATTCAACAAGCAATCGCGCAATTAACGCATCTGGCTCAGGAACTAATAACGAGGGCACAATGTTCGCCCCAAACGGAGGCATTGAGTATACCGGTAGTGGTTACACGATTCGTAATGGCAGTCTGATCGGCCAGACGATCAAGATCACCGGCTCTGGTGACACAATATATGGTACAGACGCCGGGGGCGAAGTGCGGACACATGTATATTTGATCCGTTAGGTGCCGCTATGGCATTTAGTTTTTATAATCATAGTTATGTTAATAACACCATACACCATACGACATACGGCGGAACAGCATACGGCACAAGACACAACGGCACTATAGAGTATGGATGAACGACAAACAGCTAAATTGG
>CAYSRY010000414.1:0-2223 GCA_964433395.1 uncultured Armatimonadia bacterium | reverse complement strand
GTCGAATTCATGCGAAAATGGCTTGGCATCAAGGTCCCCATCGGCGGCGGAGAATACTGTGACGCCAAAGAGCCCGGCCTTTTCGCTGCGCTCGAAAAAGCCTACAAATCCATGACCATTGCCGCATTCACCGGCCAGCATCCCACCGTCGGCGAAGGTCTGCTCGAATGCGGCCGCACATTCTGCCCGGTCCAGTTCATGATTGACCGCGACATGTCAACTGGCGTCGATCACCTCGGCCGCGAGCTTGACCCATCTGCTGAAAATATCGCCATGGACGAGATTGTCAACATCGACCTCGGCCTCAGCACCAACCATCTCCAGTCCATGCACACGGCCCTCAATTTCCGCAAGCAGCTCTGGCTGCCCAGGCTCATTGACCGTGCTGGATGGCGGGGAGCGTCTGGAGACAAACTCATGCTCGACAAGGCACAGGCAAAAATCAACGAACTGACTGCTGCCTACGAAAAACCTGAAGGCCGCGACGACCAGCTTGCACAGATGCGCACAATTGTCGAACGCGCCCGCCAGCATCTCCTCGGCTGAGCACACCTAATTCACCACGCATGAAAAAGCCCATGGCATCCATGCCATGGGCTTTTTCAACTTCTCCTGGCGGCATCATCCTTGAGCCGTTCCCCCCAAGACTCACGGTTTCGCGGCATTCGCGAAGCCGACTCGATCCATTACCTCTCGCACCCAGCCCCAGAAGAAAGCTTTCTTCAACACATCATTACTCTGCATATCAATACAGCTATTATACACCTCAATAATGGTAATATTCTGAAGCATCATTTACAATTTCCCCAGCATAAGAGAAAAATCCTCCAACCAAGCCACTTCATACAAAAATTCATGCCACACCTGAAACCATATGCGAAGCAGGCACGAGTGTTTCCCAACGCAGGGAAAGCCTCCATCTGAAACTAATATTTATAGTACGTGTCAAACATTGCAGAGTATCTCATCTGAAGGAGCGCCCCCTGTGAAGCTTGCAATTATTGTCATTCTCATGCTGGCGCTGTCTGTGCCTGCTGTCCTTGCACAGCCCATCTTCGACTACGTCAACGCTCCCGATCCTGCCTACACATGGGAATCCACGGGCGAAACATCAACGATCTCCGGCGCCCGTATCTTTGACATGACCATGACCTCACAAGTCTGGCAGAGTATCACGTGGAACCATCGCGTCCACATAATCATTCCTTCAAACCTGAAATCGCCCGAGACTGCATTCCTCTACATCACAGGCGGTGGCATGAGCGCTGCCGAACGAAACCAGCTCGAAGCTATTGCAGCAATGATTTCCGCTCCCGTCGTATTCCTCGGCGACATTCCAAATCAGCCGCTTTTTGGCGGCAAGGTCGAGGACGAAATCATCGCACTCACATTCCGGAAAACGCTCGAAACTGGCGACAAAACCTGGCCGCTCCTCTACCCCATGACAAAAGCCGCCATCCGCGCCATGGACACTGTCCAGCAGTGGAGCCGGGAAACGCCCGACATACACCCAATCAAATCATTCTATGTCTCCGGGGCGTCCAAACGCGGCTGGACGACATGGTTTACCGCCGAAGTGGAGCCTGAACGCGTCATCGCGGCAGCTCCAATGGTCTACGATAATCTCAATCTTCCAGCACAAATGGCCGCTCATAAAGAAGCCTGGGGCGATTATAGCGAGCAGATCAACGACTACACAGACCTCAATCTTCCGGGCCTCCTCCAGTCTCCTGAAGGCAAGGCATTCGCCGCCATCGTCGATCCATACACCTACATTGACTGCGCCACAATGCCGAAGCTCATCATATCCGGCACCAACGATCGCTACTGGCCGCTTGATGCCGCCAAGCACTATTTCGATGATCTTACCGGCCCCAAATACATGCTCTACGTGCCCAATTCAGGCCATGGCCTGAACGATTACACACGCGTTCTCATGGCTCAGGCGGGGTTCTTCGCTGCTGCTGCTGGCCGCGCATCTTTTCCCGATTTGCACTGGCAATTCATTGACGGACGGCACCTCAAACTTGTCGTCAACCCCGGCGACCAGCCCACCGACGTGACGCTGACCTTGCCTAGGAAAAGGAACACCGTCATGGACCTGTCCAACGGCATCCGGCAGCAATTGATGACGTCCGACGCCAAGTGATCTCGGTGATGTACAGCACGGCGAAAGCCTATGACATGAACATGGACTTTAAAGTGCTGGTGAACCCGACCGGA
>CAYSRY010000413.1:0-2237 GCA_964433395.1 uncultured Armatimonadia bacterium | reverse complement strand
TGGCAAGCTCCTGCTGGCGACTGGTGGCGTGCCGATTGTGCCGGATATGCCGGGTAAAGCGCTTGAGGGCGTCTTCACATTCACACGCTACGAGGATATGTGCCGCGTGCGCGATTTCGTCGGCGAAAACAAGCCGGTGCAGGCTGTTGTCGTCGGCGGTGGAATGATCGGCGTCAAAGTCGCCGAAGCGCTGCGGGCGCTTGAGCTTGACACCACCATCGTTGAGCTGTCTGACCGGATACTTGGCCTGGCGCTCGATGAGTACGGGTCGCAGATGGCTCGCCGTACGCTTGAGGCCTACGGTATCCGCGTGATCAGCTCCACCGCAGTAACGAGCATTGGCGGGGCGGACGGGCGCGTCCAGAATGTGACGTTGGACAGCGGTTCGCACATGCCGGCGCAGATTGTCATCATGGCGGTCGGCGTGCGTCCGAATGCTGCGATCGCCGAAGAGGCTGGTATCCGCGTGAACCGCGGCATTGTTGTTGATGAGCAGATGCGAACGAGCGTTGCAGATGTGTTCGCCGCTGGTGATGTCGCCGAAGCGTACGATCCTCTGCTTGGCGAAGCGCGCCCTGTCGCAATTTGGCCAAATGCGTTCATGCAGGGCGAAGTCGCCGGGCTCAACATGGTAGGGCAGAACGCGACATATGCCGGCAATGTCCCGATGAACTCCATTCAGGTTTGCGGCCTGCCGACTATCTCAGTGGGACTTATCGCACCGCCGACAGGGGCCGATACGCTCGAATACAGGTCTCCCGATGGCAGCAAATATCGGCGTATGTTCATTGTTGATGACCACATAGTCGGGGCGGTATTCGTCGGTGACGTTGACCGCGCGGGCATCATCACAGGTCTCATCAGGAATCAGATTAATGTGGCGAGCTTCCGCGAGAAGCTGATGCAGCGCGACCTGGGACTACTTTCGCTGCCCAAGCAATATCGCAAGCACATGGTCAGTGGACCGGGGATCGAAGTATGAAGATAGATGCGACAGGACTGCACCATCACGAGCTGAACGCTCGCATCAAGAACGCAATTGCCGCTGGCGAGCGCGAGTTTGAACTCACAGGTGTGCTTGGCCACCGGTACATTGGCTGTGGCATCAGTGAAGATATCGCCATCCGGATAGATGGCATCCCAGGCAACGATCTGGGCGCATTCATGAGCGGCCCGCGGATTTGCTGCTCGGGCAATGCGCAGGATGGCATCGCCAACACCATGGACGACGGGCTTGTGCAGGTGCCGGGCCATGCGGGTGACGTCATGGGCTATTCGATGCGCGGCGGCCGCGTATATGTTCGCGGCAATGCCGGATACCGCATCGGGATCAATATGAAATCCTATGCAGGGCGCGAACCGATTGTAGTAATCGGTGGGCGGGTACGCGATTATTGCGGCGAATATCTCGCCGGAGGAAAACTCGTTATATTGGGACTTGATGTCCCTGGTGATGAGCCACTGGTCGGGCGCTATTGCGCAACTGGAATGCATGGTGGGGTCATGTATGTCCGTGGCGAAGTACCAACTGATCGAGTTCGCAAGGGCGTTGCTATTGAGGAAGCGGGCGACGAAGATTTTGCCGTCCTCCGCGAGCTGTTGTTGCCGTACTGTGAGGCATTTGATCTCGCTATCGATGAAATCATCGGTGTGCCATTCACACGCCTCACTCCATCCAGTACTCGCCCGTTCGGGCAGTTGTATGCATATTGATGCAGTAATCTGAATATGGCTTCTGGCGGATTGGCGGCAAACACGGCCATGTGGCCAATTCGCATCTTCCGACACCTCCGAATGTCGGGCACGTGCCCTCCCCTGATCCGGGAGGGCACGCCACTTTGCAGGGGGTGGCAATGTGGTGGCTTCTTGAGGCATCCATGAGGTGATTGGTGTCGATAGTGGGTAGGCTTAAGTCAAGACACGTTGGGCAGCGTGAGGATTGCTGGTGGTAGGGGAGTGTCTTCATCGGTTGTATCCCCGAATTATGATTAGCCACATTTCTATTGCCTGGATCCTCGCATATGCCTGAAACACCAATCACTGGAGGAATCATTATATGTATGTGCGTTCACGCAAATCTCTTTGGATTACCATCGCCACAGCAACACTCCTGACAGGTCTCTGCACGCTCTGGCTTGCCGGATGCGGCGGTGGCAGTGACAGCGATGCCGCGAATATTTCGATCCAGGCCACGGATGCGCCCATTTCACATGAGCTGGTCACCGAGGCGACGATCT
>CAYSRY010000412.1:0-2245 GCA_964433395.1 uncultured Armatimonadia bacterium | reverse complement strand
AGAAACGCTCCTCGCCAGTTACAGTGTACCAGGCGAACTTCTCTCTGCCATCAGTTACAAACTGATTGGCCGGGCCGCCGGTGTGTTCGCCGTGGACAAATTCACGCCATTGACTCGGTTTGCGGCCGCGAACGAACGGCATCAGGCTCTGGCCCTCGACAGTATGCGGAATGTCAATGCCAGCGGCTTCGAGCACCGTAGGCATGATGTCCATGTGAGTGGTGGGCGCCTCGCATGTCACGCCATGCTCACCTTCGATGCTGGTGGGAGGCTTGATGATGAAGGGGATCTTCGTCGAGCCTTCATATGGATGAGACTTAGCATTGAGATGGTGATCGCCAAGCAACTCGCCATGGTCTGAGCAGAAGATGAGCCATGTGTTGTCGAGCCAGTGGCGGCGCTGCAGGAAATGGTACAGGCGACCGATATTGTAGTCAATGTGCGCACACTGAGCATAATAGGCCCAGCGGGCTTTGTTGAGCAGCTTCTCGTCGAGATGGCCGACACGGCTGTTCGTGGTGCGCATTGGGACGTCATTGGACGCAGCCCAGTCACCGACCGGCACAGGTGGAAGCTCGCAGCCCTCGTACATCTGGTAATAGGCGAGCGGCGGATCCAGAGGCGGATGAGGGCGATGGAAGCCAACCTGTAGGAAAAATGGGCGCTGGGGATCGCGTTTGCGCAACTGGTCGAGTGCCGCTGTGACAGTCCATGTGGAGGGGTGGAGATATTCTTCGTGCACCCATGGGCGCACGAGCATGAGATTATTGTTAATCTCCTTGACCGTGTCGCGAACCTGGCCGCCAGTCTCGGCCTGTAAGAAGGCGTCATAGTCATTCTGGTAATCGTCACCGAGACGCTGGGTTTCGTAGGATATATTGATCTCGAAGCCGAGGTTTGCGCGCTGGGGGTAGAAATGCGTCTTGCCGACATTGATGGTCTGGTAGCCAGTGTCGCGAAGTTCAGACATCATGGTCACCGGATAGCGCCATGGGACACCGTCCTTGTATCCGAGGCGCCCAGTGGATGATGGGCTCTGACCAGTGGCCAGACACGCCCGGGCTGCAATGCAACTGGGACAGGCTGAATAGGCAGCAGTGAATGTGACACCGTCAGCGGCGAGATCGTCGATGAACGGCGTCTCGACTACGGAATTACCAAGACAACTGAGTGCGTCACCGCGCCACTGGTCGGGAAATATGAGGATGAAATTCGGCTTTGACGGCACTTTGTGTCGCCTCCTGAACGTTTGCAATGAATGCGGCATATGGAAAATGA
This sequence comes from uncultured Armatimonadia bacterium, assembly GCA_964433395.1. Lineage (GTDB taxonomy): Bacteria > Armatimonadota > Zipacnadia > Zipacnadales > UBA11051 > UBA11051. Next base: position 967 of record CAYSRY010000412.1, on the reverse strand, counting down.
TTGCAGCAAGTATTTCCCCGGCGTAAGAAGCAGTTCCTCCGTAAGGCAAAATAGAGCAAAAGACGTGCGATAGCGAATGTGTAATGTTACAATAGGCGCGTGTAAATGGTGCAAGGATGCGCCATGAGGAGAAGGGACAATGGGAATGGGCAGGCCGAACATTGTGTATATTATGAGCGACGACCATGCGGCCCATGCGATCAGCGCGTATGGCAGCCGTGTAAACTCGACTCCGCAGATCGACAGAATCGCCGAAGATGGCGTGAGGTTTGACAACTGCTTCTGCACCAACTCGATCTGCGCACCGAGCAGAGCGACGATATTGGCGGGAACGTACAGCCACCTGAACGGCGTGCGGACGCTGCATGACGATTTTGACGGCCGGCAGATTACGTTTCCGCAGCTTCTGCAGCAAGCCGGATATCAGACGGCGATGATTGGGAAATGGCATTTAGGGCACGGCGGGGTAAGCGATCCGACCGGCTTTGACTATTGGAGCGTTCTTCCGGGGCAAGGGCTCTATCATGACCCGGAATTTATCGAAATGGGCGAGAAAAAAGTCTTCCCGGGCTATGTGACCGACCTGATCACAGATTTTTCGCTGGAATGGCTGAAAGCCAGAGACCCTGAGCGGCCATTTTGCCTGTGTCTGCACCATAAAGCGCCGCACCGGCGATGGTTCCCGGATGAGAAACATGCGGATATGTATGAGGATGAGGAAATTCCGGAGCCTGAGACATTTAATGATGACTATGCAACGCGTGGTGCAGCCGCTCATGCGGCGCAAATGCGGATAGATCGGGACCTGGATCCCGAGGATCTGAAGCAGGACCCGCCAGAAGGCCTCTCGGCGGCCGAGCTGAAGAGTTGGAAATATCAGCGGTATATCAAGGATTATCTGCGGGTAGTCGCGTCGGTGGATGATAACGTCGGGCGGGTGCTGGATTATCTGGATGAAGCCGGCCTG
>CAYSRY010000411.1:0-2257 GCA_964433395.1 uncultured Armatimonadia bacterium | reverse complement strand
AAAGGATAGAGAGATTTCTTACAACAGACGGGGTCGACTAGTTCTGTGGAAAATCCCTCTTCAAACAATACACCGTATATCGCTCATTTAAAGGGCCATACAGTAACCTCTATATTGCAGTCTATATGCACTTACATACCCAATTGCACTGATAACGGTACCATGATCACGGCCGCAGCTGTCCGAAATATCATTTCTTACGGCAATTTATGTCTCAGCACCGGGCGCAGTAGAAGGGGGCAATGTATGTGGCTATACTCAAGGTAGGTTCGGGCTCAAACCCCAACAAAGTGGCGGGAGCTCTCGCGGGCACCATCCGCGAAGATGGAACAGCTGAAATGCAGACCATTGGAGCTGGAGCACTAAACCAGGCCATAAAAGCAATCGCCATCGCACGCGGTTTTCTTGCGCCATCCGGAATTGATCTCGTATGCTTTCCGGCATTTGTCGACGTGAGCGTCGATGGCAATGAACGCACTGCCATTAAGCTGTTTGTGCACCCGAAGTAGCCTTACGCCTCCAACACAGTTTGCAGAGCTGTGCATGCACCGAACAGGCCCTGCCTGCTGATATTATGCGGCAGGGAGCTGTTTTGTGTCTGCATGACGACATTTACAGGCAAGAAAATCGTCAAATGTTGTGACGCTGCAAAGGAAAGGATACTGCATTTTGACATTCCGATCCGTCGTCATAGCCATACTTTTGTCGGTTGTGTGCATCTGCTGGATTCACCAGGCATCCCTCACTGAAATCGAGGACAATCCGTACGCACCGGTGTACCTCCTCTCAGTGCCGCCAGTGCCTGCGGTCTTTGGCCTGCTTCTGCTTGTCGCTCTGGTTCCCATTTCCGCGCGCATAGCGAGGAAGAAACTGAGCGAGAAAGAACTCATTTTTGTATTTATGTTTCTCGTCATCTCCGTCCCCCCCGTCACTTTTGGCATTTTGGAGATGCTTGTCCCGTGGATGACAAACACGGTCTATTTTCAGACACCACAGGACAATCTCGCACAGATATCCGAGGCATTGCCGAAGTGGTTCTACCCCCACGATTCCGAGGTCATTCGTCAGATGTACGAAGGCAGCGAAAACGGGGTGGTCCCGTGGAAAGCGTGGGCCCTGCCGCTCGGCGTGTGGACCATTTTCATGACTCTCGTATTCGTCACCGGCATGTGCCTGGTTAGTCTGTTCCGTAAGCAGTGGGTCGAGCGCGAACGCCTGCGGTATCCGCTCCTGTTCATACCCATAAGCATCGTTAACAAAGAAGCGCCAGGCTCCAAAACGTCTTTCTTCAAAAATCCCCTCGTCTGGGCTGCGTTCGTCATAGTCTTCGCGCACCACATATTGAACGTTTTGCACGCCTACAACCCGGCGATCATGTCGCTTCAGGATCGCTATAATATAGGCGCGATTTTCACGGAACGTCCGTGGACCGCATTCAGAGGTGTCAGCTTTTTCCATCGCCCGCAGATGATCGGGTTGGCTTATTTCGTGTCTCTTGACGTGCTTTTCTCCGGCTGGTTCTTTTTCATACTCCAGAACTTGCTCGTCGTCATAACTGATGTCTTTGGCCTCCAGGCCACACCTGGCTTCCCGTTCGTTCAGGAGCAGGGCGCTGGCGCATATATCGGCATGCTCATTATCCTCTTCTGGGTTGGCCGCGGTCATCTCAGCAACGTTGTGCGCAAAGCGTTCTACAACGATCCCACTGTTGATGATTCAGGTGAGCCGATGAGTTACAGGCTCGCTCTGTTTGGCTCCGTCGGCGGCTTTCTGGCAATAATTGCATGGACCTACACCATGGGCTTTTCGCCCATATATTCGATCCCGTTCTTTGCAATGTTGATCGGCTTTGGCCTCGTATACGCACGCGTCCGCGCCGAGGCGGGCGTCCCCAGCATGTGGGCATTCCCGTTCAACCAGCATCACCAGGCGATTATTAACGCTTTTGGTTTCCGCAATATCATCGACGGCAATAACATCACAAATGCTTCGCTGCTCGGCGCCTTCGCGTGGCTCGACCGCGGCTATTTTACAGCCCAGATGGGCTACCACAGTGAGAATGAGGCTCTCTGCGACCGCATCGACATGAAATCTCGCTTTCTGCCTGCAGTTATGACCGGAGCGTTCGTACTGGGGTGCGTTGTCGCCTACTATCTCATCCTGCGCGACTACTACGACATCGGCGCGCTGGCCATGCACGGCGGCACCACAAAGGGCGGCTACAACATCACCTCGTCAATAGATATATGGACTGTGG
>CAYSRY010000410.1:0-2285 GCA_964433395.1 uncultured Armatimonadia bacterium | reverse complement strand
GTCAAAGCAGATTGCCGCGCCGACTTTGCCGAAATCGGTCTCGAATACCTCTGCATCAACGCCGGGCAACGTTCCGCGACCCATGTCGCCCACAGTCGGCTGATATTTGTGATACACACCCATCAGCTCGCCGTTGCGATCAATAAACGCGGCGCTGTTATAGCGTCGATCTTCATCCACCTGTGGAAGCGGCACCACAATATACATATTGTATTTGCGCGCCACTTCGGCCAGTCGATCCGTCGTCGGCCCGGGTATAGTCTCCGCCCAATCGGTCGGCTTGCCCCCCGCCGGGAATGGCACACCCAAAACATTGCACCACTCGGGCAGGCACACCAAATCCGGCTTGCCCTGAGCCGCAATTTCAAGCAGACGCGCCATCTCTTCGCGCGTCCGCTCTGCGTAGTTGTCTCCCCATTCCACACCTTTATAAGATATGGTGGTCACTCGCGTGTATCGTGCCAAATCACTCTCACATCCAGTCTGTTACGCATCATGTTGTCCATAGAATCCAGCCAGCGCCGCCGGCAATGTCGCATACGCCTCAAACAATTCATTATAGATCGGCCCATTCTCACTGGGCTCGTAAACTACCGTCTCCCCGATCATCTGGGCCTGGGCTTCTGCTATCGTGTCAAATACCTGTGCCCCCACGAACGCAAACATCGCCGCTCCAAGCACGGTCGCTTCTTTCTGCTCAATAATCGTCACCGGCATATTGCAGACGTCAGCGCGTATCTGATTCCATAACTCGTTCTTGGTACCCCCGCCGACGGCCCGTATGCCTTCTACCTGCACATCCGAACCACGCCGCAGAATCTCCACAGCCTGCCTGAGCTGAAAGCTCAACCCCTCAAGCGTAGCGCGATAGAGGTGGTCTCGTGTGGATCCGATCTTCAATCCCAAAATCGTCCCCTGTGTGCCCCATCGCCGCTGTGGTCCTGTATCAGCCACAAAACTCGGAACCACCATCACGCCATCGCACCCAGGCCCGATCTGCTCCGCAGCTACCACCATGTCACCATAAGCCATCTCGCGCCCGGACATATCAGTGAAAAACTGGTCCCGCAGCCACTCCACAACCGCCGATCCGATCATCAGCAGTTGCGGGTTAAACGTACCCGCTTCAGCGTCGGCCTCAATGATGATGCCGTCCGTAAACCCCTGCTTGGTCGGCCTGAAAACCTGCGTCCGCTGCATGAGGATTTCCCAGGTGCCACTGCTTAAAATCAGCTCATTCGGCCCCGCACCAGACCCGATCGCCGCAAACTGTGTATCATGCCCGGCTGGAATCACTGGCAGGTCGGCAGGCAGACCAGTCTGCTCAGCCGCACTTTTCGTCACCCGGCCAGCCACTGTGCCTCCCGGCCAGATCGGCGGAAAAAGCTCCGCGCCCACCCCTGCCCATTCCAGCATAGGTGCCGAAAACTTCCCCTCTGCCATATCCAATGCCATCATGGTGCCCGCACTCGTCGCATCCAGCGACGATTTGCCCGAGAGCAGCAGGCTGATGATTCCCGGCATCATCAGCCAGCGATCCGCCTGCTCCATAGCCTCCGGCTCATTATCATGCAGCCAGCGCAGCTTGAGCAACGTGCTGAACGGCAAAATCTGGTATCCCGTCAGCTTGTAAACTTCCCATGGGTCAATATCATCCGGCATTGCCTTGACAAGCTCCGCAGTGCGCCCGTCCTGCCACGAAATCGGTGGCGACAGAATCGTCCCATCCGCCTTCACCGGGGCACCATCGCCTCCCCAGGTCGTGACAGTAATGCCGCAGAGCCTTTCAATATCGATCTCTTCCATGCAGTGCCGGCAGGAGGCGCACAGTTTCGCCCAAATCGCGTCGACGTCCCATACAAGGAAATCATTCGGCTGCCCGGCCTGATGAATCGGCGCATGTGGAGCCGACCAGCTCGTCACGAGCTGGCCCACGCTGTCCACAACCGCCACAGTCAAATTTGTCGATCCGCAATCAAAGACTGCAACCAGATCTTTTGCCATATATTTCACCAGACACTCAAGATTATCGATAGTGCTACTCACCGAAGCCGTCAGCGTCGATTCACCGCACTCCAAATTCCTCGGCCGCGGCTTCGGGATCATTCTCATCTTTCACAACGCTGTTGAGCGCACGCAAAAACGCGCCGGGATTCGCCGATCCAGTCACTTGCGTCCCGAACACCACGCCCCGCGCACCCGATTTCACAGCATCATACGCAAAACGCAGTGCCTCAAGCTGCCTCAGATCCACATCCTGGGTCATTGCGAGCACCGGTACCGGA
>CAYSRY010000409.1:0-2297 GCA_964433395.1 uncultured Armatimonadia bacterium | reverse complement strand
TGCAGCGACAGGTGCACGAGCATCCAATAGAGCAGGTGCGTCCTGCCGTGACAGCAGCTGAGGTAATGGCCATGCAACGGGCAGTGCGGGAGTGCCATATTACCGATGAGATGCAGCGGTATGTGGTTGACGTAGTTAATCAGACTCGCTTGCACGAGGCAGTAGCTCTTGGTGCAAGTCCACGTGGCTCAATTGCTATGATGCGCTGCAGCCAAGGTGTAGCGTTCCTGGATGGGCGCGATTATGTAGTGCCCGACGACATCAAGCGCGTCGCAGTACCAGCCCTTGCGCACAGAATCACCATCCGGCCTGATCATAGAATGCGTGGGGTTACACCTGTAAGTGTTATCCAGACCATCTTGGGGGCTGTGCCAGCCCCTGCATAGGAGATTATAAGGCAAAAATAATGCGCACTCCGAAGCGAACTGCACTTATGGTAGCTGCATCCTTTATGTTCTTTGTGGGTTTCATTATCCACTCGCGACAACTATTCTACATGTCTGTCGCAGCCGCCGTAGTGTGGCCGCTTTCCTTGATGCTCACGAGAAATAAACTCAAGAATCTGAGTGCACGCCGCCGCGCTCCCCAGACTGCACAAGCCGGGGAGATTACCACAGTCACTCTGACGCTCGACAATCCGACAGCAACGCAGCGTCTTTTCGTCACAGTGTCAGACACCATTCCCCAGCGGGCAGCGGGCTCCCCGCCACATTTCACTGTGCCGGCTTTGGGGCCAGAAACCTCCATCGATTTGGATTACCCACTGAACACATCGCTCAGAGGCGCGTATCGTCTGGGGCCAGTCATCCTTGAAGCCAGCGACACGCTCGGGATAACAAGCTTTGCGCGAGAGATTCCTATACAGGATGAGGTCATCGTATATCCTACACCGCTACCCCTCGCAATGCTATGGCCAACGTCAACCTGCGGAAGAATGCCCAGGCGCACCGCACGAAGACGCAGTCATGACGGTTCGGAGTTCTTTGGAATTCGTGAATACGCGCAGGGTGATGACCCGCGCCGCATCCATTGGCCAACAACAGCTCGCATGGATGATCTCATGACGATCGAGTTCACCCGGGAGGAATCATTTGAGGGAGCAATACTGCTGGATCTGTATGCCGGCTTTCACGTTGGAGAGGGCCTCTTCAGTTCCCTCGAGCAGGGCATAACATTGGCTGCCACTGCAGCCAATCAGGCAGAGCAGCGCGGTGGCCAGGCTCAACTACTCGCGATCGGAGCCAACGATTACAGCGTGGTCCCCGACACTCTGGGCTCTACATATCGCAAAGTCCTCGAGGCTCTGGCACGAGCAGAGACAACACACCACGATAACTGGCCAGATGCCCTGCTTCCGAAGCTGGCGACTCTTCGCACACGCTGTCCCGCACTGGTTATCAGTCCGCGAACCGACCGCAGAGGCCTTGATACTGCCGCTCATCTGCTCGCGCGGCAACAACAGGTCTCATGGATTGTACTCGAATATGGCGGGCACAGCGCACATGACTTCACTGCAGAATTGAGCGCACTAGGTGTCCGCGTTCGCTGCTTGGACTGCAGCCGCCCACTCCTGGGGCAGCTCAGCGGATTGATGAGAGCTTATGCTTAAGCTGGATAGACACAGAATGAGGCGAATGTGGCCCATGTACGCCGGGACACTGGTGATGGCATCCGGTGCACAGGCAGGCCTTTCAGCGTCTACTCAGTCCACTTCTTTTCCCCTGTTGCTGCACACAATCATTATCATGGGGGTTGTGTCGAGCTTCGTGGCATCCGCTCTACACAGAAGCGTATCGGCTGTCGGCTTTTTCGTCATGGCAGTCGGCGTACAGGCTCTCATTGTCGGGCAAGCACTCGGTGCAAGTACTGAATGGTTGTTCCCAGCAGATTTGGCGAGTCTTGAAGAGACCTCAATCGCCGTACTCTGTGCCTGGCTCATAGCTGGCTTTTGTTTCATGATTGGCAGCGAATACGGCGTTCTGTTTGTGTCTGTCTCTGGCATGGCGGTGCTCGGCGTACTCGGTACAGTCAACCTGAATGTCGACTTCCTCGTGGCTTTCTGGGTATATGTATTGGGCATTATCTTTACGTGGGGCTACCAACACCTTCTCAACATGGCTGGAAATGCCGGGGATCCTGTGAATGTCCCGGGCTTATGGCGACACTGGATCCGCTGGCATCTGTCAGCAAGTGCGCTACTCACCGCGCTGCTGATCATCGTGGCCACCGTCGGCGGTGGAGCCCTGTACAATATCAGCCCCGATCTCTTCGGACGCATGTCAGCGCAGGTTCGCAAT
>CAYSRY010000408.1:511-2318 GCA_964433395.1 uncultured Armatimonadia bacterium | reverse complement strand
GGCGGAAAGCCAGCAGATGATGCCAGTTGCGCACTTCAGAGGGGAATAGCCGGATCAGATTGTCCTCGTCTCCGTCCAATGGGAGAGCATCGAGCGTATGGCCGCAGTCGTGCAAGAGCAGCGCCGCCAAGAGCACGTACCGCTGCTCTGTCGAGAGGAACTCTTTTTCGACCTCGAGCATGGGCAGAAGAAGAAGCTGGGCAATTTCGAGCAGGTGGCAGTGGTGCTCGGCGGCGTGGTCGACGCTCATCTCGAGCTTGTCGCCCAGCCAGATCAGCGGGCCGAGTTCTTTCACTATTCTGGTCAGGGCCTCACTGTAGCCTTTGTCGGTCTTTGCGTCCGGGAAGAACAGCCTGATGACATGCAGGCTATACTCCTGCAGGGCCGAGGTGTCGACCTGCTTTTTGTAGACTTCCTGCAATTTTTTCTGCGCCGCGTTGGCGTTATCTGGGGCCTCCGCGACGGCTTTCATGCGGTGGTTGAGGGCGTCCTCATAGACGGGGTTTTTAGAGGCTGCGCTGCGCAGCGTTTCCTCGCGATGCCAGAGCGGGAAATCCAGCCCGATCGGATATGACGGGAGGACCGTGATATGTTTGGACGTGGCGAACAGATAGTGCATCTCCCATTCGCGCTCAACAAATGCGGCGGCGATGGTCGCGTATGGGATAAGCTCTTTGAAGCCGCCGGTCGGATTGATGATGATGCCTGTGTTTTCGGGCGTCGTATTGGCGAGTTCGATAATTTCGGCGATTAAATTCGGTGCCCCATCCTTTTCAAAGTCGGTTTCGTGCTCGTCCTCAGGCTTTGTCTCGTTAGGGGGATTGGTGTTCAGGCCTTCCACCTTTACGAGCTCGACGGAGGCTATGCGGCACCATGGCTCGCCTGATGCCTCAGGCGGATCGTCGATATAGTCCTTGATGATCTCGGCGCAGGCTGTGCCAATGGGCGTATCGGAATGCAGCATGTGCACTTCGAGCCGCGCATCGGGGTATTTTTTGAGCAGCAAATACAGGTAGCTGAGCTCCTGTGGAAAGCGGTCGGCATACTTTTTGTCGTGCGGTCGGCCGTCGATGTTCGCGGCGCAATCCAGTTTCTTCAGTTCGTGCAGTACGTTTTTCTTACGGGTGTCACCGTCAGTGATATGGTCCGAATTGGCGGCACTATTTGCATCACATTTCAGCTTGGCGCAGACTTTGTTCAGGGTCTTCTCCTTCCCAACAGGGCCGTTTACATTATCCACGAGAGAGGTCCCGGCGGTCATGATGATGCGGTAGGCAGTTATTGTTTTGGTTGACATGATGTAATCCACTCCGCAATACTGGGTTTGCCGCGCTTACCTTTCTTGTATAGTTCGCGATAATCATTCAATGCTTCCAAAAGTGTCTCTTTTGCCCAATCATGCAAAGTATCCGGGAGTTCTCTTAGCTTGACGATAAGGCTATCATGGACAGTTTTAGGTATATTATTTGAGTTTGCGCATTGCTTTGTCCATGCCACAAATTCCGCTTTTTTCTCATTCAGCGCAATGGCCTCTGGAGATGTTGCGGGGTCTTGGAAATAGCCATATCCGGCGGCGGTTTTGGCGCCGAAACCCAACTGGGCAAGGCCACCGTTCAGCCATTCTCTGGCGGTTTGCAGGTCGTCATCGCAGACGCCTGCATGCGCTTTCCGCAATGCAAAGCGGAAAGTAGTCTGGGGCGCGACAGTGAGGAAATAGACAGGGATCGGCGATTCCCAGTCCCCGGGTGGTACGGCAACGCGCTTCTTTTGCTCCTCTTTTTCACCCTTGTTTGTGTAGTATTCGGTA
>CAYSRY010000408.1:0-501 GCA_964433395.1 uncultured Armatimonadia bacterium | reverse complement strand
ATGAGTGCCGGGATCCGTTTGGTGCCCTGGAACAGATCATCAGCCTGGGCTTTCACAACCTTTTAACCTCGGGCCACGCCCCCACAGCCGAAGAAGGTATACCTATATTGAAACAGCTGGTGGAACGCGCCGCCGGCCGCATCAACATCCCGGCCATCCGCCACATCGTGAAGACGGACAAGGGCGAGGCCGGGGTGCTTCTGGCCACGCTTTTGGCCACGCTTCGAGGAAGACAATCTGTCCGACACACGCTGTGGTGCCAAAAATGCGGGCAAACTCGTCCGAATCGGCATAGCCTTCGAGCTCTGCAAATGCGCGGGCAACGCCTTCGAGCTCTGCATATGCGCGGGCAACGCCTTTGAGGCCGCTGCCGGGCAGATATGGGAAACCGTAGACGGGGTGCATGCAGAGGGCCGCGTTTTCCATGGCAGTGGAGCGCGACAGATGGGCCGCCAGCCGCCAGATGGTGGTCAGTTCCCATGTATCAGCGCCATCTGCAAT
>CAYSRY010000407.1:0-2328 GCA_964433395.1 uncultured Armatimonadia bacterium | reverse complement strand
ATCGTACCAACGTTGCAATGCGGTTTGTCGCGTACGAATTTCTCTTTTGCCATTTGTCGCCTACCTCCCGGTACGAGACAGGATCTGTCTATGGAACGGATTAGCCTATTTGCCTTGACGACTTCCAATGATTTCGGACGCACGCGCTTTCGTCACTGGCCGATATGAATAAGGCTCCATTGTATATGTTGCTCGCCCTTGAGTGAGGGATCGCAGTTGGGTTGAGTACCCAAACATTGTGGCGAGCGGTACGATCGCCCTGATCGTGTGCGCGTTTCCTGAGCTGCTTTCCATGCTCTCAATTTCGGCTCGCCGAGCACTTAAGTCATTTACGACGTCACCCATATACCCCTCTGGTGTAACAACTTCTACACTCATCACAGGTTCCAGCAGCATTGGGTCGCCCTTACCATATGCCTCCCGGAAAGCAACACCGCCAGCCATCTTGAATGACAATTCCGAAGAATCGACCGCGTGACATTTGCCATCAAGTAATCCAACACGCACATCGACGACCGGATAAGAACCGAAAGGCCCAGACTCCAAAGCTTCACGCACCCCGGCCTCTACCGCTGGGATGAATTCACTTGGAATAACACCGCCCTTTGTGCGATCCTCGAACTCAAATCCAGCCCCTCGCGGCAATGGTTCTATCGAAAGCGTAACATCACCATACTGACCAGACCCACCGGTCTGGCGAACGAAACGCCCACGTGCAGTCGAAGCAATTCTCACAGTCTCTTTGTATGATACCTGCGGGTTGCCAACGTTCGCCGCGACTTTGAACTCACGGAACAGTCTATCCTTAATAATCTCAAGGTGCAATTCGCCCATTCCAGCGATAATCTGCTGCCCAGTCTCACGATCCGTTCGTACTGTGAATGAAGGATCCTCAGTCATCAGCCTCTGCAAAGCCTCTATGAGTTTTCCTTCATCAGCTGTTGTCTTTGGCTCAATCGCCATCGCTATTACTGGCTCAGGAAACTCAATACGCTCCAAAACCACCGGATGCTCAACTGTGCACAACGTGTCGCCAGTGGTGGCCTTGGTCAGACCGACAATTGCCACAATATCACCGGCCGAGGCTTCTTCAACGTTTTCGCGTCTATTTGCATGCATTACCAATATGTGAGCTGCTCTGGACTTTGTACTGTCGGCAGCATTGTACAATTGCTGCCCTTTTTTTATTTTTCCAGAGTAGATGCGAACATAACACAACTGGCCAACAAACGGGTCTGTCAGCACTTTGAAGACTAACGCTGCTAACGGCTCCTCGGCTGACGGCAGGCAATGTACTATCTTTTCACTTCTTGGCTCAATACCTTCAATCGCTTCAACTTCCACCGGGGACGGCAGATATTCCACAACTGCATCCAGTAACGGTTGAACTCCCTTGTTCCTTAACGAACTACCAGCGAGAACCGGCACCAAGCCACCTTCCAACGTCGCTTTGCGGATTGCGGCGTGCAGTTCGGCCACAGAGGGTACTTCCCCAGCCAGATACTTCTCTTCCAAGTCTGCATCAACATCTGCAAGCGCTACTATCAAATGCTCGCGAAACAGATCTGCTCGCGAACGCATGCTCTCAGGTATCTCACGATACAAAGGCTCTGCACCGAGCTCATCTTCCCAGTAGATAGCCTTCATCTGAATAAGATCTATGACGCCTTCAAAGGCTTCTTCAGCCCCGATTGGAATCTGCAGAGCCAATGCGTTGGCACCGAGACGCTTGCGCATCTGATGAAGTACGTCGTGGAAATCAGCACCCGTGCGATCCATCTTGTTAATGAAGACCAGTCGCGGAATGTGGTATTTGTCAGCTTGGCGCCACACAGTTTCAGTTTGAGGTTGCACTCCACCAACCGCACATAGAATGCCCACTACGCCATCAAGCACACGCAATGACCGTTCTACTTCAACTGTAAAGTCAACGTGCCCTGGGGTATCGATGATGTTGATGTGGTGCCCGCGCCACTCACAAGTCGTTGCAGCTGACATGATAGTGATTCCACGCTCAGCCTCTTGCGGCATGTAGTCCATAGTAGCGCTACCATCGTCCACCGCCCCCATGCGATGAACTCGCCCCGTGTAGTACAGGATCCGCTCTGTCGTCGTCGTCTTGCCCGCATCGATGTGAGCGGCAATTCCAATGTTCCGCGTCTTTTTCAACTGGTCAGCATGTGCCACGGCGGCTCTCCGAACTTCCTCGAGTCAAGGAACAAAAATGTCTCAGCGGCAGCCAGGTCATGTCCCGATGTCGCTAGATATACTATTACTTTCCTACCAACGATAATGTGAATACGCCTTGTTTGCCTCGGCCATGCGATA
>CAYSRY010000406.1:0-2345 GCA_964433395.1 uncultured Armatimonadia bacterium | reverse complement strand
CGCTCTCGTGATCATGGTGCAGTAATCCTGATGGTAATAGGGGGATGCGGGTGTTCCTCAGTCAGCAGGTCTATCGGATTCGTCATCGGCGGTATCTGGTGTCGGGGTTTTCGTGTTCAGGTCGACTTCCTCTTTGGTATCCTGCGCGGCCTTCCTGAACTCGCGTAACCCTTCGCCGAATGACTTCATGACGTCCTTGAGCTTACCGCCCCCGAAAAGAATGAGGACAACAATGGCGATGACGATTATTTCGGGTGCGCCGAGCGATGGCATCCTCACACCAACCCGTCAGACTGCGGAAGTGACATGGCACAATTCATAGTCAGTATATCACATCCCTGCGGATAGAAAAACCCCACGCAATGTAGAGCTTACTTTCAAGTTGCAGTTTATGAGGTCGGGGCCTGATCTGTGGCGTTGTCGCCTGTCTCTACAGATCGGATTGCATAGATTGGCTTACCTTGCGCTTCATAGTATGTTCTTGCCTGAATTTCTGCAGTGAGCCCCATAGAAATCAGCTGCACTCCAAAGAGTATGAGCAGGACCGAGAGGATGAGGGCCGGTCTTTCAGCAAGCGCAGCGCCGTACGCGAATTTGAGAAACGCAAGGTAGAGCGCGATGGCAGTGCCGATGCCCCCCACGATGAGGCCCCACCGGCCGAATATCTGAAGCGGTCGAGTTGCATAGTCGAGCAGAAATTTCACGGTTACAAGATCGAGTACAACGCGGAACAAACGCGAGAGGCCGTATTTTGTTTTGCCATATATGCGTGGGCTGTGAGCGACTGTAACTTCTGTGACACGCCCCCCGGCCCAGTGCGCGAGTGCAGGAATAAAGCGGTGCATTTCGCCATAGAGCTGAACATCTTCGAGTACCTCGGCTCTGTAGGCTTTGAGCGTGCAGCCATAGTCGTGAAGAGAGACGCCTGTTACGCGTGAGATCAGCCAGTTGGCGGCCCATGAGGGAATTTTGCGTGTGATGAGCTTGTCATTTCTGTTTTTGCGCCATCCGCTTACCACGTCATATCCTTCTGCGAGCTTGTCGAGGAGCAGCGGGATGTCGGCGGGGTCATTCTGGAGATCAGCATCCATAGCGATAATGACCTCACCTCGGGCGTGATCAAAGCCGGCAGCAAGCGCAGCAGTCTGGCCATAGTTTCGCCTGAGGTGGATGATGATGAATCTGTGGTCGAGTGCAGCAATTCTGCCGAGTACCTCGTCGCTGCCGTCAGTGCTGCCATCGTTGACGAGTATCGCCTCCACAGACCCCGGCAATGCATTCATTGCAGCGGAGAGGCGCTCATAGAGCGGCATGAGTGCATCGACCTCATTGTAAACCGGTATCACGATCGAGGTAAAAGCGTCATTCTTCGAGTTTGTCATGTGCGGCTATCGCTCCTTGCTCATCGCCAGTGTCTCTGTCCTCTGGGGGTCCGTGTACCACTGAGCAAAACGTTTGAGACCGTCTGTAATGGATACGCGTGGTCGCCAGCCGAGCAGTTCAGCTGCGCGTGTGATGTCGGCGTGCGTGTGTGGAACGTCGCCGGGCTGCTCAGGTTGCCAGTCGATGGTGGCCTCAATGCCCATTGCTTCCTGGAGTTCGGCGACAAGGTTGGCGAGACTTATTGGATTGCCGTTGCCAATGTTCACAATTTCATATTCGAAATTGGCATCGACCGCGCGGCACACAGCATCAATGACATCGTCGATATATGTATAGTCACGCGTGCTGCATCCATCTCCAAATAATGGGATGGGTTGCTTGTCAGCTATGAGTCGCGCGAATTTGTTGATAGCTAGATCGGGTCGCTGCCGTGGGCCATAGACGGTGAAGAGACGCAGGCAGATGATGGGCATGCCGTAGATGTGGTGGAAGCTATGACAAAGCGCTTCGCATGCAACTTTCGTGGCAGCGTAGGGAGATATAGGTCGGCTGATGTCTGCGTTTTCGACAAAAGGCAGCGGATTTGCCGCGCCGTACACTGATGACGATGATGCGAAAATAATCTTTGTATTGCTACGTTTGGAAGCAGCCTGCAGTATCGCAGCGGTTCCCTCAACATTGACTGAAGCATAGTCGGCCGGCTTCTCAAGCGACGGGCGTACGCCAGCTTTGGCCGCCCAGTGGAGAATGACTTCTGGTTGGTGCTCACTGATAAGTCTGTCCACAAGTCTGGCGTCTCTGATGTCTCCCTCCACAAGCGAGAACTCATCACTCTGGAGTATATGCGAGATATTATGTTCTTTGAGGTTGCGATGATAGTAGTCATCAAAGTTGTCAATGCCAATAACCTGATGACCATTTCTGACCATTGCTTCAGATAGGTGTGAGCCCATGAAGCCGGC
>CAYSRY010000405.1:0-2354 GCA_964433395.1 uncultured Armatimonadia bacterium | reverse complement strand
AGCTGTTGCTGACAACTGAAGCTGATAATGTTCCGCGACTCCGCGAGACATTGAACCCACTGGGCGTGCCGCTGACAGATGTCGGGGAAGTGACCATTGGCAGCGGAGTTCGCATTGTTGATGAAGGTGGTGTGGATGTATTGCTGGAAAGGTCTGGATGGGATCATTTCCAGTCCCCTGGTAAATGAATTATTGTCTGGTGCCGTGGCTCCGGGCAGGTCGTAGCTCAAGTTTTAATTCGACCGAACATTTGGAGGGAAATACGTTGTCGGAAAAACTGAACGTCAGTAAATCAGTCGAACTCTATCAAAAAGCCTGCCAGTTGATACCAGCTGGCTCGCAGACCAACAGCAAGCGTCCGGCCACTTACGCGCCGGGAGCTTACCCAATCTATTTTGAGACAACAAAAGGTTGCCGTGTGACCGACATTGACGGCAACACCTACATCGACTACGTCCTGGGCCTTGGCCCCATTACCTTGGGCTACTGCTATGACGCAGTTGACGAAGCAGTGTCTGCGCAATTGAAAAAGGGCATCATCGCCGGTTTGCTCGCCCCTGCCGAAGTGGAAGTTGCCGAGAAAATGAAGCAACTCGTCCCGTGCGCGGAAATGACGCGCTACATGAAGGGCGGTGCCGAGGGCACGACGGCTGCCGCGCGCATGGCCCGTGGCTTCTCTGGCAAAGAAATTATTCTGAACAGCGGTTACCGTGGCTGGGCCGACGGTTGGGCCGCCGCGAACAACACCATCGGCGTGCCGAAATGCCTTGGGCAAGTTGTGAAAAGCTTCCCGCGTGATGATCTCAACGCGTTGGAAGACCTCCTGAAGCAGCACAAAGGCGAAGTCGCTGCGATCGCGGTAGATGTCGCCGGTGGAACGGCTGCACCGCAGGAAGCCGTCGAAGGCATGCGCACACTGGCCGACGAATACGATGCATTGCTGATTTTTGACGAGATTGTCAGCGGTTTCCGGATGGCCCGTGGCGGAGCACAGGAATATTATGGCGTGACTCCCGACATCGCGGTCTTCGCCAAGGGAATGGCCAATGGGCTGCCTGTCGCAGCGGTCTCAGGACGCGCCGATATTCTGGAAGCCAGCAAAGACTACGTCATAAGCATCACATATGGCGGTGAAGCGTTGTCGCTGGCTGGGGCGGCTGCATGTCTCGATGTCTACGCGAATAACGACGTGACCGGCCACATGTTCGCACAGGGCGACAAACTCCGAATCGGCTTTGAGTCCTCAGCGCAAGCTAATGGCGTCCCGTTCAAATGTCATGGCCCGTCCTGCATGCACAGCATGAGCTTCAGCTATGACGATGCGGGTCTGAACCAGCAGGTCTGGACACTGTTCCTGCAGGAAGCCGCCAAACGCGGTGTCCTGCTGCGACGCGGAGGCCTGCTGTTCATCACATTCTCACACGATGACGCCGCTATCGCCGAGACGATTGTGGCTGTCGATGGTGCCATGCAGGTAGTGGCCGAGGCAGTCGAAGGTGGCAAGGTCGCGGACATGCTTGAGACCGGTTCCGTTGAAGAGAGCTTCCGCCGCTTCACCTGAGCCAGAGCCATCAATCTAACGTAAGCATACCGGCCCGGCGAACTGTCAATGCCACAATTCGCCGGGCCCTTTCTTGTCACTTGCCAGCGAGGTGGGCTGCAGTTGATGAAGCATCTTCCGCCATTCGCAGTCATCGCCGATCCACATATCTGGAACCATCCGGGCACACAGGACGCGCATCTGCGAGCTGCATTCACGCGCGCGAAAACACTCGGCGCCGCATTCATTGTGCTTGCAGGGGATATGACACAGGGGGGCGGCAATCGCCAATTCCAACGAATGCATGGAATGGTGCAGACCGCAGGCCTGCCCGTGTTTCCTGTGCTTGGCAATAAGGACCCCAACGGGACATATGAGGGCGGATCTACCCAGGAATATCGGAGATTTTTCGGACGGCCACACTATGTCGCACAATGCGCCGGTTACCGTCTCGTGGTTGCCGATGCGCACCAGGCTGACATCCCGGCACACCAGATGCGATGGTTGGAGCACGCGCTTCCGGATGGCACCGCCGACAACACGTTGGTCATTGGACACCGTTACCTCGGCTCAATTCAACCAGCAGCCCGCGAGCAACTGCTGGCGACCCTTGAGGCGCATGACATCAGACACTATATCTGTGCGCACAAACACCGCAAAGCGGACACAGAATATGGCCGGGTGACGGAGCACATGCTGCAGACAATCGACCCAGACCGGGCACTTGACTCAATGCCGGGGCTGACTATGGTGCAGCTTCAGGAGAATGGCCGCCTGCGCAAAGAATTCGTCCCCGTCAGCATACCTGCAGAGC
>CAYSRY010000404.1:0-2380 GCA_964433395.1 uncultured Armatimonadia bacterium | reverse complement strand
ACAACGACTTTCCCCGGTTTTCGTATTGGTCCGACGGCGGAGAAGTATCGCGGTGCCGTATCGGAACTGATCAGTACCACGATTGGTCAATTTGGTGCTGAGCCTGGTGTTACAGCATGGGCTACTGGTCACTATCTTGAGAAGTATATCCGGCCTGACGATGATGATTTCCGCGCGTTTTTAGAGCAACGTTATGGAAGTCTGGAGGGTTTGAATGCTGCCTGGGGCGTAAGCTACCCAAATTGGCGTGCAATAACACTGCTTGAAGCAAGCGGGCTTGACGCGGATGAGTTGTTCGGAGTCGGGCGGGTTTCAACAGACATAGCTGACTTCAAGGTCTGGGCGTTCGGCGAAGTAATGAGGCACTGGGCGCAGACCGTCAAGTCGGCTGATAGCGCGCGACCACTGCTGACCGGGGCCATGACCCTTTATACAAGTATTGCCGCGCTGCCTGATGGGTATGACATTGCATGCGTGAGTATGCCACCAGAGATCATGCACGAGGCGTCACATGCGTATGGTGATAGTCTGACACATAACGTGCATGCAGTAGATATGGCGCGGCGTGCCGGGCACTTTGAGGTCATTCAGGTTTTGCGGCTTCCATTGCCAGGGCAGCCAGGTTATCCAACGAGTCTTGGGGATTGGGTACGCGAAGCGGATCTGCATGGTGCGTGTGGGGTAGCGCTGGAGAGTTGGGAGCGGTATCCGGCACATGCCGGGCAGGCCACTGTACTGCTCCGGCCTCTATGCAGTGCTCTGCAGCAGAGCTATTTTTGTGGAAAACCGAAGCCTGCGTCGGCGGTGCTGTATTCACCGTATGCTGAGGGTTTCCAAGTCCTCGGCCAGCCTCTGTATGGCCATTTGAAGGGGTTTGCATCGGGCCAGCCGACGAATCCGCTGGAAACCCTGAGAATGGGCACGTGTTTTGGTGCAGTGGATGTATTGACTCCCGATGATCTGATGAGCACCGATCTGCGCAATTACAGTCTCATCATGGCGCCGTCCGCGCTCGGACTGGATGGTGCTCAGTGTCAGGTGCTCGCAGATTATGTTCGGGCCGGTGGATCGTTAATTGCGGACATCGGGATTGGAATGCGCTATACCGGCTCATGGCTTAACCTGCCGCCGGAACTGGCTCCCGTATTTGGTATTCGTACGCTGAGTGGTGGAACTGCGAGAGCAGGGACCCTGAGAGTCTCAGGTGGTCTTCCTGAACTACCACATGTAAAGCCAGGAACGGTGATCGAGGGGACATTTCAACCATCTATCGGGCCAAGCAATGGATCGCAGCAGACGGTAGGTGCGCGGTCCTATTCGGTGGGTTCTCATGTGCTGTATGCGACGTTGACCAGCGGTTCACAGGCTCTGGCGACGCTCGATGTGAAAACAGTAGAGGAGAGCACGCCGGAATTTGCGGGGGTCATCTGCAACCGATTTGGACGTGGTATCGGGATATATGCGACACACCTGATGTACCCTTACTGGCCACTTGATGACAAAGTGAATACCGGGCTGCACTATGATCTGATGCTCCGGAGGGCGACATGTGAGCTGCTTGATACGCCATTTCTGCCTGCGAGTACGGAGATAAGCCTGGAAGCCAATTCACTCAGGATACTTAACGCATCAAGTGAGCCGGCCTCGCATAGCATTGGACTGTACGGCCAGGGCGACCGATTGGTTATGGGGGCAGTGACGAGGAATAGAGCGAGCCGGACTGATGGTGGAGAGATGCAGACGGTTGATGTTCATGTTCCGGAGAAACAGCTGTTAGATCTGCCTTTGACTAACATACGGCTTCAACCATATGATGATGAGGTCAGCGCGGCAATTGCGGAACTGGGGCCATCGCGAATCCTGCTGTCGGTGGCCGGTCCGGGGGCGTCGCTTGATCCATCTCGGGAAAGCCCATTTCGTTTCAGCCGGCCGGTCGCTTCGGAGAATGTACGCTTCAGCGTTCCTGCCGGAGGCGTGTACGATGTGGTTGACGGCACACATCACCTCGTGACAGTGACCCCAGAACGCGGGGAAGCGCACCAATTCGAAGTGGTTGCCGAAAATGGTGCGCTTGTGTTTTCCACTGAAATTTATCGAGACAGGGTCGAAGTGACCCCGGTTCGATAGCCTCTGCAATTATACAGCTCGTGCTACGCGTTGCCGAGTTGCTTCTGCAGCTTTGCCCAGTCCGAGAGGAAATTCTCCATGCCCCGATCGGTTAGGGGATGGGCGAACATCTGGTCCAGTACTTTGAATGGGACTGTGGCGATGTCTGCGCCCATACGAGCTGTCATGACAATGTGTTCGGGGCGTCGCACGCTTGCAACAATGATCTCGGTGGCGTAGTCGTATGCACTGTATATGTCAACAATGTCATTGA
>CAYSRY010000403.1:1797-2382 GCA_964433395.1 uncultured Armatimonadia bacterium | reverse complement strand
AAGCCAAAGTAGATCAACGTCAGCAAGATTCCTCACCGTCAACCAATAACAGTCCCCGTTCACCACTGATTGGTCCATGTCAAGCCAGAACGTAGGCTTCTCGCTAATATCGCGGAAGACCAACTTTGGACGTTCCCAGGCTCCTGGATCCTGCGGAACCCATATTTCATACCATTCTCGCCCGGCGTCCAACACATATCTGCGCGCTGCAAGCACATCGCGATACCTCTCAAGATAAGCCTTCGCCAGAGGGTACCTGGAAATATCCACAACATGCTTGGAACCCTCCGCAGATTCATGTGGATAGAGAATCATGCGAGGTGATTGTGGGGACATTCCCCTAAAACGACGGGCAGCATGGTGCGTCACCAAAGGACGGAGTAGCTCTGGTTCCCCGAGGGGGCACGCGTATGACCAGTCGCATCGTATGAACACACTATCCGCGCATGTCTTCACGCCAACGCGGATCTTTCCGATGTCTCCGAATCTGCCCCAGGTGTTCGAGTCGACGATGCCAAGCCAAGAGTCTGAAGCATCGGTGGCAACTCTCCAGGGTTCTCTGAAGTGCCTATCTGTGTGCAACTT
>CAYSRY010000403.1:0-1755 GCA_964433395.1 uncultured Armatimonadia bacterium | reverse complement strand
ATCGCTTCAATAGGGTCCGACGCCCGACTTTCACTTGGAGTCTCTACAGCGTAGATGGATGAGAAACAAGGTGGTGCCGTGTATCCGGCGTCTCTCCCGTGAAGAAGTAGTACCGCTGGGAGGACTGCTGCATCAAACAGTTTTGTATCGCCCAAATCCCACACGTGACGGATGGCATATCTCTGAGATATGGCACGTCGGACACCCTCCCCGGACTTTGTGGTCATGAAGCGATTCGAAACGATAATACCCACTGTTCCGCGAGGATTCAGTACCTGTGCTATGCCGAGAATGAAAGCGTAATAAAGATCAGCGCGCCCGCTGAGTTGGAAATTCCGACAGATGTGTTGTGCAAATTGCGCGCCCATTATCTGCGTCCTGACATAGGGCGGATTCGCGATGACAAGGTCGTACAAGGGATGGGGTTCACCACCAAACAATGTCCGCGTGTCCCCATCCGGGGAAAGGTCTAATACGAAATGCAGGAAATCGCGGTTTTGGAGGTCAAGTTGGACCGATGGAAATCTTCGCGCTATAGTTGCCGCAGCAGTCCGAAGCGCAGACCCGTCCGTTTCAAAACCGCACACGATGATGCCAGCCTCTCTGTAGAGAGGCTCAATCTGTTCCAGCAGACTCACGAGCAACTGGCCATGGCCAACCGCAGGATCCAGGATCCGTATCGCGCGACTCAGTGGCGGAAGCAGAATGGCTTTGCCTATCTCCCTTGCAACGAAATCAGCCAGGCCAGAGGGGGTGTAGGTTGCCCCGCCAGCCTTGCGGCTGGTTACCTTGGCATATCTCCCAATCAAACCACGGTGTCTTGCCCTCTCGACGCTTTTCACAACGCGTTTCCTTATGAATGACTCGCATTCTCTCAGTATCATGTGTCACTACAGACTGCAGGGACAGATGCACGCAAATGGGCACACAATAAGACTCGCACGAACGCTTGCGTTCTGTGAATGTCCGTCCCGCCAACGCAAGTTCAGCAATTCGCGTAATGGCCTATGCTGGATCAATGGCGCTTGCATGGACAAACGCCTGTCTGGACCAATCCGCCAACTCTCTGGGCAGTGGTTCCGCCTCCGTAATAGGTACATATGTCGTCAGGCCCTTGTATTTCATTTTTGCTGGTGGTGCGATAGCGCATGCATGCACGATTGGCTCCGGAGTCGCCAACCCAAGGACCACTTCTCTTGCGCTCCTCATCCAGATGACAGCGAATACCGGCGCAAGAGGTTCGTCGCGTGTTTTGCACTTGACATAAATAGTACTGGGCTCGAAAGCAGCATGCTCATCGGTTGTCGATAAGACTTGCTGTACATCGAGTATCTTGGCGCGAACTCCACTCCAGACAGGGCCCATTACCCTTTCTTCAATTGGCATGCCACCTTTTGGCACAAGAATGCCTCCTTCGAAAAGAGCGTCGTCAGACCCAGACGCTGTACCATACAATGGTCCTTCTATAGAGCTACCACCTTGGGCATCATAATGTTGTCAGACCCTTCACGCAAGAGGCAGGCGACTGCAATCGGGAGAGAGTTGAGCGCATGCAGTCCATTCCGGATGGGGCGAAACGTCGTATGTCAGTGTGAGTTGTGAGTGTTGGTCATTGAATCAGTTAATGCTGGTGTTGAGTCTGTGGCTACCTTTGCCGCTGGCGGGAAAGGACGCAATCGGGCTCAGGAACCACATCGGTGGGCGTGGCGGGTGGGCGAGGTCCGGGAGTTCCTGGCCGCACAAAGGGGAGGGCGC
>CAYSRY010000402.1:0-2398 GCA_964433395.1 uncultured Armatimonadia bacterium | reverse complement strand
GCGGACGATACTCGCATGCCGCAACATATAAAGCTCTTCGTCGGTGACACCATACTCCCGCATGAACAGGTCGTTGGCCGAAAGTGTTTCCACTCCCGGGTGCCTCGGACTGTCATCAGACAAGTCGAGGCCTTCGGTTGAGTTGATGATACGCCGATGAATTCGGGCCAGTGCAGCCCTTGTCTTCTCGGCTTCGCTAAGTTCGTTCTCACCCGAGCAGCCGATCAGGTATGCCACTGAAACCCCAGTGACCTCCCCAATCTTAGCAAGCAGCTCCAGTGACGGCTCGTTTTCGTCGCGCTCCCATTTTCGTAGCGCGTGAACACTCCGCCCCACCGCATCTGCGAGTTTTTGCTGGGTGAGTCCAGCTACGTTTCTCGCGTTTGCTATCCTTATCCCTAGTGTCATAATGTAATTATAGTATTACGATTTCACCCTATTATTCAAGATAATTTTTCAGAATAGCTGTAATATTGGGTTCAGGCGATCAAAAACAGGCATTGTGCCTCCACTACTGAACCTAGTTTACCCGCAGTTCAGCGGTACCAATAGCGCGTAATTTCAAGCAAAACGAAACCCCTGCTTCATCTCTGCGTGGGCTCCCAGGCGTCCCATGCGCGGAGAAGTTCCGGCAACGTGACAAACTCAAACCCATCTCCCTCAAGCTTTGCGAGGATCATTGGTAACGCTTTGCCAGTAGCACTATGTCCCGGTCCATCGTGCATAAGCACAATGTCGCCTGGATTCGGCGTGTAAGCGACATTATGCGCGATGACATCCGCCGATATGGGCCGTGAATCAGCAGAGCTGATCGTCCATAAAACCCCCGTGCAGCCGTCCTGCAGCGCCAGTTCGCTATATTTACTCTTCGTCAATCCATATGGTGGTCTGAAAAGCATCGTCGGTCGACCTGCAAGTTTTTCAATGAGTGCCGCTGTATTATGCAGCTCATTGTGAGCTTCCGCCGCCGAAAATTGCTTCGCATGTGACCAGCTGTGGTTGCCGATTGCATGGTCTTCATCGGCAATTCGCCGCACGAGGTCCGGGTGGCGCTCTGCATAGCTGCCAAGCACAAAAAACGTGGCATGCGCATTGTGCTCTTTGAGCGTGTCCAGAATCAAGGGAGTTACGTTTGGGTCTGGCCCATCGTCAAATGTCAGCGCAAGCAGTTTCTTCGGGAAGAAACGCACGCGGGCATCTACAATCCTGCCCGCATAGGACGCCGGCACCGACCAGTCACCATGTGCCTTATCCCCTTCTGTCGCACTGTCCTCTCCTGCGCTCTTGTCCTCTGCTTCTGGCGACGCAGTGCGGTTCGCAACTACACTGTCCTGCGGCGCAGAGGCCGACGTTTCAACTCGCCCATCATCTGCGACAAGCACGTAAATCCATGCAGCCAGCACCATCAGCCCGATAATGACTATCGCCCGCTGCGCCGAGACTACCGAATTTTTCACCAGACGTCCGCGCTGCTGCTCTTCGTGCATGGCACTCCTTTGCGTCGGGGCGTATCCCCACCACTCCAAATACATATACATCCCACATGCGATGTGCTATCCTAACTGCACTCCATTATCAAAAATATCATGACGTAGAGCCATGGTATCACAACTCCAGCGTCATTTCGAGTGGCCCGCCACGCACACCATAACCCTATGCAAGAATGTAACACCTCAATTCACGATGCGCCGGAACAATCCTGCGCGAAAAATAATATCTGGCGCAAGATAGCTTGCATTGCCGCGGCCATCATTGCGATTGCTGCTGTCATCCTCTGGTGTGATGTACCAATTTATCGCGCTGTCAGCGTACCGTGCGAACACATGGTTGGCATCTCCACCCTCAGCTATATCGCGAGGGGCCTTGGCAGTGGGGTCGGGTTGATACTGGGACCGACACTTCTGCTGATTGCAGCGCGCAAATGCTGGCGATACGTTGGCCGCACATATCTCTGCGCATTTCTGACACAGACCGTACTCACCGATGTTATCAAAACTCTGACCGGCCGCAATCGGCCAAATCATGCGTTCGGCGACCCGTATTTTTATGGCATCAACGCGACCCAAGCCCCGAGTTTCCCCTCGGGACATGCATCATTCGCCTTCATGATCGCGACTATTGCGGCCGCCTACTTCCCCCGCTGGTGCTGGCTGTTTTATTCCATCTGGCCAGTCCCTGACAACATGCGCCAAACCCCCGCAGAACCAGCGCAGCAGCCACCCGCAGAACCAGCAAAACCAGAGCATACGGCCTGAGCTGCAGACCCGGTAAACCACGCCGCGGCCACATTGTAATCTGTGCTGCAAATCCACCACACAATGCAACGGAATAGCGAACAGGGCACCACTTCTGTGGTGCCCTGCAGTGTATTCATGAACGAAAGCGCCGACTTAGAAGC
>CAYSRY010000401.1:0-2408 GCA_964433395.1 uncultured Armatimonadia bacterium | reverse complement strand
GCCATCTTCATACGTGATATCCAGGCCGATTTTCGCCGCATAGTCGCGGAATTTCTGATTGTCCTCGTACAGGAAATCCTCGGTCCCGCAGGCCTGGAAAAGTCGCGGCGCGGGCGCGCCACTTTTCACAAGCTCGCTGGCCAGATGAAGCAGGTCATTTTCGCTGCCGGCCATATTTTTCGGGTCGCCAAAGATATTCGCAAATTCATGTGACCAATCCGGATCGGCGCCCTCGGCACGGCGCGCGATATTGAGAGCACCGGAAAGACTCGCGGCTGCCGCAAATTTCTCCGGGCAGCGAAGCGCCAGCTTGAACGCACCATATCCGCCCATCGAAAGGCCGGCGACGAAATTATCCTCGCGCCGGTCAGACAATGGGAAAAACTGCTGCGCCAATGCCGGGACTTCTTCGCTGATGAAATCCCAGTAATTGAGCCCGTGCGCCATGTTGGTATACCAGCTTCGGCCGACCGCCGGCATGACGACCGCGATGCCTTTGTCGGCGACGTAGCGCTCAATCGAGGTGCGCCGCTGCCAGATTGTATGGTCGTCCGACAGGCCGTGGAGCAGGTACAGCGTCGGGTGCTTTCCGGTCCCTGCCACCGAATCCATGCCGATCTGGGCGGTCGTCTGTTGTGGCAGGATGACGCACATGGAACACGCCATTCCCAGAGTTTCTGATGAAAAATCACAATGTATCAATGCCATGACACGACTCCTGTCTCTATGAGTATTGCGTTTCGCGCACGTTAGTGGCGACCGCATGTGTTCAGCTTTACATGGTATAATTAGTACATGACCGCAGCCGCGATTCCTCCCGCTCGATAATCTCCCACGCCTTCGCCACATAGTAGCGGTAACCCGCAAGCGGCGTCCCGTTGGGAATGCGGTGGTCGAGGCCGAGCACACAACCGCCGGTCGCTACCATTGGCGGAATTTTGCGCTCAAGTTCGGCGTCTATGGCATCGCGTCCCTGCATCACGCAGAACTTGTCCAGCCCGCCCATGAAGGCCAGTCGGTCGCCATATTTCTCGCGCGTGGCCACAATGTCCATGCCGGCCGCCGGCTCCATCGGATACATGAAATTCACGCCAGCATCCAGAAACGCATCAATGACGCCAGTCATGTTGCCATCCGAATCCTGCCCGAACAGTCGTGCGCCCCGCTCCTGCAGCATGTCCCAGATGCGGCGATAATATGGCTTGATGAACTCTGCAATCTGCCTCGGCCCGGCCAGCGGTCCACTTTTGCCCGCCATATCCTCATGCACCATCAGCGCGTCAATCTGCACTGTCTGCGACACCCGATCAAGCACCCGGCAGGCGGTCTCCCCTATCGTCTGCAGGATGTCATGCACCAGTTCGGGCTGCTCATAGTATGCGATGCACAGTGCCTCTTCACCCATCAGCTGGCGGGGCTCATCAAAGCCACCGGGGATATTCACGCTTACCACGCGGCCAGCCTCCAGGTGATCGCGGGCAATCTGCTCCCAGTTTGCCCTAAAGCGCGCCTCATCATATTCGTAGTGATGGCGGATGGCCAGCCAGTCGTCCATCGTGCGCACGGGATAATCCAGCGGCAGCGGGATGGTCGCAGACTTTTTGAAGAGCTTCACGCGCCGGCCACGATTGTCACGCGCTATAATGTGCTCCTCTGTCT
The DNA here is from genome assembly GCA_964433395.1 of uncultured Armatimonadia bacterium. Classification (GTDB taxonomy): domain Bacteria; phylum Armatimonadota; class Zipacnadia; order Zipacnadales; family UBA11051; genus UBA11051. Next base: position 749 of record CAYSRY010000401.1, on the reverse strand, counting down.
CTTCGAGGACCTCTTCCGCCTGTCCGCCCATGTAGCCGGTGTTCACCGGCACTCCTCCGAGCTGGTGGCGGCGATATCGGAAGGCAGACATGTCGAGCTCTTGCGGCGTCCCGCCCTGTGCGGCCCACTCTTCCTTCAGGCCCACCAGCGGGCCGAATATCTCGGTGAAGAGCGCCCGTCGATTCGCGCGGAAGGTCATTGCGTCGAGAAATTCTTCCCGGCGTACTTCCATGCCGCGCGATATTGATAGCTTTGCATGGTAATTACTGAATATGCCGGGCATAAACTCAGCTCCATAACGCTGACCATCGGGGCATCTCGCCCGCTATTCGGTAACCACTGGGTTCACGTCCTGACACAGCGGATTGGCTCGCACAGCGAAGGAATACAGGTATGGATAATCACTCTGCAGGTGCTGCATATAGCGCACCCACTGCGCAATCAACCGCGTGAAGGCACGGTCTGCATCTGCTCCAATGTGCTGCAAATCCGAATCCGGCAGCTCATGCAGCCTCTGCCGTGCGCACAGTTCATCGGTGAAATGCGAAACGCTCCAGAGCATGTCGGTGAACGTCTCATGCTCAAGCAATACCGGATTTTCCAGCAGCCGCAACAGGAAATCGCGCTTTTCGGCAAGCAGATTGCGCACTGGCTCAAGCAGCTCCGGCGACGCATCAACCTTGAAATCAGTGTTTTCAACCCATTTGATGGCAGCTTTGAAGTCAGCGGTGCTGCTGTCCATCTTCATG
>CAYSRY010000400.1:0-2410 GCA_964433395.1 uncultured Armatimonadia bacterium | reverse complement strand
TGCGGCTGTCATAAATGTCAGCCACCTCACTCAGGCTGACTGCATATGTACCAGCTTTCCCCGCACGCACGCAGACGAAACTGCCAGACGCACTCACAGCCAAAGGCGCGTCGGTCAGCAGATGTACCCCGCTCTCCAGGGCAAATTTGCTCAGAAGTGACGCCGGCAGATCGGGGGCCACTGACCAGTAGATGTTTCCGGACGGGCCACGACCGGCCACAAGCCCCGCACGCTCCGTACCACTCAGGCTGCCTACCTCATCTTCATCGTACACCCGACAGAAAAAACGTGGAGACACCTGCTCGCCGTCGCCATAGGAGACCAATGGATATGGCACCTCCACTCGCAAAGGGCCACCGCCCTGCAAAGGAATAATGCTGATACCCATAAGATCCAGAGCAGTACGTCCGCCCACATGGTCATCTATGCAGCCAGCCGCATAGAAATAGAGTGCGCCAGCATTTTCACTCATCAACCGTGATCGCAGCGCCAACCGGTTTTCTCTGTCCAAATTGAAGGCGTCAAGAAAAATGTAGAACGGGTACTTCGGACAAGTCCCAGCCAGAACATCCTCCAGCAGCCACACATCAGAGACGGCCCCCATATTTGCCAGGCCGTACCTCTGCGCTCCCAACAGCGACTTCAGCAACTCATTCTGGGGGAAAACATATGCCAGGCTCACGTCATCAACCACGATCGCAACTTCACCGGGATGCCAGGCATCGGCTGACATCGCAAAATCTGAGATCCCGGCAAGTTGGCCCCAGTCTGCAGACCCGGTGGGCTGTGCCGGCACGACCACCGCAGAACCGGATGCGAGCGCTGAAAACACATGTGCATCGTCAGGCAGGGTGTTCACTGTCTCTTCGTGCGGCCGTATCTCAATGATGGCCAGTTTGCCGTGCGCACGAATAGACGCCGTGGTGCTGCTGAACGCAACTGCACGCGTCTCACCGCTGCCGGCCTCACCTGAGGGCGCAGCCAGAAAATCGAGCAGTTCGGAGGCCACTGCCCGTGACAATGCCAAATGCCCGCTGCCCTGCACATTCATCGTCCGCTGGGCAAGATCAAAGATGTGACCATAACTTGCGCCGCAAAGCTTCCCGGGCGCTGCATCCTTCACTGCAGCGGCGAGCAGTTCGATGGCATCGACGACCGCGTCGGAAGCGAACAGATCATAGTCTGCTGCCTCTTGCGCGACCGTAGGTTCACGTAGTATTCCAATATCGCGGTGCCCTCGCCTGCGAAACTCCGGAGATGGCACCTCTACCTGCGTCCACCCCATGATGGGGCGACCTTCCTCCAGCGCTTCCTCTGTCTCAAAGGGACGCAGCGGCTGCCCCCATGCAACCCGGAGTTCCGCAAGTGAACCATATCGTTCCTGCAACCACCGCTGAAATGCGTGTAACTGTGGAGCACCGTACCCGGACATCAGCCCTTTGTCAGTGCCCGGATACACCCAGTTTCCATCTTCACCCGAGCACAGCTCATATGCGATGACTGCATTTTTTGCAGGCGATGCCTCAACATGCGCAACGAATGCCGAGACCGCTTTCACTGCATCCTCGCGCCACTGTGCCGACGCCCACGATGGCCAACGCTGCAGTGATGGCTTCAGACTGGCGGACGCCTGCGTCTCATTTCCGAATTTCACCAATTCCGCCGGATTGGCGTCCATCCACCATTCCGGCGCGCTTGTGTACACGCGTAATACAATCAGCGCGTCAGGACGAGCCTGAAGGATACGGCCGAGCCGCGCATCTATATCGGAGTAATCGAATGTCTCGCGATTGAGCCACACGTCGGCGCTGTGACCGTACGGGTCATGGTCACTCGTTGCATCGAGCACATACACACTTGGAGACCATGGAACATCAGGCAGAGCACCGTCCCCCACTTCGCAGAAAATCGGGGAAATCTTCGCATTGTCAATTTTCAGAGTGTTGTGTGCAGCATCGACTGCCACAACATGCTGTGTCACATCATTCTCCACCCGTACTGTCGCAACTCCAATGCCGTCCTCCTGGCTGACATCTCCTGCCACGGTGACAGCATAGTCACCAGCAGGAATGTACATCGGAATTGCGATGCGCCCAGAAATTTCTCGTTGCTCTCCTGAGGTGACAGGACCTTTCTCTTCCGCGACAAGCGCAGATGCTACCTCAAACCCATTCTGTTCCAGAGCCAGACGCATAAGCGGCCACTGTCCACGATCCGCCAGTGAACTGACTGTTGCATTCACGCCTATGGACGTGCCAGCCGCTGCGCCAGCAGGTGCCTCAACACGCGTTTTAACGGGAAGGGCCGGATATCTGTAGCCGACTATTTCATCGACATAAAATTCGCAAGCCTGCCCTGCCTCAAGCCCGTCGAGAGCTCGTGGCTCGACTTCGGGTGCTCGAGCAGCGGG
>CAYSRY010000399.1:0-2445 GCA_964433395.1 uncultured Armatimonadia bacterium | reverse complement strand
CGTCCGATGTTGATGACTTGAGTTCCGGATGATCCTCAGCAATGCAGTAACGTCCCTGCGAGAACAGAAGTACGGGTGCATCACGCTGCTCATGACAAACGACCCTTCCTATGATGATGATATGGTCTCCCCCTTCGAGGAAAGCCTCCGGACGACAAATGATCGTCGCAACAACACCATCAAGCACAGGCGCACCGCCCACTCCCTGCGTCCAGGAAACCTTCGAAAATTTTAAAGGGTCGGGACGAGAGAAGGCTTGTGAAACATAAACCTGATCTGCTGACAGGATATTCACAGCGAAATGCGTCGCTGCCTGGAAAATGGGCAAACTGCGTGACAACTTGTTAATTGACCACAAAATCAGTGGTGGCTCAAGGGAAAGGGACGAAAATGAGTTTGCCGTCACGCCGACCATCTCACCATCCGACTGCGCTGTCATCACCGTCACCCCTGTCGCAAATTGGCCCAGGCATCTGCGTAACGCACGCGGATCTAATAAAGTTTCGTCATGTTCACCGGTACTTTCCGATGCTTCAGCATCGGAAAGTACCGGCAACTTCTCTTCGCAGGCCACTCCTGCATTAATGTCTCGACTCATTGGTGCTTCCCTCTCTCAGGTATTTACTTGCAAAATCAACGCTTACTGCAGCACGGAATTTTCTGACCGTGCCGCAAACTTAAATATCGATATATCACTCGAACTTGATCTTTGCGTCTTGGATAACCTTGCCCCATTTCTCACGCTCGGCGCGCAACGTACTTGCGAAATCCTCCGGAGATTGAGTGTCCACAGATGCACCCATCTCTAAAATCTGGGCTGCCACCTCTGGTTTTTTTAGTGTCTCTTCAAGCGCTTTGTTGAGTGCCATTACGGTAGCCGAAGGTGTTTCTCTTGGAGCAAGAATGCCATAGATCACCGCTGCCTGCGCGTCAGGGAAGCCAACCTCCTTAAAGGTTGGTACACCAGGGAGGCTGCCAACCTGCTCTTCACCCATCGCTCCCAATATATGGATCTTGCCTGCATTGTGAAGAGGAGCTGACGTTGCCGGTACGTCACAGAACCCCTGGATGCGACCAGCAAGCAGATCGCTAATTGCAGCGGGAGCTCCCTTGTACGCAATGGGCGTCATTTGGATATCTAGCTCCCTAGCCAGCAGTTCACACACTAAATGCGGTGTGGTGCCTACGCCAAAAGTTGCATAGTTCAGCTTACCGGGATTATCCTGTGCGTGTGCAACGAACTCCTGCACCGATGCATGCGGTACGGATGGATGAACCCCGAAGATCATAGGTTGAAAGCCGACGAGCCCTACAGGCGCGAAGTCGGAAAGGCTGGACTTTCCAGACTTCGCAGGCATGAGGTCCTGAATGATTAATGAAGTCGACATTAGAAGAAGTGTGTGACCATCGGCAGGCGCTCGCGCAACAAAATTGGCCCCGATCATGTTTGATGCACCCGGCTTGTTCTCTACCACGACTGGTTGACCCAGAATCTTGCCCATTGAATTTGCTACGGTCCGTGCAATTGAATCCGTGGCACCACCGGCTTGCAAAGGCACAACAAGACTGATCGGTTTTACCGGAAAATCCGCTGCAGCGACATTGGTCAAACCCACGCCTGCCGCCAAACCAATCATTATTTTCCGAATGTTTTTAATGTAGTTCAATTTTTATGTCTCCTGATGTTTTTAATGCACGATTACAGCTACTAGGCCACACTTTCACTCTGCTGTTCTGCAAGATAGGCGTTGAACTTGGGAATTACTTGCTCGGCGAACAAACGCATCGACTCCTCCACGGAGGCTGCTGGCATGCAACCGAAATTGTGCAATAACGTCAAGTGTCGTACGCCTTCATTGTGCAAGCGCACCAGTTTTCGTGCCACGGTTTCCGGACTTCCAATCAGCGAAATTCCATTTTCCCCACTGATTGCATCGAAGGTCTGGTGCTTGGCACGCTGACGTGTCTTCAGGTACAACTCGAACGGATCACGGGCAATAGACATGGCACGTTCATCAGTTAAACCAACATGTGCGTGGAACGCGACGACAATATCACCGGTAGCACGGTTCGCCTTAAAGCCAGGCTCAGCCCTCGCCTCGGCTTCACCCTTGCGATACGTACTAATAACCTGGCCAATATCCTCTATGCTCCCTAGCTGACTATATGGCACAAACATCATGCCGCGTCCTTGCTTGCCAACGTAGTACGCCACAGGTGGTGCGCTCACTGCCACATACAGTGGCAGACCACCTTGCTGGACTGGTACGACATTTATTTGCATGTCCTTGATAGAGTTGAACTTGCCTTCGTAACTGAAAACTTCGCCGGTCAGTGCTATCTCCAGAATATTCAGCGCCTCATCGTAACGCTCGCGCTTGGTTGCGAGATCCACCTTGTAGCCCGCCATCTCATGGGCGAGGTAGCCAGAACCAATACCTAGCG
>CAYSRY010000398.1:0-2450 GCA_964433395.1 uncultured Armatimonadia bacterium | reverse complement strand
CAATATCCGTTCGCGACCCACCAGTGCCGAGATCATCACGATCAGGCTGGAGCGCGGCAGGTGAAAATTCGTCAAAATCGCATCCACGACTTTGAAGTGATACCCGGGCATAATATAAATTGATGTCTCGCCAGAGCCCGGCTGCACTATTCCCGACGCATTGCTGCAGCTCTCAAGCGTGCGGACCGCTGTCGTCCCCACAGCCACGATACGCCCGCCCGCCCGCCGTGCGCGGTTGATGGTATCTGACGCCTCTTCCGACACGGAGTACTGCTCCGAATGCATTGTATGCGCCTCAACGGTTTCGCTGCTTATGGGCGAAAACGTTCCCAGCCCCACATGCAGCGTTACCCTCGCCGTATGGATGCCTTTGGTGATTGCCTGTGCAAGTACCTCTTCGGTAAAGTGCAGACCCGCCGTCGGCGCAGCGACAGCTCCCGGGGTGCGTGCATATATTGTCTGATAGCGCTCCCGGTCCTCTGGATCCTCCGTCTCACGCCGAATATACGGTGGCAGAGGTGTCGTCCCTATTTTTCCGAGCGTTTCCTCAAAGGGCCCGTCATACTCCAGTCGCACCGTCGTGACGCCCATCTCAGGCGGATCAAGTACGGTTGCGGTCATCAGTCCACCGAAATCAACGACGGTCCCGGGAACCATGCGCTTTGCAGGCCGCACAAGTGCTTCCCAATCATCTCCCACACGTCGCTTCAACAGGAAGACTTCTGAACGCCCCCCTGTCGGACGTCGACCCAGAAGACGTGCGGGAATGACCCGCGTGTCGTTGAACACGAGGCAGTCGCCCGGTGAAAGCAGTGTCGGCAGTTCAGTGAACTGCAGATGCTCTGGAGCGTCCCCTGAAAGTGGCAGCAACATCATGCGTGACGTGCCCCGGACGGCTGGAGGATGCTGAGCAATGAGCTCTGAAGGCAGATCATAGTCAAATAGCGAAGTATCCACAGATAATAGAGTAAACGTTGCACTTCCTCTCGTCAACCCCTGGCAGGCAGGTCCGAACCTGCGGTATACTGATGCCTGCAGGTATACGTGATGCCATGAGCGAACTACTCCGCTCGAATAGACCAATAAGGGCTGCACGCCTATGTGATTCGCCAAGGAGATGCGCTACGATGTCCAGGCTTCGAGCAGGTGCCGCATCAGTCAATATCACCCCGCCGATCGGTGTCGACCTCTGCGGGTTTGGCAACAGAATGGGCCCAAGCAATGGCGTCCATGACGACCTGTTTGCTCGAGCGCTCTATCTCGAAAACGAGGGGCGCGCACTGATTCTCACGAGCGATCTCATCGGGCTCGACTATCAGACCAATGACCAGATACGCCAGGGCATTGCCGATGCGACCGGTCTCGGCTTCGACGAGATCATGATCGGCTGCAGCCACACGCACTCAGGCCCTGCAACGCCATGTCTGCCCACCCTCGGCAAAGTCGATGCTGACGCGCTCTCCAAGCTGCGCAATGGCTTCATCAGCGCTGGCCAGCTCGCATTCTCACGCGCCGAAGACGCATGGGCTGGTCACGCGCGTGAAGCAGTCGATGTCGGCATGAATCGCCGCCAACTGTGGGGAATCGAGCCGCGCGACGACTCTGAACGTGGTTTTCACATCCAGTACGCCGACGTTCTCGTCGTTAATTCTTCAAACGGCCCCATTGCCCGGCTCTTCGTCCATCCCGCGCATGGTGTAACCATGGGTGGCGATAACCGCCTCATCTCCGCTGATTGGATGGGATATGCGCAGCGCTTTGTTGAAAAGCTCGAGCCCGGCGTTGTCCCGATGTTCGGGCAGGGCTGTTGCGGAAACGTCAACAGTGAACCGCGCGGCACATTTGAGGTCTGTGAAGCACAGGGGCGCGCAATGGCTTGTGCGGTAATGAAAGCGACCGAACTCGCGCACCCCAAAGCCGATCCAATCATTGCCACCGCACGCGAAACATTCAAGCTCCCGTGCTTTGATCCGCCTGCACTTGCCGAGGCACAAGCAATCCTTGCCGAGGCGCAGGAAAACCTTGCCAAAGCAAAAGAAGATGGCGGCTACACGCTCGTTGACATGTACGAAGGTATCGTCAAATGGGCGCAATGGCAAATCGAGATGTCAGAACAAAATGCTACCGGCTTCGAAATAGATTACGAGGCACAGGCCATCCGTATTGGCGATTTTGCGATTGTCGGTTTGCCGGGGGAGGTCTTTGTCGAGTACGCTGTCAATATTGACGCCCGCTCGCCCTTCCAACAGACCGCCGTCATGGCGTATACTAATGGTAATCCGGGGTACATACCGACGGCTGCGGCACACGAATTCGGCGGCTATGAAGTCACGGGAGCATACCGCTTTTACAATGGCGGGTACATGCCGCTCAAGCCAGAAGCCGAGCGCATTATTCTCGATGCCGCGGACCGCGTTCTGTCTACTATCGCCGAAGCCGGGAACTAACAT
>CAYSRY010000397.1:0-2480 GCA_964433395.1 uncultured Armatimonadia bacterium | reverse complement strand
CGCGCAGTGCGTCGGCAGTGCGCATCATGCCTGTATGGGTGCGGAATATCTCCAGTGCTTTTTCATACCTGGGTGGGTGCTTCCCCATCGTCAGCTTTTCCTTAGAGGCACACTGTTGCTGGTCCATTGTGCGCTTCGATTAATAATATTATCGTTAAATAATATCTTTTAACGAAGATAGTATACCACGGTATGCCGACCTGTCAAACATTGCTGCTCAGGGGTTTGCCCTGCAGGGGTTTGCCCTGCGGGAGAAGTATGCGCTACAAGCCGTTTCTAGCGATTGTTTGGGGTTGGCAGAGGATAGGGGCTATCGAGGGCCACGACATGCAGCTCCGGGCTCTCTGGCGCAAAGAAAGCAACCCTGCATGGCTTCGTCTTCGTATGCACTGCATCCTCAAAGCTCAGCGCAGTTCACCGACCAGTTTCCGCCACGGTGCCGCGAGCTTCCACGCCGTAATTCGCTCTGTTCCACTGGCCGGTTCACAAAATCCAACATCACGCCAGCGACCCAGCCAGTCACGAGCTGTCCGCGACGACACCCCGAACCATGCCACCACGTCGGCAACGGAAAATTCCGGGACGCCTGCTGCTTCCGGCTCGGCCACGACCAGCCGCATCAGCACCTGCTGCTGACGGCGACCGAGTGCCTCCCAGGGGGGTGGCTCTGGCCCACCGTCGCCCTCCCACATGCTCAGCGCACGCTGCGAAACGCTCTCGGCCGCTCGCCGCATTGTTTCGATAAAATATGTGAGCCACGGGGACAGGTCCGCGTCATTGCGCCCCTGATAATAATCCACATCAAGGCCCATTTGCAGGCTGTCGTAGTACCGTTGAAGCTCGGCGTAGTAGTACTCCTCCATCGACAAATAGCCGCGCATCCGGTAGCCGCTCAGCCACAGTTCGGCGGTCGCCATTGCGCGGGCGGTCCGTCCGTTGCCGTCGCCGAAGGGGTGGATTGTCACGAGCTGGTAGGCCATGATACCGGCGCGAATTGGCCCCGGCAGGGCCTGTGCGGCTGATGAGGCGCGCCAGCTCGCCAGCGTCGTCATCAGTGGGCCGACATCTTCAGGCTTGGGTGGCCCGTAGTCGATCTGGCCGCTCAGCGAGTCGACCACCGGGCATTCGTGCGTCCGGTAGTCGCTCATCTCGCCACGGCGGCCACGAGTGCGGACGATAATGATGCGGTGCAGGCGGCGGATGAATGCCTCGTCAATTCTGGCCTGCGCGTCGGCTTGTTCTTCCAGCCATTCCAGGGCGGCCCAGTAGTTGCGGACTTCCTGCTGTGCCGCGTTGCCAGTGCGGTCGGCTTCCGCAATGCCCCGGCGCACATCCTCCAGGGCTATGAGGTTGCCTTCGATGCTGGTTGAGAAGTGGGTGGAGCGTTGCCGCGCTTCATATTTCATGGCGAATGCGCGCTCGGGCGGCAGTGGCAGGACGTCGACCAGCCGGGCTGCCGCCTCGATTGCCATCAGATCGGCGACCATGGCATCCGTATAGGCAAATCTGGGGCTAAATGCAACGTCTGTGTTCATCACATTGCCTTTCCCGAGTGTGTCCAATAAGCGGTTGCTCTACGCCGTGCTATTATGTCATTATCGCCCGCTATTAACTTCCGCTATTTTACCACAAAAACGACTGAAAAGCCCAATATTGTTGATTTACCCTCAAATTCCCCGTAAATCACTTCCGCTATTGCACCATTTCCACTTCCGCTATACAAGCATTCTTCATCTTTCCCAGCAACAATAGTCTCAGTGGCTCCCTGCGCTACAAGCCGTTTTAAGTGATTGTTTTGCATTAGATGGGCGGTTGTGGGGCCCTCCCGGAACATGCGCTATCCCACAGCGGATGTATTGCCGCGAAGAATGCAACCCTACATGGCTTCGTCTTCACACAACGCTTGCCAATCAAAACTTCTTCGCCAACCCTCTGCTCGTTGGGTCCGCATCCAAGCCTCCAGCACCCCGTAAATTTTGCGCACATATGCCTTGAACTCCATGAAACATTCTGCGAGGCCATTTTCGCCAGCAGCCTCGTAACGCCACGACATGGCCACGCGAAAAAGAGGGCGTGCATGTTGCGATACGGCACATCATATCCCGGCGGTGAAGGTTTTATCCCTCGTGTGTAGGGAAGATTTCTATGTATAAAGAACACCGTTTTCTCGGTCTGTCGGGGACTGGAAAGACACGGGCGTTGATGGCGACTATTGCGCATCCACCTCGCAGCACCTCCCGCAGACTTCCTCAAATTCGCCGTATGCTGCACGCACTTCAGGGGGCGCTTCGGGCAGGGCGATTGGCCATCGAGGACAGTGGGTAGTGTTTTTCCAGACTTCCCACCAAGCCTCCCACATCTTCCACACAGAAAGTACCCGCTGCAGAACCTCTGGCGAAAGTGGCTCGGGTGAGTAGTAGTCTCTTTGGGTAAACTCTTCCCATTTTGCTGCCGATTCCTCTGCCGTTGTTGCCTGAGCC
>CAYSRY010000396.1:0-2498 GCA_964433395.1 uncultured Armatimonadia bacterium | reverse complement strand
GAGCATGATCGCGATCACCGGTTGCGCCAAAAAAGAAGAGGCTCCTGAGCCCCCGGCCAACTCGGAAATGCTCCCGCCAGAGCCGCCAGCAGTGCCCGGCGAAGAAGCCCCAATGCCCCCCGCTGCCGATAATGCTCCGGCCGGAGACGCTCCAGTTGGGGACGCCCCCGCTGCCGACGCTCCGCCAGCCGATGGCGCGCCAGTTGCTCCGGAAGCTCCAGCTCCAGTAGACGCTCCGCCAGCTCCGTAACAAACGCTGGAATATGAGCACAAAAAATGACCCCGACATATGCCGGGGTCATTTTATTTTTTAGGGCATAATTCGGTGCGCTTCCTGGAATGCCAGCACCTCAGAATGTCCCATCCAGTAGCTGGGGGGCGAAAGGTTCCAGATAGTCCCGCCACACGTCACTACGCAGGGCGGCACTGAACGTGGGGAAGCTCAGATACGGAATGAAACGCGGCTTGCGCGGCGCACGCAGTAATCGCATTGATGCCTCCCGTGGAGTCCGATTCCCCTTCCGATTATTGCAGCTCCGGCAACACATAACCAGATTCTCCCACGTATGGGGCCCACCTCGCTGTCGCGGAATCACGTGGTCAATCGTCAGATCGCGGGTCTTGCGACCGCAATATTGACACCGGTACTCATCGCGCGCCAACAGCGCAGGTCGAGACAACTTCACCCTCGGCATCGGTCGTGCAATGTAATCATGCAGCCGCACGACGGTCGGAATATGCATATCCAGATTCGGGGCATGCAACAGCGAATCCCCGTGCTCCAGCACGGTGGCTTTTCCCGAAAAAAGCAGTGCAATGGCTCTCTGCCAATCGCAGATATGCAATGGTTCGTAATTCTGATTCAGTACCAGCACTCTGCCGTCGATCAAGTTGCAGACGCCTCCAGGTGGTTGAATTTCAGCCAAAAAAGAGAAACCCACCGCCTCAGCAGTGGGTTTGATACGCATCAAAATATGTCGCGCAGGCATCGCACGTCAGAAATGGAGTGCATATGTAGAAATGCGCGGCGCGATGATCGGGCTGCTCAGAGCTTCCCAGACGTACAGGAGACACTTCGGGCAGTATGATGAGCGCTTCCAACGGTATCTGTGAGTTTGGCATCGTACTCGCTGAGCCAGCCTTCATTTGACACGCTAATCCATGCTACAACGCAATTTTAGCAGACTGGGAGGCTGACTGTCAATGGAGTGGTGTTAAGACTACGTTAGCCTCCGCGCAGTTCTGCCTCATGCTCGCTTTCCCGAACAGACCACGGACTCAGCCGCTGCCGCAGCGCGCTCATCGTGCCGGTCTCCACTGCGTGTCGCAGTTCCACCATGAAATCAGCGTAAAAGCGCAGATTGTGCAGACTGAGCAGCTGCCAGGCTCCCGCTTCCTGGATGCGCAGCAGGTGATGCAGATAGGCCCGGCTGTATTGCCGGCACGCCGGACAGTCGCACTCCTCGCTCACTGGGCGCTCGTCACCCTTGAATTCGCTCCGATGCAGTTTCAGCGGGCCCTCCCACGTCATCAGGCTGCCGTGGCGTGCATTCCGTGTCGGCAGCACGCAGTCAAACACGTCCACTCCACGCATGACGCATTCGAAAATATCCAGCGGGGTACCGACGCCCATGACATATTTCGGCGCCTCATCCGGAAGTTCCGGGATCGCCGCGTCGAGTGCACTGAGCATCTCTGCTTTGCTTTCACCCACCGACAGGCCGCCGATTGCATAGCCGTCAAAACCGATGTCTGCGGTCATTTTTGCGCTGCGTGCCCGCAGATTGTCATAGACCCCGCCCTGCACGATCCCGAACATGGCCTGCTGCGCATTCGAGTGTGCATCCTTGCATCGTTGGGCCCATCGCGCGGTGCGCTCAATGGACGCCGCAACATATCCTTCTTCCGACGGATATGACACGCATTCATCAAGCACCATCGCCACATCCGAACCCAGATTATTCTGAATGGCCACCGATTTCTCTGGCGTCAGATGCAACAGCTCGCCACTGAGATGCGACCGAAAAGCGACACCCTCCTCAGTGATGCCCGAGTTCCCCCCGATGGAGAACGCCTGAAAGCCGCCGCTGTCGGTGAAAAATGCGCCCGGCCAGTTCATGAACTTATGCAGGCCGCCCATCTCCCGGATGAGCTCGTCTGTGGGACGCTGCCACAAGTGATAGGCATTGCAGATCATCATCTGGATGCCCTGCTCGCGAACCTGATAGGGCGGGCAGGCGCGCACGATCGCATGGCTGGCGCATGGCATATATGCTGGCGTCTGGATTGTCGCATGGGCGAGTTTCAATTCACCGCGGCGCGATTTCCCGTCGCCTCGACCTTTTATCGTGAAATCAAGCACTTAAGCGCTCCTGGGGTATGACATCAACTGTCTCTACCACTATATGATGAGCATGCAGTCGCCGTAACTGTAAAAGCGGTAGCCATGCTCCTTTGCGATCTCATATGCCGACAATATCCGCTCACGCCCCACCAGT
>CAYSRY010000395.1:649-2538 GCA_964433395.1 uncultured Armatimonadia bacterium | reverse complement strand
ATGATCTTGAAACCGCACGCACGCAATCAGCGAATGTGGACCGCGTTAACTCGCGTGTGATGGTACGGGCTATAGAGCGTCCCACCCTCGCCGCGCTCGACTTCGCCGCATGGGACCGTAACCCAATCTTCCACTATCCGCTGACAGCTCCCCTGAAAAAACCCGCACAAATGGCGACGCTGGCCAACTTACCCTTCAGCGCCGCGCTGGATCCCGAGACGATCTGTGATCGGCTCACCGACACTCCGCTGAGTGAGGTCGAACGCTCCCTGCCACTTTCATGGCAGCCGTTGACCAACTATCTGCTATCGCGCGACTATGACCGGGCCGCTCCACTGGTGATAACCGGTGCACGTATCAGCGCGGAGCGCTGGAACAATAGTGAACTCGTCCGACCACTGCAGCAAATCGCGCTGGCATTCGTTCATGGTGACCAACTCTGGGTGAAAATTGAGTTCAGGCCAGAAGTAACGTGGGTTCCGGCGAGCGATGAGGACGGCGATACCTATCGCGAAATGTACGCACGTTTGGCGATAGAGCCTCTGACGCCGGAAATGCGCGCTGCAATCATTGATGACTACGCCGGGCGCGACTTGACTGCTGATGAGGTAGCCTCATACTTCTACAGCCTCTGCTCGGAGTGGTACCAGTCGCTGCGAACATATCTGCTTGAGAGTGATCAGGCGCGACCGTGGCCCAACGCAGAAACGGACACGGCTGCAGCCAATGAAATGGGAAACCGAGTTTTTGCTGCGCCGACAGCCGTGATCCGTGGCGTTCCTTATGGCCAGCCCATATATAATATCTTCGTGGTCGCAACCGCAGAGCGTACCGCAGCTACAGATGGATCGGAAGCAGTTGCGCCTGCCGTGCAGGGCTTAGATGCCGAAGCAGCAGCCACGGAACTGTCCCCGTTGCAACCTGCCCAATGGGATGAAGAGCTGAAGCGTTGGGGTGGCTCGTGGAATGTGTGGACGAATGGCTTGCTGGATTTCCAGACTGACGTACACAGTCTATTGCAGACCACGCCAGAGGACCAAAGTGGCATTGTAGGCCGCAATGGCTGGTTGTTTTTCCGCGGTGACCTGGAGTATCTGCTCTGTGACGATCTTCGTCACCAACGCGCAGGGAAGAATCCGTGGCCATCGATCATCGACTTCCGCAACCAGCTTGCAGCACGCAAAGTTGACCTGCTGGTGGTAATCATTCCCACTAAGGCAGAGGTTTACCCTGAGATGCTTTCGCAAAACTCGCCGGGTACGAAGGGCCCCTGGGTGGCACCCCAATGCCGCAAATTCCTGTCGGAACTGGATGCGGCGGGTGTACAAGTAGTGGACTTGCTGCCCACATTCATGGCCCAGCGGGATGCCACCAATGAGCCTCTCTATATGCCGCAGGACACCCACTGGACCAACCGGGGCCTGCGACTTGCAGCGCAGATAATTGCGCGGCGCGTCCACGAGTACCCTTGGTTGCCGGGGACCAACGCACAGCCCGACCGCTTTGGCGTGCGCGCCGCCACATGTTCGCGCCTCGGCGACATCGTCGGGATGCTCCCTGAAACCGACCGCGCTTCCTACCGGCCGATGCAGCTTCAAGCAGAGCAGGTGGTCACGGCCGATGGCGTATTCTACAAAGATGAGCTATCGAGCCCAATTGTGATGCTGGGCGACAGTTTCACCGGGGTCTTCCATTTTGAGGACTGCCAACATGCGGGCCTCTCGGCGCATCTGGCAAGGGATCTGGGACTCCCAATCGACCTCATCATGGCGCAGGGCTCGGGGCCGCGTATCCGTGGACAGCTCGCACGTCGAGGACCTGATGGGTTGACAGGCAAACGACTGGTCATCTGGACGATGGTGAGCCGCGATTTGTACAACTACTGGGCC
>CAYSRY010000395.1:0-639 GCA_964433395.1 uncultured Armatimonadia bacterium | reverse complement strand
AACTGGGAGCTTATCAGGTTACCATAATGGTTTTTTCATCACACATATTTCTCTATTATTTTCTCCCTATTGCGCTGCTTTTTTACTATCTGAGCCCAGTGCGCTGGCGTCAGATGGTAATTGCGCTGCTCAGCTATGTTTTTTATGGTTGGGCCAATCCGTGGTTCGTCCTGCTCATGCTTTTTTCCACCGTTATAGACTACATCTGCGGGCTCTTCATATCAGGCAAACGGACGCTGCGGGTTTTTGCAAAAGACCCGCCTGCAGGTGAAGGAATGGCCTCGGCGCGGCAGCGCAAACTCGCCCTTGTCAGCTCAATTGTCGTCAATCTGTCGCTGCTGGGTTTCTTCAAGTATCTGGTTTTTTTTCAGACCAATCTCAACTACTTGCTTGAGCTGTTTGGCCGACAGACGGTCGAGGTCTACACGATACTCCTTCCCGTCGGCATCTCGTTTTATACGTTCCAGTCAATGAGCTACTCAATCGACATCTATCGTGGCGACGCTCGCCCGGCGAAAAACTTCCTCGATTTTGCCTGCTATGTCGCTCTGTTTCCACAGCTCGTCGCCGGCCCGATCGTGCGTTACCAAGATCTCGCCGATCAACTCCACTCACGTTCGCACACTGTGGATAAATTTG
>CAYSRY010000394.1:2284-2547 GCA_964433395.1 uncultured Armatimonadia bacterium | reverse complement strand
CTTTCGTGTAATAATATTCGAATGGGGAGGCAGTTGGTGAAGGATTCCCCATGAAGTTAGAGAAAGGCCAGAATATGCAAGTCTGAAGAGTCGACCAAATCCGCCATCTGCAAATCAGGAGGCACGGGATCATGGAGTATCGGCAACTCGGGCGCACTGGCACACGCGTCTCAAAAGTCTGTCTGGGCACAATGAACTTCGGGCACAGGACAGATGAAGCTGAAGCCGCACGCATCATCGATCGGGGCATTGATCTGGGCATC
>CAYSRY010000394.1:0-2215 GCA_964433395.1 uncultured Armatimonadia bacterium | reverse complement strand
AGGAATTCACCGGCAGAGCCCTGAAGGCAAACGGGCGCAGGGATGATGTGGTCCTCGCCACCAAAGGCGTGGCGACAATGGGCGAAGGTCCGAATGACCGCGGCGCGAGTCGCTATCATCTGTCACGCGCCGTGGAAGCAAGTCTGAAGCGACTTGGAACTGACCGAATCGATCTGTACTACCTGCACATCACGGATATTGACACACCACTTGACGAAATTTTCAGCCAACTGGATATATTGCGCAACCAGGGCAAAATCCTGTATGTGGGAACGTCAAAATGGCCGGTGCCCCTCATGATGGAAGCTCTTATCATGCACGAAAAGTATGGCTACCCGCGCGTGGTTGCAGAGCAGCCACCATATAATCTGACCGACCGACGAATTGAGATGGAGCTTGTCTGGACCTGTATGCGGCACGGCATAGCCATCGTACCGTTCGGCCCCCTCGCAGGCGGAATATTGAGTGGAGTGTACAGAAAAGGGCAAGAAGCGCCGCCCGGCCATCAATTTGAGAAGATCGGAGAACGCGACGGACACCGCAGATATACGGAAGAAACAATGGATCTGGTGGAGAAACTGCTGCCACTTGCAGAATCGCGTGGGGTAACGCTTGCGGAATTCTCGCTGGCCTGGCTGATGCAGCGTCCAGGGATAACAAGCCCGGTTTCTGGTCCTCGCACGGTGGAACATATTGAATCGGTGGCGCGCGCATGTGAGATCGAGCTGACGATAGAAGAACTGGCGGCAGTGGACGAAATTCTTCCGCCGGGGACGAACGTGACACAGTACTGCACTCTCTATGATCGAATGTGCAGAGCAGTCAATAAACCGGAGAAACTTGGCCCATTTTAGCGGACGCAGCATCAACAGTCAGGCATATTACAGGAGAGACAGAGCATGGAATACAGACAACTCGGGCGTACGGGCACGCGGGTATCGCAGCTTTGCCTTGGCACAATGAATTTCGGAAGCGTCACTGATGAGCCGACAGGCAAGCAGATCATCGGTGAAGCCATTGACGCGGGGATCAATTTCATTGACACGGCCGACGTGTATCAGACAGGGACTTCGGAAGAGATGGTCGGTCGAGCACTGCAGGAGAACGGCCATCGAGATGACATCGTGCTGGCAACAAAGGCCGTTGCCACCATGGGGCAAGGGCAGAATGACCGGGGCGCGAGCAGCTTCCACCTCAGCCGAGCCATTGATGCGAGCCTGCAGCGCCTGCAGACCGACCGGATCGACCTGTTCTATCTGCATATCGTGGACATCACGACACCGATGGACGAGATATTCGGGCAGCTGGAAGTGGCTCGTCAGCAGGGGAAAATCCTGTACGTCGGCACGTCGAAATGGCCAGTGCCACTGATCATGGAAGGCCTGATGATGCACGAGAAGTACGACTATCCCCGGATTGTGGCTGAGCAACCGCCATATCAATTGTGTGATCGCGGCATTGAAATGGAACTCGTCTGGACCTGCATGAAACACGGCATCGGGCTTGTGACGTGGGGGCCGCTGGCGTATGGGATACTTACTGGCATGTACCGTAAGGGCCAGCCTTTCCCCAAGGGGCACAGATTCTCCGATGCAGACCCGAATACGCATAGCCGAATGACGAACGAAGCGCTTGAGCTGGTCGAGAAGCTGCTGGTAATCGCAGAAAGTGCAGGCATGGATCTGCCAGCGCTTGCGCACGCGTGGCTGCAGCATCGGCCGGGGATTACGTGCCCCATCGTTGGGCCGCGCACAGTCGAGCACTTGCGCTCCGCGCTGAAGACTGCAGATATAGAGCTGTCGGCGGATACTATGGCGGCAATCGATGAGGCAATTGCTCCAGGCAGTTGGGTGAGCGATTTCTATTATGGGAACACGTACGCGCATCTGGTGCGCTCAATCAACCATCCGGAAAATCCTACCGGATACTATTAGCGCGAGAGCATGTCAGGCGACAACTATGCAATAAAACGGCGGGAGGCATATGCTTCCCGCCGTTGTGTTGTGCACTGTGTCAGGGGAATTGTTTTGTATACTAAGCGCCAAATTCCGCCAATCTGGCCATGAATTCACGATTTGTGATGCGTCGCGCATCGACTGCGGAGAATACTGGCTCGCCAGCATAGTGGGAGGTGATGAGTTTTCGACCTGCCCGTGCCGCAGCGGCGCCAGCTTCTTTCTCATTCCCCAGCTCGCGATGGCAAACGGCAATGGCA
>CAYSRY010000393.1:0-2576 GCA_964433395.1 uncultured Armatimonadia bacterium | reverse complement strand
GGACTCGAACCGGCGACCTTTGGTCCCCCAGACCAACGCGCTAACCAAACTGCGCCACGCCCCGGACCAAACCTGTTATCCTATTTTACTGCATCTTTGAGGCCTTTGCCAGCTTTAAATGCGGGCGCCTTGCTGGCGGGAATAGTGATTGTCTCGCCAGTCTGCAAATTTTTACCTTTGCGCTCTTTGCGGTCGCGGACTTCGAATGTTCCAAACCCAGTAATCTGCACACGCTCGCCGCGCTGCAAAGCAGCAGTGATGGCCTCGATGGCCGCGTCCAGCGCTTCCCCTGCGTCCTTTTTGGTCAAATCTGTCTGCTCCGCGATCGCGTCGACAATATCAGACTTGCCTGCTGTAACCGCCATGGTGCGCCTCCCAATAGTATAATAGTCGCTATCTATTTGTCCAGAGCTCAAATCCGTTGAATTTGAATTTATGCTCTGTCAATACTTACCAGTCCGCCATATTCGGCGCACACCAATCTTCGTGCTCAGCCCGCTGTTCTCTGGCCATTAAACGCCGTGCAAGCGTCTGCGGCGCTCCGCCATCGTACAGGATTTCATACATGGCTTCTGTAATCGGCACATCCACAGAATGCTCGCGGGCACTCTGATACGCTGCAAGCGTCGTGAAGTAGCCTTCTGCTACATCGTGCATGCTGTGAAGTACGTCTGCGACTGCCTCGCCCTGGCCAACTCGGTACCCAAGCGTATGATTTCTGCTTAGGCAGCTATTACATGTGGCAATAAGATCGCCAACACCTGCTATACCCCAGAACGTGCTGGGCATAGCTCCATGAGCTTGCCCCAAACGACAGATTTCTGCAAGGCCCCGCGTCACCAATGAAGCTTTGGCATTGTCACCGTAGCCCAGCCCATCACTGATGCCCGCAGCTACAGCAATCACATTTTTCAACGCACCGCTAAGTTCCGTACCGATTATATCACAGTTGGTGTAAACACGAAAGAGTTCATTGTTGAAGAGCCCTTGTGCCCGTTCAGCTGAGGCCCTGTCACAACTGGCAACAACACTCAATGCAGGTAGTCCCAATGCAATCTCTCGGCTGAGATTAGGTCCAGAGAGTGCGACAATACATTCTGGTTTTGGCAGTCGCAACTCTTCAATGAGTACCTCACTCATGCGCTTGCCGGTCGCCATTTCCAATCCTTTGGTGGCATACACCAGCAATGCACCCGGAGGCATATTCTCCGCCATGCGGCCAGCCACCTCCCTCATCCCTACAGAAGGCACCGCTATGACAACTGCGTCCGCGCCGTCCATTGCGCTCTGCAGATCTGAGGTGGCGGATACAGCATCGGGCAACTCGGTTTCAGGGAGGTAGCGTGAATTCTGGCGTGTGGCGTTGATCTCGTCCGCGACTTCCGGCCTGCGGGCCCAAAGTCTCACACAGTGTCCCATGTTGCCCAGCATTGCAGCCAACGTGGTACCCCAAGCCCCTGCTCCAATCACCGCGCAGGTCTGCGTATCTCCACGTTGTCTAGTCAGCAGCTGACGGCTGCTCATGGTCAGATTCTTCTTCCAGTTCTTTAGCTTTGTGACCGATTTTGCTCTCGGTTCCATTGATCAGTCGCTGTATGTTCTCTGCGTGCCTGACCGTGACCAGTATGGCAACTGCCGCGCCAGCGACGACTAATTGCAGCCCATTCTCCTGATGCCCATGGAACAGCCACATGAGAGGGATGGCACACAGCATTGCAGCAACAGAACCTAGTGATATGTAGCGGGTGACCGCCACAATGGCGATCCAGATGCCGAAACCGATAAGCCCCACGCGCCAGTCCAGGGCCAATATTACACCAAGGCTCGTCGCGACACCACGCCCACCTTTGAAACCGAGGTAAGGGGAGAAACAATGTCCACAGATGGCTGCAAGCGCTGCTGCGACCTGCCACCACCCTCCCATTCCAATTGCAGAGCCAGCTATGAGAGTTGGCCCTGCGCCTTTGAGGGCATCAATAAGCCAGCAGGCAATTGCCGGTTTTGTTCCTGCCGTGCGGAGCACGTTGGAGGCTCCAATGTTTCCGCTACCGAGCTTTCTGAGGTCAGGAATGCCATAGGCACGCGCAATCAACAGGCCAAACGGAATTCCACCGACGAAAAAGCTGGCTACGACGATAAGCATATTGGCGAAGTTGCCCACTCTAGTCCTTCCTGTCGCTGCGCCCCTCGCGCTTTCGGTATATGATGCGCATAGGGGTGCCGCGGAACCCGAAGGCCTCGCGCAGTTGATTGGACAGATAGCGTTTGTACGAGAAATGCAGCAGCGCCGGATCGTTGACAAATATGACGAATGTCGGCGGTCCAGTGCTGACTTGCGTGGCATAGAACAGTCGCGGAGTACGCCCTTTGTGTGAAGGCGGCTGGTGCGCCGCAATCGCGTCCCGCAATGTTCGATTCAGTGGCCCCGTGTCAATCCTGCGCGTGAACTGCTCATGTACCTCGCGCGCAACGGCAAGTAGTTCGCCGACCCCATCACCAGTCAGCGCACATGTGTAGACAAGTGGCGCATAGGGTAACCACTGGAAATCCTGCCGCACAATCCGCTCGAAATCCTG
>CAYSRY010000392.1:0-2618 GCA_964433395.1 uncultured Armatimonadia bacterium | reverse complement strand
ATCACTTGCCATAGTCACCACCAGCCTTGGCGCAGGCACCTCCAACAACTCAGGCTCTGACAAGCAGACGTACTACAAAATGGGCATCTTTGGCGATGTTCCTGACAGCCCCATCGATTTTGCCCGCACGCTTGTGCAGGGCGGAATGTGCCATGGCGACATTGCCTATGTCGAGGCCCTCGGGTCGGTGCCGGCATTTTTCCGTCTCGTGGACAATGGCGTCCAATTCCCATTCAACCGCTATGGTGCGTATGTCGGCTACAAAACCGATCACGATCCGCGGCAACGTGCCACATCGGCAGGGCCAAAGACCTCCATGCAGATGTTCGAAACCTCTCTGCGCAAAGTTCGGGAGGCAGAAGTTCCCATCTTCGATGGTTACGAGGTCATCCGTCTCCTGACTTCCGGAATCGGGCCTGACAAGCGCGTCATTGGCGTGCTTGCGCTCAATCGCGAACGCCTCGACGAGCCAACCCACGGCCTTACAATTTTCGCCGCCAACAACATTATCCTTGCCACTGGCGGGCCGGGCGAATTGTTCGCCACCAGCGTCTACCCCAAAAATCAGGTCGGCAGCCACGGTCTCGCATTACAGGTCGGCGCGCGGGCCAGCAACATGGCTGAATTTCAGTTCGGGTTGGCCTCGCTTGGCTTCCGCTGGAATCTTTCCGGCTCATATCAACAGGTCGTCCCCTGCTATTTCTCCACTGACGCCAAAGGTGGCGACGTGCGCTATTTCCTCAATGATTATTTCAACTCAATGGAGCAGCTCGCCACCAATACGTTCCTGAAAGGCTACCAGTGGCCGTTCCATGCAGAGCGGCTCCAAAATTATGGCAGCTCGCTTGTCGATATAGCGGTTTATCAGGAGATGCAGAAGGGGCGCAAGGTCTACATGGACCTGTCACGCAATCCAGTACCCGCCGATGGGATGCGGGAATTCTCTCTATCTGTTCTCTCCGATGAGGCACGTCTCTATCTCGAACGCTCTGGCGCTACTGCCGACACTCCCTACGAACGTCTGCAGCAGCTCAACCCACTGGCCATCGAAATTTACAGTGAACACGGCGTTGATCTGCGCAAACCCCTCGAGGTCGGCGTCTGCGCCCAGCATTGCAATGGCGGACTCACTGTCAACACGTGGTGGGAAACCACAGTACCGCATCTTTTCGCTATTGGCGAAGTTGCGGGCACGCATGGCGTGCGCCCTGGCGGAAGCGCACTCAACTCCGGACAGGTTGGTGGCGAGCGTGCAGCGCGTTACATCACTGCCCGGTATGCGGGTGAGGCCCCCGTTATCACCTCATGGCTGGCCGACGCCACCTCTCAGATTGAAAAAGAGTTTCACCATATAGAACGTCTTCTCAACAAAAATGGCGAAGAAGTCGATGCTCTCCGCACCCAGCTCCAACAGGCAATGGACGCCGCTGCAGGCATTATGCGCAGGCTTCCAGACGTGCATAACGCTTGGCGAGCTGTCTCCAGAACGTACTCCTCGCTCTGCGACGCCGAGCAGGTTTGCCAGCCCGTCCAACTTCCTCGTGCATATCAGAATGAGCATCTCGCGCTCACTGCGGCCGCTGTTCTCAACACCATCGAAGACCTGATCGCACGTGGCGGTGGCAGTCGCGGCGCGTACATGATTATCGACCGCAGCGGCGACCGCCTCGTCGAGACGCGCTCTGGCACCAGTCTTCCGCATCGCAGCGAGAATATCGCCATGCGTGACGAAATAGTTGAGGTTCGCTGGGATGGAGGCAAAATTCGACCGCAGGTTACACCTGTTCGCCCGCTCCCTGCCGACGATAGCTGGTACGAAACGACCTGGCAAGACTGGCGCACTGGAGAAATTTTCGACTGATCCGCTGCGCATTTTGGATTGACCACGATTTTGCCCGAGGGACAGAAAAATGGCAGGAACCAGACCCATTTCATCGCTACTCATCAAACCTGCTGGGCCGGATTGCAATCTAGCCTGCGAATACTGCTTCTACACACGCAAGGCCAAGCTCTATCCGCGTGATAAGAAGCACCGAATGACCAGACGGGTGGCTCAGGAGATGATCCGCCAGTACATGGCCATGTCGCCGGGGACTGCCACATTTGCATGGCAGGGTGGTGAACCCACTCTTATGGGCATTGATTTTTTCCGCCTCGTCGTCGCGCTCCAGCAGAAACATGGCCACTCGGGGCAGGTTGTCGCCAATGCGCTCCAGACAAACGGGACGCTGATTGACGCCGAATGGGCGCGTTTTCTGCGCCGGTACAATTTCCTCGTCGGTATCAGCATTGATGGCCCGCCCGAGATCCATGACAAGTGGCGACGCGACCACGCTGGTGCTCCTTCTCTTGCTGACGTAATGCGAGGTCAGCGCATACTTGCCGAACATGGTGTCGAGCACAATGCACTCACCATGCTGACCTCTCACAGCGCCGATAAAGCTCGCAGTATCTGGGATTTCCTGCGCGAGAATGGCATTGATTTCATGCAGTTCATTCCATGTCTCGAACGCGATCTCGAAACTGGCGAAATTGCCGAATATTCCGTCACTCCCGAGCAGTATGGACAGTTCATGTGTGAAATGTTCGACCTCTGGTCTGCTCCGGATTGTCCCGAG
>CAYSRY010000391.1:0-2636 GCA_964433395.1 uncultured Armatimonadia bacterium | reverse complement strand
GATAGTCATCTGCCACGGCGATCTCACCGCACCCACAGCTGACATCACCCCCGCACAGGTCACTTTCAGCGGTGCAGGCACAGGGACATACGAGGTCATCGGCGAATAATGCTTCGCAAAAATGGATGGATGGCGATGAAGCCCACAAAACAAATATCACCTATTCAATTGGGCCTATTCTTATTATTAGTTTTCTCTTGAATAATCCATCCTGCTCTTGATATACTATGAGAATAATTCTGCAACAATATTGTAATGTCTATGGTGGTTTGTTCAGCCCCCCATAGACAGATCATCAGGAGGACCGAAAATGCGCTCCAATCGTGGTTTCACGCTCATCGAACTTCTCGTCGTGATAGCAATTATTGCAATCCTCGCAGCAATTCTCTTCCCAGTTTTTGCGCGCGCCAGAGAAAAGGCGCGGCAGACAAGTTGTCTGAGTAACGTCAAACAGCTTAGCCTTGGATTAATGATGTACATACAGGATTATGATGAAATTTTCCCTGCCGCATACGATTACGCAAGTACGCCAACGACCGCTCGCTTCTGGTTTGCGCAGGTAGCGCCTTACCTGAAGAACACGCAGGTATTCGACTGCCCATCTGCTAATATTGGCACCACCCCGGCGAGTGACCCCGAGTATGGCGTCAACTCGGCCGTCTGCCTGCTGCCTTCCGCATCTCCCTATACTGCTCGCCTAGCCTTGGCCAGTGTCAAGCAATCAGCCCGTTGCATTATGATCGGTGATGCCAGAACCTATTACTTTGACTACGCACACCTGGTGACTCCATATGTCCACTGCTACGTGCCAAGCACCGCATGTGGCCGTGATGCAGCAGACTATGACTTCCGTGGAAACACCGCCAGGATTGCTGACTGGGAAGATCGCCACAACGGCGGCCTGAACCTTGGCTACTGCGACGGACACGCGAAGTGGGTTACTGGTTCTTCGTTGATGGAGCATCCCGAAAACTGGAATCCGCTGACGGACTAAACACAATCTCACAGCAATTCGGGATTGTATGAACAAACCTGCTTGCCTCCAGATGCCTCTTCAAGGCATCTGGAGGCATTGTTTTGTAACACCAACAATTAGTATCCCCCATTCATAAACAGGCTATACGCCCCGTACTCGACTCTGCGCTGCGTTCCATCTATCCATGCATACAACGAGGCGGCCCGGATTTTCCGGGCCGCCTCGTCACTTCATACCCATGCAGGAATTATTCTAACTTATGTTGTATATGTTAGCAGGAATTAGCTTCAATGCAAAAGGAGCCTGTCATGCCTCAAGCAGATGAGAACATCACCAAAGTTGAGCCGCCGAGTCTCGAAAAGCACACCAGCGAGATACTTCCTGAAAACAGCGACACCAATGAAAAGCACGACAATTTTGTCTGCTACTGGAATGATGTCAAATACAGCATCGGTGCCGAAATATGCTGCAACGGCCATCGGCTCCGTTGCGGACATCCAGGCAGGTGGCGCAGGCGCGGACGCTGTTAGAAAATGCTGCACACGGCATCTGCATTCATTCGTCCGTCACACACCCATGGCGAATGAACGTTGGAGCCGTACCTTACAATGTGCGCCATGCGCCGAGCCCTACTCGACCTTCAGATGCGCCGAATGCCCAACCGACACCTCATCTCCAATCCCGTACTCATACACAACAAAGTCCGCGTTCGCTGCAAAATACCTCTCCAGTTCATCTGCCGGCGTATTCTCAACTAACCGCACGTGGTTTATTCCTGCCTCGTGCAGGTTGCCCCATGCCTG
Source organism: uncultured Armatimonadia bacterium (assembly GCA_964433395.1). Taxonomy (GTDB): domain Bacteria; phylum Armatimonadota; class Zipacnadia; order Zipacnadales; family UBA11051; genus UBA11051. The sequence continues at coordinate 857 of CAYSRY010000391.1, read as the reverse complement.
ATATGGGAAGCCCTCAATTCCGCGCACTTTCAGCGCATTATGCGGGTCTCCCACTTCCAGATGCGCCCCATAGTGGAAGCAGTCACTGTAATCAAGTCGCCCATCCTCGCGCACAACCAGCCCGGCAAATGGCATGTTCACATTCTCGCCGTTGCGGATGAAGCCGTCCTCAAATCCGATGGCGCGTCCTTCTCCCAATATACCGTTCGCATCCAGTACAAGCCGCGTCCGTCCGTTTCCTGCTGGCGTGCTTTCCACGATCGTATACGAGCTTATCCGCTCGCCGTGATTATCTATTTCCAGCCGTCTCCCAGCCAGCTCGTCCTGCAAATCGCCCTCCACAACTATCTCATTCTTTTCCCTGTTCACATCCACGATCCGCCCATATGCCCTCTCCGGAAGCTCAATTCTCGCCTCGCCCGCTTCCAGCAGTGTCCCTTCGGTCAGATGCATTTCCACCACTTGGCCGTCGCGCTCGCGAATCAGTCCAAATCGCCCGACCAGCCGGCATCCCTCCACACTCACTGAGCTTTCCTCGTCAGCCGTCGCCAGGATAATATCCCGCCCGCCATCGACCTGCACTTCCACGGCAATCGGCGAATATTCCCCGACATCCGCGCTATCAATCTCCATGTTCCGTATGCTATGGATGAAACGCTCTTCTCCATAGGGCTCCACAATCGTCACGAACTGCGACTGCAGCCCATCCTCTCCCTCGCGATGTGCAAATGCCCAGTTCAGAATGTTTTTATCTGGAGAGACCGGTGCCCCGCCATCGGCCCTGATTATCTCAAGGTCCCCCTGCGGCACAAAATTCAGCCGCAGCGTCCCCGGCAATGGCGTTTTCGGATGCCACG
>CAYSRY010000390.1:1113-2637 GCA_964433395.1 uncultured Armatimonadia bacterium | reverse complement strand
AAAACTCTGCCCTCTGCCGTCCACTGGAGCTACTATCGCCAGCTTTCCCTTCGGCAGTGCGGTGCAGAGGTCCGGCAGGTCATATTTCCGCAGGCTTCCACGGGCAATGTCGGCCATATGTATTGCCGTATTCTCGCCATCCCGCATGATCAGCTCATACGACCACAATGTCCCGGTCAGCCGCACGCTCACGTCCCCATCGAGCACAGCTGCATGAAGCGCCCAGATGCCGCCGCGCCCGCGAGCATCTAGAATAATCTCCCGGTACCCATACTGCGCTCGCAGGAAGCGCACTGCAGCCAGCACGTCATATACCCGCAGTTTGAGCAGTGAAAATCCCATGATCTCCGCAAAATACGCCGCGAAAGCCTCGCGCCCCAGCAGGCGCGCGACATTTCCACCCTGTGGCTGCACATTTTGCAGGCCGTGCCCGCTCAGGTCAGAAAGCCCGGTCCCGCAGGCCGTCAGCAGTGCAATATCTTCTCCTGCTGGAGTCGTCGCTTCAAATTCCGCGTAATCAGGCTCTGCGTCAACAATCAGCCGCACCGTATCCGCATTGGCGCTCCGCACGAATACTCCGGCCCGCAGCCCTTCATCCTGGCCGACAACATAATACTCAGTCCCCTCATACCCCTCGAACCCCGCTTCAGCCGGGGCCACCGCCATGTGCCTGCATATTACCGGGCACTCGATGTCCAGTGTGTCCCCGACAACTCGCGCCGTTTCATCCGGCCGGGGCGCCACCGCCTGACGGGCATTCGCGTCCACCCACTGAGCCAGGTTTACTTCGAAGATTTTGCGGCTGTTGCCCGAAGTTTCTACTTGTCCGCTTTCTGTGCACTGCAGCTTTTCGTCGGCGAGTACATGCGCTTCGGCTCCGCATCGGTCCATTGGCATGTCAAAATATCGGCCGAACCATTCCATCGCGGCATCTCGGATAGCATCGCTGTATCCATGCCCACCGGGGCCGACGAATATGTCAAAATCATTTTTTGCACCGTACAGGTCATATATCTTTCGTGCGAAATCTCCCGCTTCGGCAGTCCCCCGAATCGGGAAAAAGTCCTCAGCCGCGGCACCGATGCGCAGTGGCCGTGGCGCCACCATCGCCAGATACTCGTGGTGGTCCATTCCATATGCGAGCTGCCCGAAAATCTGCTGCTCCCCGTCAGCGACCATGTCGCTTTCCTGCCGGGCCTGCAATGAAGTGATGTAGCATACGGGCATCGCGACTTTGATTCGCTCATCCAGTGCGCTCAGATATGCCGTCAGCGTCCCGCCGCCCGAGCATCCTGTGCAGCCCAGTCGGTCCCCATCCACTTCAGCCCGCGTCTCCAGATAATCCAGGCATCGCATGCCGTCCCAGATGCGGTATTTCGCGAAGGCATTTCCGCTCAGCACGCACTGATTATGTATCTGGCTGTGCTCTGTGGTGCAGCTGCCTACCCGCGATTTGCCAAGCTCCTCATCATAATACTGCACTCGCTCGCCCTGGCTTATCGGATCATAGATCAGCGCCACGAT
>CAYSRY010000390.1:0-1010 GCA_964433395.1 uncultured Armatimonadia bacterium | reverse complement strand
CGCTTTCCCGTTTCCCGAATGCCCGCACGGTACCAGCACTGCTGGTGCTGGCCCGTCGAGTCCCTTCGGAATGTACAGATTTGCGGTCACGGGTACGCCGGGGTGACTTTCGAGGATTACTTTCTCAATCGCATACGAATCACGGTCAATAATGCCCGTGATTCTGGGGCTCAGATCCTGCCGCTCTGGAAACCCTCCGAGCGACGCCGTAAACCGCTCGCGTAACTCGCTTTTCCGTGCTTCCCAGGCTTCCGCAGACCTCATTTCCACCCGTCTGCGCGCATTGGCCTCATACAGCTTCTCAGCCCGCCCTGTGAGGTACTCCGGAAGCATTGACGCCCACGGAATTGCGGCATTTTCGCTGTCGCTCATGGCGCACCCTCTGTTTGCCGTTTCTTTACGTTCCTCTAACGTTCTGGGGCCACTTTTCCACACTTTTGGGGCTTCTGAAAGCGTTTTCCACCACTTTTTCCACACTTTTGGGGATTTCCCACATATACGCAATTTGCTCTTCTAACGCCATTTTCAGGCCCTCAGCCCTGACATTCCCACCTCTGATGGTACGCCCGGAAAATCCTCTTGACACCAGACTTTTCCACGCCGGAGTCCCCTTTTCTCAACACGCTTCCGGGCTTCATTCGGGCATCGCCGAAAACACGTCCACATTCATGTTGTCCGGCTCCCGAATCAGCAGCTGATAATGCCCGGCGATGGCCATCATCACGGCGTTATCAGTGCACAGTTGCATCGGCGGAAAATGCAGGCTAATTCCGCGTTTGCCGCACGCCGCACTCATCTTTTCTCGCAGCATACAATTCGCTGCCACGCCCCCGGCGATGGCGAGGTGATCCACGCCGCTCCGCTTCACCGCTTCTAAAGTATTACGCAGCAGCGTGTCCACTATTGCCATCTGAAAACTCGCCGCAAGGTCCGCAACTGTCTGGGCATCCTTGATTGGCGCCTCGCCTTTCTCCGTCTCATACCCTTGCTCTCGCTGGATGGTCTGCACC
>CAYSRY010000389.1:0-2646 GCA_964433395.1 uncultured Armatimonadia bacterium | reverse complement strand
ACGATTTCGCCCTTCTTTATCATCTGACCGGCGACAAACACGCCGCCACGCAGGCCGCAATCATCCTCGACCGCTACAATGAAGTCATACGCGAGTGGCCGCTGCGCGAACGCGCTTACCAGCGCGAAGAAAAGGGCGATCCCCGCTATTCCCAGCATGACGAGACGTTCAAAGCCCGCTGGGACGCATCGGGCCTCTACGGAAACTGGATTCCCCAGTTTGTCGAGCAGGCGCTTCCGCTTCTCTATGCCTACGACCTCATCTATGACAGTGGCGTCATGCAGGACATGGGCGTTCGCGACAACGCCGAGGCCATGTTGCGCTACCACATTGAATGGTTCGAGACATTCGACAAAGAATATGGCAACCTCAGCCATTACGCGCTCCGGGCATATCCACAGTTCGCCATGATCATTCCCGAACCCGAGTATGCCCACTTGGCCGTCCAATGGTTCGATCGCCTTCTGCACTATGGCTTCTACGCTAGTGGATTTTGGCATGAGGGCTCCTGCTCTTACCACAAGGACATCACCGGAGGCCTCACGGCCCAGGTTCCCGACGCCTTCCGCGGCTATTCTGATCCCCCCGGTTTCATAAGTAAGATTGATGGAACGCGTTTCGACAACCTCGACCTCACAAAGATGTATTCGCGCCAGTTCGCCCGCATGTGGGAAGTCCTCGGCAAGCTCACGCTGCCGGATCGCAACTGCACAGTCGTCCACGACACGTCGTTCGTCCAGCAGGCATGGTGGATGCCGCCGATGACGCATTCCTCGCCCAAGCTGCTCGGCTGCATGGGGCATGTCGTGATGGGAAGTGGCGAGGATACTGGCCAGCAGCAAACGCACCTGCATTTCTCCGGGATGCATGGCCATGAGCACCACGATACGCTGAATCTGATCGCATGGTCGCAAGGCCAGGAGATGCTCAGCTCTACTCGTTATCGAGAAATTCCCGGCGACGTCTCGACCCGCGAGTGGCATACGATTACCGCTGGCCACAATACTGTTGTCATCGACGAAACGACGCAGCATACGCGTTTCAGCGGCCCCCGCCGAACGCTCACCGAAGATGACGCGTTGCCATTCCCGGATCCACGCTATCGCTCATCTGGCCATGGTGACGGGATGATGGATGGCAAGCTCCGCTTATTCGCCTCACAATACGCCCCGGTTCAGATTTCCGAAGCCGACGGCGAGCGGGCATACGACGGGCTGGCCAACCTATACAGGCGCACTGTTGCGATGGTCGAAATTGACGAGAGCCACTCCTACATTGTGGATGTTTTCCGCGTGGGGGGCGGACAGCGCCATGACTGGATGCTCCACGGGTGTCTTCAGTATCCGTATTCATTCCAGACCGATTTGGACCTCGAACCGATCGAGGGCACATTCCACAAATACATTACCGACGTCGCGGCGGCTGAGCTGCCCGAAGTTGCGAATTTCCGTTTCGTCTATGAGAATGGCAAGCAAAGTCGCCACTGGCTCATGATGCCCGAAGGAAGTATTCTACATGCGGGCAAGGGGCCGGCAATGCGGCGCGAGGGCTACAATCCGTTCACATTTGTCCGCCACGACGGCGGCAGCTCGGTTTTCGTCGCAGTCCATGAATTCTGGAGTGCTGGCGAAGAGCCGTTGCTGCAAAGCGTTGAGCCTGCGCAGATGCTCACCGCTGATCCGATGGACGCGGCTGTCGTCGTCCATCTGGCCGACGGGCGCACTGATGCGTTCATAAGTCGATTTGCCGATGAATACGATGGGCCGGAAACTCTGCTGGTGGCTGGTGTGTCGCCTGTCTCATTCATTGGACGCGCCGCGCAGGTGCGTTTTGCCACCGACGGAGCTGTGGAACGTGCCTATGGTGTCGGCGTGCAGGATTTGACCGTCAACGATGTGGCGATTACAGACAATCTACCCGAACACTCCGGCGTCATCACCTCAACGGAGCGCATTGAAACTGGAGCCGCCATTGACGCACTGTATACAGCCGACGAGCTTCCGACAGATGGCTCGCTGAATGGTGCTCCGGTCATTCTCAACTACAGTGATATACTGGTACAGAGCTTCCTTATCAATGAAGTTGTCGCTCCTGAGGGTGGCGCTGGAGATTTCCGCATGATTATGCAGGGCGATCCTGGCATCACCATAGAAGACGATGGCGACCTCACAAAACTGCATTATTTCCCCGGCTGGGGTATTCGCGGCGAATGCGGCTTCACCGTATTTGACACTGTGCTTGCAGCGCGCAACGATAATGGCGAAATGACCGTTACGCACCAGCCAAAGAGCGAATGGCCCGAGCCGATAGAACGTGGAATTACATATTGGCGGAGAGATGCGCAATGAATGGCGATAAGAGCGAGAACATATCCGACGGGGCGGTTTGCCGTTTTGTGCAGATAGCTGATGTCCATTATGTAAGCTCATCACTTGGACGGTTACCATGGGATGAAATGGTCACGAGATTGCCTGCACCATACGCAGAACCGGGTCAAAGGCGAGTCACCTCCCTCATCGAAACGATGCTGCCTGTCGCGCTGGAGCAGATATACAACGAAATCCGGCCCGATTTTGTGGTTTACACCGGCGATCAGGTGAACGTTGGTTGGGACGCGGAAGGGCAGGCTAATTACGAGGGTTTTCT
>CAYSRY010000388.1:333-2711 GCA_964433395.1 uncultured Armatimonadia bacterium | reverse complement strand
TCCACCCAGGTCTGGCCAGGGCTGGCAGGCATTGGCTCGGGATCCGGACGCATACTCTGAGCATAGACGACGACCGTCAGCGCGAGCATAACTGCAGAAAACAGGATGATGCGCATACTTTAACTCCTTAATAGAGTATATATACGACAAACAGCTATAATGGGCCACCTCCGGCGGCAACGGCGCAAAGGATAAAAGGCGAACGGCGAACAGCAACACCGCGGGGAGGTCTTTTGTAAAAGACCCCCCACGCCCCCAGAAAACTTTTGGAAGGAACGACAAACAGCTGAAAAGGTAGAAGGCAAACGGCGAACACCCAAACCCCCGAAAATTTTTAGAAGGACGGCAAAAGCTCAACCGCAAAGAGTTGTAGCCGTTATACCTGCAAGTGCCGCAGGCACCCTAAAATTCCCCGCAGCGCTGGGCGCTCAGCAGCATTGCCGGGCCTGAGACTGTCTGGCTGTTCGGGCTCATGGTGTTGTAGGCCGCCAAGGCGAGATCGTAGACCTGCGCGTCCCATTCGGAAAGCTCCGACCAATTGTTTGAGAGTGGCGAGAATTTGTACGGCTCCTTGCCATCGACCGCAGCCGCCATCTTCGGATCGGCCTCATCGCCATTCCACATGACCTTGATCCACGTATTGGCAATGCGCTCCATGTCCTCGGTCGTGAAGATCAGTCCGCGCCGCGCCGCCACAATCGCAAGGCTCATCGTCAGCCCCGCATGGCTGGTGTCTTCCCAACCGGAAGCGCCCGGCTCCCCGTCCTCAATCCAATCCCAGTAATGCCAGCGGTAGGCGTTGGTATCCTCATCAAGCTCCATGAAACTGTGCAGATAGCGCACCATTTTCTCGGCGCGATCGGCCATCAGCGGATGCGCGCCTTCGAGGTTGCCCAGAATCACCCACGCGCGGGCCAGCGCGCCGAACTGGTTGTGCGGCATGATGCGGTTCCCGAAGCGGTCGGTCTCCAGCGGCTGGAAGCGATAGGCCCCGCCGAGGTCGCCCATTTCCAGCCAGTCCTGCTCATTTTTCTCAAAGAGGTTGTGGTTAATGAATGCCATAAACTCATCGGCATCAGCGCCGAACTGCTCGTGAAGCGCTGGATTGAGCCGCACCGCTTCGATGAAAAGCGCGACGGGATAGGCGAACATGCCCTGATGGACGGTGAATTCCGTCGGCTCCGGAGGCATTGTGCGAACCATGAAGCGGTCGCCCTGATGCGTCGCGCCAGTGATTTTGAATGTGAACGGGACGATCTGATCGACGGTCATGCCGTCTGTATACGCGACATCGGCCGCGATGATTTCCTGCGTATCGACGTCGCGGACCTGATAATGGGCCGCGTCAGTCTGGAATTCAATGAGGTACGAATGCCCGCTCGCATTGGGAACATCGCGCGTGGCATTCTGCCTGATGTCTTCGGGCTCAATTTTCGCCGCAGAGACATTGTGCATGGGCACGACGTGCGCGATGTTGCACGAATACGTGGCGGTCTGCCAGCTCAGGAAGCCGTCCCCGTCCGGGTCGGTGGCGGTGCTCATGATGTTGCGGAAATGCTCGGCGATTTTGCTGAGCCAGTAGGTGTCGCCGGTGGTTTCCCACATCTGCGCGTATGATTGGATAATGCTGCCCTCACCCCAGCCAAGCGTGCCGGAATCCGGCGAAAGGGACTGCCCAAGCCCCTCATTTCGGGTCATGTCATAGGCCTTGTATGCTTCGTTGATGGCGGCAACGTCAAGTTGCGCGGCAATCGGCATAGCCATAAAAATCATCACCATTCCAATAAAGAGCACCCTAAGCATATTTAACACCCCAATGCTGTGATCTGCATGTACCTCCATGGTTCCACATCCGTCTGCTGCAATCCTGCTTATACAACTGCTCCAGACCGCCCTGCGAAATCTTGACATCTTCGCATTGCTTCGGTATCATTACGTATGCCGCCCGGCGATGTTGTCGCCCGGGGATGGAGTTCACCTGCAGGTGCGCAAGCACCTGTCGTGCCGCATTTCAGCCGTCCATTCAAAGGTGCGTTACGCACTGATGACTCCTGACATCCCAACAGGGGTGCGGGGGTTTTTTTATGCCTCGATTTCCCCTCACAGTATTCAAAGGTGAAAATCGTGAAAGAACTCATTTTCGTCGCTCTCGGGGGCGCGATTGGCGCATCGCTGCGCTTTGGCTCATGTACTCTTGCCGCACGCTGTTTTGGCGCAGGTTTCCCATATGGCACCCTGCTTGTCAATGTAATCGGCGCTTTCATCATCGGCCTTCTCGCTGGTGGCGCAACATTTCACCCGCTGGTACGAACTGGCCTGATTGTCGGCGTACTCGGCGGTTTCACCACATTCTCTTCGTTCTCATGGGATACTCTGTC
>CAYSRY010000388.1:0-323 GCA_964433395.1 uncultured Armatimonadia bacterium | reverse complement strand
GCCATGCTGAATATCCTCGCAAATGTCACCCTCGCCATGCTCGCGGTCTATGCTGGCGTCTGGGTTCGCAACGCCCTTTCATAATTGTTGCTATCTCTGTACAGGCGCAGTTTTTGCGCATTCCTTGAAGTCATATTATGTGTATCTTCCAGCAGAGTTGGGTAGCATAACACTGTGTTCAGAATATGAATACATTAACCGCAACAGGGTATATTTACAGAAAAATGAAGGTTGGCATTGCTATTGCCTCAGATGTTCATGACCGCGGTGCGCGTGGGGATGGGTCGTACAAGCTGCGGAACTGGACTGGATGATTTACTTGC
>CAYSRY010000387.1:0-2731 GCA_964433395.1 uncultured Armatimonadia bacterium | reverse complement strand
AGAAGCCGGTTGCAGAATATCTCCATGACCACATGAAGACCTTCTGCGACGAGGTGGAATATGTCCAGATTGACAACAGCATCAAAGAAGATGTGGACTATGCATCGCCTGTAAAAAACCTCAAATATGGCGATCGCCCCAACGTCCGCGTGGCCAAAAAAGGCTCTGGCGGTGGCAAATCACTCGTATTCAACGCTCACATGGATGTTGTCCCGCCATCATCCGGCCACGAGCGCCCATTCGACCCGTACATCCAGGATGGTAAGATCTTTGGCCGTGGTGCATGCGATGACAAAGGCAACTGCGTCATCATGTATCTCGTCCTCAAGGCCCTGAAAGACCTCGGCCTTGAACATGCCGGCGACGTCATCGGCCACTTGGTCATCGAAGAGGAAAATGGCGGTAACGGGACCATTGCCATGGCCCGCAGGGGCGAGAAAGCTGACGCCGCAATCTGCCTCGAGCCCTCCAATTTTACGCTCTACCCGCAGATTCGCGGCGCTGTCTGGTTCGAGACCACTGTCTGGGGGCAGGCTGGTCACTCCGGCAAGCCCGGAGGCACGGTCTCTGCATTGCTCAAGGCAGTTAAGGCCATCGAGTTGTTCACCGCCTATCACGATGTCGCACTCGCACAATGTCGTGGCAAGTACCCTCTCTTCGATGAGTTCGCAAATCCGGCGCCGCTTACAATTGGGGAGCTGCACGCCGGCGATTGGCCAGCCCAGGCACCAGACAAAGCGGTCTTCACAGGTGTTCTCGGAATCTTGCCAGATCGCAACAAAGAACAGGTCATGAGCGACCTGAATAACATGATCAAAGATTGCGGCGATGAATGGCTGGCGACCCACTACAACATCGACTTCACCTACCGCCACGACGCCGCAGTTCTGGAGCCAGATCACCCGTTGGTCACCGGCCTCCAGAAAGCCACGCAGGCCAAGGGCAAAGAGGGCAAAATCACTGCCATGACGGCTTCCGCCGATGCGTGGTGGTACAGCAATCAGATGGGCATTCCCACGTGCTGGTTCGGCGGCGGTGACCTTTCGGTCGCTCACAGCGTCAACGAGAATATAGACATTCAGGATATGCTTGATACAGCTGAAATTCTCGTCAAATTCATCACCGACTGGTGCAATCAGGACTAAATTGCAGGCTGGCGTAAATGCTGCCATCAGCCGCATTGCTTCCAAATCAGTGGCGCACAAAATAGAAAAGTCAGGTGAAATCATGCTCGCACTGCAGAAAGTTGCGAAAGGCGTAGGCAACATCGAACTGCGCGACGTGCCGAAGCCGGAAATCACTCCCGATCAGGTCATGCTTGAGATCAAAGCGGCCGGCGTATGTGGCACAGACATCCATATCATGCACGACAACTTCCCATACTGGCCCCCAGTTACGATGGGCCATGAGTTCGCTGCTGACATCGTCGAGGTCGGCAGCGCTGTCTCAGGCTGGAAAGTCGGAGATCGTGTTGTTGGCGAGCCGCACACCAAAGCCTGCGGCCATTGCTACCTCTGCCGCAGCGGGAATCCCCAGATTTGCGGCGAAAAGCGCTCGCCCGGCTGGGGCATTGATGGAGCGTTCACCAAGTATCTCCCATACCCGACCCATCTGCTCCACCGCATCCCTGAGGGCATGTCCTATGAGCACGCCGCCCTCGCCGAACCAGTGGGCAATGTCGTCACTGATGTCCTTCTCAATGCAAAAGTACTGCCTGAAGAGTTCGTCGTCGTAATCGGCCCGGGCCCGATCGGTCTGCTCGCTGCAATGGCTGCAAAGGCTGAGGGTGCACGCGAAGTTATGATAATCGGCACGAATGCCGACGAAGCGCTCCGCCTCAAAACTGCCCGCGAAGTTGGTATCGACCATGTGATCAATCTCCAGAAGGACGATCCGCTGGAAACCTGCATGGAACTCACCCAAGGCATTGGCGCGGATCTTGTTATCGATTGTTCAGGTGCTCCGCCGGCCATCAAGTCTATGCCATATTACGCCCGCAAAATGGGCCGCCTTTGCGGTGTCGGCCTTACCGGCAAACGCCCTGTCGAATTTGACTGGGACGTCGCGATGGGCAAGGTCCTCACGCTCTATTTCAATATGTCCACCGAATATGCATGCTGGGAGCCTGCGCTGAGCATGCTCGCATCAGGCAAAATCAATGCCGACAAGATCATCACGCACGTCCTGCCACTCGAAAAATGGCAGGAAGGCTTTGATGCTATCGAGCAGATGGAAGCCCTGAAAGTCATGCTGATTCCCTAACGCCCCAGAAAATCTATGTGCTGAGACATATGCAATATAGCCCCATTCATGTCAGTGGGGCCATAAAATAGGGAGGAAACCAATGGTCGACGGAAAATTTGGTTTTGGCATCGTTGGTGCCGGCCTCGTCTCGGTTTTCCACGGTGACGCTATCAACGCCGCCGAAGAAGCCGAACTCGTGTCCTGCACCGACCTCAACAAAGAGCGCCTCGACAAATTCTGCGCTGACAAGAACTGCGAGGCAGCCGAGAGCTTCGAGGCGATGCTTGCAGATGATCGCATCGATGTCATCAACGTGCTGACCCCGAATGCGTTCCACGCCCAGTTTGCTATTCCCGCCATGAAAGCGGGCAAGCATGTTATCGTCGAAAAGCCACCGGAAATGACGCTGGAGAAGGTTGACGACATGATCGCCGCCCGCGATGAAAATGGCGTCAAGTGTGCCATTTCCCTCCAGGTTCGCTTCCGC
>CAYSRY010000386.1:0-2737 GCA_964433395.1 uncultured Armatimonadia bacterium | reverse complement strand
GGCCTCAACATCCTCCCCGAGCTGCACGGCCTCACCGGAGCCGGGAAAGGGAACTCCTCAACCCGAATGATATGGTGGGACATGGAGACTGCGCTGTCTGACCCATTGGCGACCAATGCCATCACAAGAATGCGACAGACACGGGCCCCGAGATAACCGTGAGATTTCATCAATATGCGCACAGTGGAAGGAACTATGGCTGACATTACAACAATGACCGCAGAGCAGTGCAGGACTCGCCTCAGGGAGCTCATACTTGAGAAAGCTCTGAGATTCGGTGACTTCACCCTCGCATCAGGCCAGAAAAGCAATTATTACATCGACGGGCGAATGGTGACGCTTGATGGCGAAGGCGCCTACTGCCTCGCACGCTGTATTCTGGAAACCCTGAAAAGCGAGGACATAGCCGCTGTCGGCGGTATGGCGCTTGGCGCAGACCCCATCTCCGGCGCGACCGCCGCAGTGTCAGTCACCATCGGGCGTCAACTTGACGCTTTCATGGTGCGCAAGCAGCCCAAAGACCACGGGACCGGCAAACAGGTGGAAGGCGCGCTTGAGGCTGGCACGCGGGTCGCAATGCTCGAAGATACGGTCACAACCGGTGGCTCAACACTGAAGGCAATAGAGGCCGTGGAGCGCGAACGCGGGGCCGAGATTGCAGTCATCATCGCGATGGTCGACCGCATGCAGGGAGCCAGCGAACTCTTTACAAAAGCCGGATATCGCTTTCAGCCGATTTTCACCATTGAGGAACTCGGAGTGAAAACGCAGGTCTAAGAAGATAGAGAATCTGGAAAACTCTTCGTTCACAATACAACAGGACGCCATCGGCGTCCTGTTGTCTATCTTCTCAGTGGGGAATCTGCAAGCCATGCTTGAGACAATATCATCTCGCCGACTTCGTGGCTTCACGCTCGTTGAACTACTGGTCGTCATTGCTATCATTGCAGTACTTACCACCATACTTTTCCCTGTTTTCGGCAAAGCCCGTGAAAGTGCCCGCAAAATCACCTGTGCATCAAATCTCAAACAGATGAGCTCTGCCTTTATGATGTATACACAAGATTATGACGAAGCTTTCCCTAACACCGGCGACCCTTTGCTGTGGATGGGCCGGCGCTGGAGATGGCCGGTACAACCATACTTGGCAATGAGGGCAAAACGCGATCCGTCAGATCCAGATAACCCCGATCTTTCCATGGATTTCAATCCCGGCGTGCTGGTTTGTCCCAGTGACAGTACAGCAACAGGAAAATGGGACGCGACTTCCTATGCCTATTCGGCTGCTTTTTATCATACGCCCGCACAAATCGCGGCAATGAATACCACCGATCTTTACACACTGCCCTCGGTCCCCTGTGCGACCATGACGCTGGCACAGGTCTGTGAACCGTCGCGTAAGGCACTTGCCGCCGAATGGCTGAGCAACCATGAGGCAAATCCAAGTGGCTGGTGGGGCTGGAACGGTGCGCGAAATTACCTGTTCGTTGATGGACATGTGAAATATATCCAGGCTACACAGATTCGCACAGCTACGAACGGGATGCCCGACATCAATCTTACTGTTGGCGGCATAGGTGGCGTGGATTACTGAGCGAGGTCTCATCCCTGAAATACAGCAGGACGCCATCGGCGTCCTGCTGTATTGTTTCCTGAAGAAAATCGCCTGCTGTCAATCAGACCTCTTCGTCGCAAAGCTCAACTGCTCCCGTCTCGTCACTCTGAGCGCGCTTCAATGCGCATATCGGGCAATAATGCCGATTGGTCGGCTCGCCACACATCCTGCACTGCCGCTCCAATTCGTCATCTTTCGGAGTTTTCATGTTCCGCAGCATAGTCTTTGCAAATTGGATGTTCCCCATCGGAGCCATCTCTTCGAGCATGCGGAAAATCTTCTTAAACCGATGGCTTTCGGGAGCGAACTCAGTGCACTCCATATCGGTATATGGTAAATCGAGGAGCTCTCTATACGCTTCCGTGGCCGTCTCGGGCGTAAAGTAGAACGGCTTCACCTTGCGAGGGCGATGCGTGGTCTCCGCAAGCATTGGCTTAGGCGCATGCATTTTCCCCGACAGGATCCCTTTGAGCATGAACAGCAAAATATCGTCCAGCGTGTGGGCCGTGGCAAGCACCTGAATTTTGTGCTCCGTATTCAGCCGATTCAGCAATGCACGCCGGACAGCGCCACATACGTTGCACTGGCGAAATGAGGCCACCGGCTCAATCCGAACACCATAGTCAGCGACACTGGCGACATGCAGATCCATGCTCAGCGAATCGCAGAGTGCCTCGACAGCAGCCTGACTTGCATCCGAGAATTCGCCAAGGCCCATGTTCACATGCAGGCCAACGACATTGATGCGCATCCTCCACCGGAGCGCGTTCAGAATATGTGCCAGCGACGCACTATCCTTCCCGCCAGACATGGCAATGCCTATCGTGTCACGTTTCCGGTAAAGCTGACGACGACGCATGAAGTTCTCCACGCGACGCTGTAAGAACGTGGGGAAACAGTCAGGGCACAACGCTTTGCCGAATTCGCTTATACAGATGAGTTCGCCTTCCGACTTGCACTCAGCACAACTACCACTGTGGAAAATAAGACGGGGAGCCAATGATACACCTTCCAATCAGACCATCCCCGATAAAACAATATCGGCCCGATAAAAACGTATCGGCTGTTGATGGTCTGCAGGTCCTCAGAATTGCATTGTCCGTATGGGGTCTGCAGCAAGTC
>CAYSRY010000385.1:0-2741 GCA_964433395.1 uncultured Armatimonadia bacterium | reverse complement strand
CCCTTATCTCCAGTTTCTGCAAGAGCGCTTTCAGTTCCATTTTTCTCTCCATATTCATTGCATGCAGCGTGGATGCTGACACCGCGTCTGTACACATATCAGCTGTGGTAATCCCCATTCGCCAGCGAAACAATGCTCTCCTCCTCGTGCCTGTCCCTTTAGTAGTTGCGTCACTTTGGCGTTACATAGTATTGTAGTAATATTGTGGGATATAAAGGTATCTTTAGTAATAATACCGAAATATCTACAGGGATAGATATTGACAGAACAAAAACGGAAAGCATCGCCGGCGTGGGTATGGTATAACCGCCCTTCAGGCACCGGAGTGGGAGGCGCTATATATTTTGAGGCGCACAAAGCTACCGTCTGACGAAACCGCTCTTGTGCAACTCGCTGCATCCTGTAATAATGACGCATTCTGCGCTGTAATCAAGCGCTTCAATACCCACATTCGCTATATAGTTTCAAAATACGCGCCAAATCGTGAAGATCGGGAGGACTTGCAGGCCGAAATCACAGCCAAGCTCTTGCATAACAGTAAGCGCGCGCTGCGGGCATGGCGGCCGGTTGCACCATTTGCTGCATATCTCACCACTGTCTCAACAAGACATTGCCTCCAGTGGTGCCGCCGCGAAAAACTGACCAATCAGCTGAGCCTGCCGGCACTCCCCGGTCGTGAAACATATGAAAAAGATCTGCTCGACGAGCTGGTACCCACCGAAAAGTCTGTCGACCCCGCGTACGCGGTGCAGAACGCAGAACGCCTGCGGGCGGTTCTCGCCGCAATGGAGCAACTCTCCTCAGATGATCGTCTCATCCTTGCTCTGAAGTATCAGGAGGGCATGAATGGCCCTGCCATTGCTCGGGCCCTGCACATTTCCCACGGTGCAGCCCGAAAACGCATCTTCACTGCATTGAGACGGCTTCAGAAGTCGCTTACGAGTGTGTCCTCCGAGCTCAGTATTGAACAGGCACACCGTCGGCAGCGGTAACACTTTGCCAAGGCAGCAATTAGTGTAGGTGTGATGGGGGATAAGGGATACAGATGTCCGGCACTGAGGCAGCTGCTGGTGCGGTCGGGTGACGAGTTCACCCTGGAAGACCAGGCTGCCGTTCTCAGGCATATGCACGCCTGCAATGTATGCAGGCGTGACCTGCGGGCATATGCAGCCTTGGCGGGCGCATTGAGCCGCCTCACTTTTTCTGGGCCACCCCGATCGCCGCACATCAGCGATATGGCTTTGGCAGAATTCGCAGTCAAAGGAATTCATGCCGAGGATGCGGCAGATATAATAGATCATCTCGCCGATTGCCAGCATTGCCGCGAGGAGTTCGTCCGTGTCCGCGCCGCCATGGAGCAACTCGAAGAGCTGGGCTACCCATGCAGTCTGCCCTCTGAACCCAGAAGTTGTCGCCAGCGCTGGGCTGAAGTGCTGCGGCGCGCATTTTCCACACGGGATCGGGTGCTCACGGTTGTCACTGGCTTGATTGCTCTGATTTTCGCCGTGGTGTGCTTTGCAGGAGCCGCCCACTATGTGCTCGTCATGTCTGCTGACAGCATCGGGGCGATGGAGATTTCAGATGTATGGTGGCCATTTGCATGGTTGTCCAGACACGACCCAAGGGGTATAGTGCTCATTGCAATTTTGATCGTGGCGTCAGTGGCAACAGGAATCCACGCAGTGCGCGGCCTTTGTTACGCTATCAGGCATTCCGAATGATTGTAGTCGGACCAATAATACCATTGGGCATTATTGTTTATTCCGACGACGACATCGCCATCAGGCGAGTTGCCAGCCTCACTGCCTCCACTGCATCTGCCGAATATCCGTCCGCCCCTATTTCCTCCGCATACGCTGCGGTCACCACTGCGCCACCAATCATAATCCGAGCGCGCAGGCCCTCTTGCTTCGCAAGTTCCACCACAGTGCGCATTTGCCTCATTGTCGTCGTCATCAGCGCTGAAAGTCCGATAATATCCGCATTCTCAGCTTTCGCACATGCCACGATGTCCTCCGCGGCCACGTCCTTCCCCATATCCACCACTTCAAAGCCGTGGTTTCGCAGCATCAGACAGACGATATTCTTTCCGATGTCGTGAATGTCACCTTTTACCGTCGCCATCACGATTTTGCCGGCCTTCTCAGTGTCTTCCTGTTCCAGCAGCGGCCTCAGCTTCTCAAATGCCATTTCCATCGTTGACGCTGCTGTCATCAACTGGGGCAGAAAGTACTCACCAGTTTCGTACAGGTCGCCAACTTTGGTGATCGCGGGGATCAAATGCTCATTCACCAGCATAAATGGCTTGATGCCACTCACCAGCGCTTCCTCAACAATATCCACGACCGCTTTCCCCTCACCGTTCAGCACGGCGCTGTAAGCACGCTCTCCGGCGTTTGCGGTTTTAGCTGCACTCTGGGCTTCCTCGGCCTTCCGCCCCCCAAATTCCTTCACGTATGCGGCGCAATTCTCATCAGTTCCGCGCAGTGCATCCACGGCTTTTTTCACATTGCACACCAGCTCGGTCGCAGGATTCGCAATGACCATCGTCAACCCTTCGGCGGCCGCCATCGCCATGAATGTCGAATTCAACCATCCTCGGGCAGGCAGGCCGAAGGACACATTCGAAAGCCCCAGTATCGTATTCGCGCCAAATTCTTCGGAAGCCCAGCGCAACGTCCGCAATGTTTCTCGCGCCGCTTCTGGAGCCCCTGAAATCGTCATCACGAGGCCGTCGACCA
>CAYSRY010000384.1:0-2756 GCA_964433395.1 uncultured Armatimonadia bacterium | reverse complement strand
GCCACTGTGTTCTTCTCGCCGATTCAGATTCTGGGCGTACGGCAACAACGAAGAACGCGGTGGGGACGAGGGACCATATATGTTCACAGACATGCCACCGCCTGAACTTCCTTGGCTCATGGGTAACAGTTGCGCATTCTGGCTGCGACAAGTCTGTCTGACAATAGTATACACACGTGCTGCGCAAGCGTCATTAGGATATTGAAAGTACATCGTTAGAGCAGGGTTAGACTAACAATGCCGGGACGACACAATGCCGCCCCGGTCTCATTTCACCGCCCGAACCGGCTGCATCAGTCGTGCTCCACGCAGTCTGGCCCTAGATCGCAAAATCGCAAGGTATTGTACTGTGCACGGGCCATTGTCTCATCTCCCGTGTCGTGAATCTGGCGCCAGATGCCGCGCAGCATTTCGTCCTTTTCCATCGCATATCTGCCATCATATGCTACGTTGTGCAGTTCTGCCGGGTCGTTCGCCAGATCGTACATCTCATCATAGTCATAGCAATTCATCACGTATTTCAGATTTCCACGCCACAGAATCCGCTGCGTGAAATTGTAGCGCTGGCCGTGGAATTCCGCATAGGCTTCATCATTCCACTCTGCCTTTTGTGGCTTCTCCAGCAGTGGTCGCAGCGATTCAAAATGCCCAAGCTCAAACGGGTCTATTCCCGCCATATCCAGTACGGTCGGACACACGCTCGGCGTATTGGTCAGATACTCGCATATTTCCCCTTCGGCAATGCCCGGTCCCGACCACACAAGTGGCGTATTGTAGACCTCTTCGTATGGTGTAATTCCCTTTGTGAACATCCGGTGCGCGCCCGCGAGATCCCCGTGATCTGTCAGCAGAACGACCACCGTATTTTCCGCTTGTCCGCTTTCCTCCAATGCGTCCAATATCCGCCCCACGTGGTGATCTATCATCGTACATTGCGCCCGGTATCCGGCTATACCCTTTGCAAATTCTTCCCATCGAAGTTCGTCATAGACGCTCTGCATCCGCTTGAGAACGTTGGGCTTCCCAATCAGCTCATCATCAAAGCTCGTTGGCTTTTCTATCTGCGCTGGGTCATACATATCCCAGAATCGACGCGGCACCACATACGGATCATGTGGATCGGGCGTGCTCACAAACATGCACCACGGAGTATCCTGTGAAAGGGTTTGCAGATACTCGGCTCCGCGTGAAAACACCCAGCCGGTAGGTGTCGCATCCGCCGGCTCGTCTACCAGTGCGCAGATCGGCCTTTCCGCATAGCCACGCCCCGCTTTCAGTTTCACCTGCATGTCCATGCGAGGCTTTGACGACAGACCCTTTTCGCGCCGCCAATCCAAATATGTCTCCCGCATCTGGTAATGCCATCCGAACTGGCGTAGCTCGTTGCTCCGCTCAACATGCCATTTTCCCAGATACGCATTGTGATACCCGCTGTCCGCAAGGGCTTGGCTCCATGTCGGCAGTTCCGTGCGAAAGCGTGCCCGGCAATCATCTTGACAATGCGTCACGTCATACATACCGTGCGTATGTACATGAACTCCTGTGAAAATACTGGCCCGCGCTGGCGAACACACCGCATTCACCGTATGGTTGCGCGCAAAACGCACTCCGCGCGCGCTGAGGCGATCTATATTCGGCGTCAGCACATCATCGCTGGCGATTGTCGCCGCCTGCTGGTGATCGGTCATCAGAAAAAGAAAGTTCGGCCTGCTCATTCTCATCGCTCCAATCACTACTCGCAGTGTACACTTCTGTAGCTGCCAATCCTGCCTATGCCCAGCTCCCACGGTGCCTGAAGGCGTCCGATCCCGGTTTGGCAAATTGCGGCAGGCATATTATAATCACGCCGGACGTGATCGCTGCACGGATGCAGGCTTGCTCTCGAGGTGTTCACTTTGTCCCAAAATACCGGAACGGACGCTGCCCTGCTGTCACTTCATGTGAACATGCGACAGGCACGGCTCTCTGCCCTGCTTCTGCATTGGCTGCCGTTTATCCTTGCTGCCCTCTCGGTTATTGCTGCTGCGTCTGGCGCACTCTCTCTCGCTTCCTCTGACGAAGGCACCTACAGTTATGGCGGATTCGCGTGGATTATCCATGGCGACCTGCCATATCGTGACTTTGTCGAAAACAAGCCGCCCGGCATATTCCTCGCGTGGGGTCTCATCTGGCTTCTGGCTGGAGGAGCGCCAATTGCCGGACGGCTTCTTGCACTTGCTGCTGTTGTCCTTGCTGGCATCATCGTGGCACGCGTTTCGCGTCGAATATGGAATAGTCCGCTCGCGTGGATTGCCGGGCCGCTTTTCATCACGGCGTTCTGTTCTCCCTATATTGGCTTCCCATATGCGGACACTGAATCGTTTGCTGTCCTTTTCGTCGCATTGTCGCTTCACTGCGCGTGGCCGGAGGATGGTCGCGCGATGGCGTGGGGGAGAGCGGCCCTCGCGGGCCTCTGCGTGGGCGTTGCCTCATGGTCCACCGCGCTCGTTCATTCAAACCACTGATGGGTGCCATCCCCGGCGTCATGTTGCCCGTTGCCGTTGCCATCGCCTACTTTATAGCAAATGGCATTCTCGACGATTTCTATCAGGTGTGCGTCGTATGGGCCACACAGCCGGGCACACTTCCCACGTATTCCCGCTTTGGATTGATGCCCAATCTGCGCATCCTCGCTCGCATGTCTGGACGCATTGAATCTCCGGTTATCCTCATCTCGATTGGCTTTGCGCTTGCGTCATTTTCTCAGTGGGCTCGGT
>CAYSRY010000383.1:0-2784 GCA_964433395.1 uncultured Armatimonadia bacterium | reverse complement strand
CGCGAGATGGGCATTCGTACAAACGCATTCAAGAAGCGCTGAACCGGTTGATGGGCGTCAGCATCGTCGCAAATAACTCATTCTGGGATAATGAAGCAAAGCGATATGTGGACGAGGGTTTTCATATTCTCGAGGGTTACCGTCTGTATGATGAGAAACCAGGCCGCGACACGAACCCGCCGGACAGTTACATAGTGTGGAATCCAGTGCTTTTCAATAGCTTCCGGGCAGGGAACATCAAGCAATTGGACACGAATATCTACTTTTCACTCAGTACGCCGCTTGCACGGCGGTTGTTCCGGTATCTTGACAAGAAACGCTATGACGGTAAGGCAACATATCGTATGCGACTGAGTCGCCTTGCATTTGAGAAACTCGGGATGAGCCGAAACTATTATCCATCGCAGATCAAGCGCGAACTGAAGCGGGCGCATGAAGAACTCACGGAGCGGCGTTTTCTGCAGAGTGTGGATTATTACAAGCCGCGCCGTCGAGGAGCCGAGGAGCTCGTAGTCTACACATTTGCCCCCCGTCGCATGGCAGGCGTATCGGCGTTGCCAGAGACGACCGGGGATGATGACGGCCCATACCGGAAGCTGGTGGCGCTGGGTGTAAGCGAATCGGTGGCGCAGCAGCTTGTGGCAAACTATGCTGAGCACCATATTCACCATTGGGTGAGTTACTGTGAGTATAAACTTTCCAAGGGCTGGTTGCCTCACGAAAGCCCTGCAGCGTGGCTGGTGGCAGCGATCCGTTCGCGCGACTGGGAAATTCCGGACTGGTTCAAGACCAGAGAGGAAGCTGAGCACGAAGCGAGTGAGCAGCTTGCGGAACTGAGCAACCGGCTTGCGGAAGAGCGTGAAGCCGAACATCAGCAATATCGGCAGATCCAAGCTGAGATCGAGACCGAACTTGGGATAGGGGAGAGCACGAAAGCCATCTGGTCAAAGGCGCGGGAAATCCTGAAGGAGCGCGGCGCAATGTCGCCCGCGCTGCTTTCAACATATCTTCTGCCAATCCGTGGGAAGACAGCGACACTGGTCACGCCAGTTCCATTCTTTGGGGTCTACCTGCAGCGGAGCCTGCCGATGATTGGTGATATTCTGCGACACGTGACCGGCAAAGAAGAGTTGAATGTGGAAGTTTCGTGTCAGGAGAATTTGTGTCCACCGCATCAGGCCCGACTGGACTGGGACGAGGATTAGCGGGGCACGCAAAGGGTGCGTGTAGCAGTTGGGAGAGCGCATCTGCTGTTTATGCAACAGCCGATTTTGAGCACTGTGAGGGACCGGGCGAAGTAGCCCTGTCCTTTTTTTTGTTGCGGTTGTTACAGGATGCGAGAGCTAAAGCTGTACAAAGTTAGTCTGTCAGGGGGCGTAACCAGAGAGAGGATGTTCCTCTTTGGCGCGAGGATGGTCGGATTCGGGTGATGGGGCGTGCGGGAGAGCATAGGGATATCTGGCCCAATGCTTACGCGTCAGATGGCTTCAGAGGCGTATTTTAGTGATAGGGCGACGGGCGAGGTCATTTTTGCGAGTGAGAATGCGTGTTTTCAGGAGATTTTGGAATGGTGTGCTGGGAGTGGAGATAGCAAACAATATCGTGTTTGAGCGCAATGCGTTTGGCATTGAGTATCATGTGTCGAGTTGCGCATACTGTGTATATAGCTTTAAACCATTTATACTATACAGAGTTTAACATTGGTAGGATGAAGAAAAGTACAATCTGGCGTCTTCAGAAGAGAAAGACGTGACGGTTGGCAGTCGATGTTGCCAAATCAATAATGGAACAAAATAGTTGGCGAAGCAGTCTTTTCTAAACGATCGGATATCTGGCAGGATGAGTTGTGCAAGGTAATGAACATTAACGTGTAATTGAGAATACAACCACTAACTTATTTGATGGAGGAGAATGCTATGAGACGATATTTACCAATGGTAATCGCACTGGTGCTTGTGGCTGGGACAGGGTTTGCTCAGACCGCTCCAGTGACGCCAATGAAGTATCTGAACTCGAATGGCGAAGCGATTGTCTATGTGAAGCCGGACAACGTGCGCGTTCATGTGGGTGTGCTGAGCATTTCTCCCGAACTGGCGGCAGCCCGGCAGGAGAATGCCACGACCTTTCAGCGCGTACTCGATGCAGTCAAGGCTCTGAAATATGACAATATGTTCATGAAAAGCGTCGCTTTTGATGTGAGCACGCTGACGGAAAATCGGAACATACAGGATCTGAAGCCGCCGCAGATCGTTGGATATCAGGTGCAGAACGAGCTGAGCATTCGGTTGACTGGGGATGACGCTGAGAAGCTGAGCGAAAGAGCAGCGAATCTGATTGATGCGGCTGTCGGAGCAGGAGCGAATCGGGTAGGGAATATCGAGATTTTCGTGATGGATGAGACGAAGTATAAGGAAGAAGCACTGATAAAGGCTATTGAGAACGCGCGATCGAGGGCGCAGAAGATGGCCGCAGTTCTGGGGCTTGAGATAGTTGGTTACCAGAATGTGAATGCCCAGCAAGACTACTACTATGCCTCGCGGATGAACAACTCTCTGATGCAGACAGCTGCCGCTCCGTCAGGCGGGGACGGCGCATCGACCCCGGTAGAAGCGGGCCTGGTGCAGATTCGGGCGACGGCAAGCTTGACATGCATCATCGAGGCGAAGGAGTAGCTCTCCGGAAGAGACAGTGATCTGCCTGCAAACGGATTGAGCCATAGACACGATGAAGCCCCGGCGCGCAGAGCTGCCGGGGCTGTTTTGTGCAGATTTTCAGTGTTCAATG
>CAYSRY010000382.1:0-2793 GCA_964433395.1 uncultured Armatimonadia bacterium | reverse complement strand
TCGTCGTCAAGATCGTCGGCTCGTACACCAACATCGTCGGCTTGCCGCTGCAGGGCATACCGTGATCGTGGCAGGAATACCATCAAGCCCGACATCTCCCAGCCGCATCGCAATGCGCGTAATATGCCAGACTGAAAGCGACGGTGGCACTGTGTGTCTCACCGTCGCTTCTTTTTTGCCAGCTCACCACTCCATCCGCTCCAGACGCGTACAGCTGGAACAAGTCATGGACAGCGGGTGTTATGTGCTTGAGATCGTGATGGAGGAAAGCCTGCCAATTACTGTGGGGCGTCTCGGGCAAATCTTCTTTGAAGCGGGCCTCTATGCCTATGTCGGAAGTGCGAAACGCCACTTACCCCATCGACTGGCGCGGCATATACGCGATGAGAAATCCATGCGCTGGCACATAGATTATCTGACAACCGTGCCGCGAGTCCAACGTGCCTATGTCTGGCCGTGGCGCGAAGGACTGGAGTGTGAACTGGCCGCGGCTCTGCGTAAAACTGGCGCTGTATTTGCAGGCTTCGGCAGCAGTGATTGCAGGTGTGGCGGGCATTTTGTCAGAATTGAGCAATAAATGCGACAGTTCTGGGCGAATCAGGCTATAATAGAAGCACCTGCACAATTCGTTGACATTGAGGAATAGGCGGGCTGAGACCAGGTCACCTGCGAAAGGGTTTATATGGCACTTGACGAGGCACTGAAGAAAAGGCTGAACGGATTGACGATTCCTCAGCATGTCGCGATAATTCTTGACGGGAATGGCCGTTGGGCCGAAAAGCATGGCAAGAGCCGCCTCGAAGGCCATACCGAAGGCAGCTACGCAACCCGCAGAGCGGTACAGGCGGGAATTGACATAGGTATTGAGACACTGTCGGTCTATGCATTCTCGACCGAGAACTGGAAGCGCTCGCAGGATGAGGTCGGCGGTCTGATGGAGCTGCTTGAGTTCACACTGCGCTATGAGCTCGATTATCTGAAATCACAAAATATCCGGCTTGTTTTTTCCGGCACTCTCCCGCAACTGCCGCAAACGTTGCAGGATTTGCTGGTGGAAGTGGCGAATGATACGCGCGACAACCCCGGCATGAAGTTCAACGTATGCATCAACTACGGGGGCCGTGCCGAAATCACCGAAGCCGCGGTGAAACTTGCGAAAGATGCTCTGGCCGGCAATGTCGACCTCGATGCCGTCACGCCAGAGATTTTCAGCACATATCTCTATCACCCTGACATCGCCGATCCAGATATGGTCATCCGCACTGGCGGTGATTTTCGCATCAGCAACTTCCTGCTGTGGGAGGTCGCCTATGCGGAGTTTATCAGCATTCCAGAATACTGGCCGGAATTTGATACAGAGAAAATGGTCCGTGCCATCGAACAATTCAATGGACGCGACCGTCGGTTTGGCGGCCGTACAAAGAGTTGAAATGGTACGCCTATGGTGCTAAACTTGTTTCCGAGCACAGACCACCAGATGGAGGGGTCAAGTTGAAATACTCCACACAGTCGCGAATCGGCGCACTGCTCACAGTCATCGTCGCACTGCTCGTCGCATCAGCCGCCATGGCCAGCTCAGATGATATTGTCCTCTTCGGCGACGTCAACGCAAAGCCAGCTACGCGCGGGCCGGAAATGGACAAGGCAGACATCGCCATCGACAACCATACGTTCTTCACGCTTCACACAAACGCCGCCGGCTACACAATAGCTGAGCGACAGCGGATCCTGAACATCCGCCTGACCGAGATCATCTCTAAGGTACGTATGACAGATGATGCTTTCGCGCTCTCGTCTGTGCGTGGCAAGCCGACGATCTACGTTGGTCCCTATCGTCTGATTACAGTCTATCCCAACGATGCAGAAGCTGCGGGCATGAGCATGGACGAACTCGCTCAGCAGTGGTTTGAGAGCGTTTGCACCCAGCTTCCACAAGTCGCGCCATACGCGCAGGCCTCAGCTCCCGAGACTTTTGATGTGTCAATCGGTGGGACGCTGCTCTTCAGGTTGCGCGACCGAGATAGCCTCCCAACGCTGCGCGATCGTGGTGCAGAAGTGCACAAGCGTCTGATTCCGGTTGTGTCGGCTGACGTTATGCCTACGATCACCATACAGGCAATGGCAAATGGGGACGGCTATGGCATCTTCGCCGATGACGTTCGAATCCTTAGCGCTACAAACACGGATGCCGAACTTGCCGGCTTGAATGATGCAGAAAGCCTCGCCGCAACATGGGCAGAAAATCTGCGCAATGCCCTCCCCAGTATCAAGGCAGGGCTTCCGACCAGCTAAACGCAACAAACATTTCAACGAATGCGAACACCCCATCCTATGCTTTGGATGGGGTGTTTTTTATCTGCGTATGAGCAATATGGGAACCTGCAAGGCTTGCATCACAACCAGTTTTTTCGCCGAAAAAACGCAAGCATTGCCAATGCAGTAGCCATCATGATCGCAATAATCACAGGGTACCCCCAAGGCGAAGTCAGCCCCGGCATATAGTGAAAATTCATGCCATAGACACCAGCAATGAATGTGAGCGGGATGAATATCGTAGCAATGATGGTAAGAACCTGCATAATCTGATTCATGCGATTGCTTGTGACCGACATATATGTGTCAATCAAGTCGGACATAACTTCCCTGAAGATTTCAATGGTGTCCACGGCAAGAATCACATGATCGTAGAGGTCATTGAGATATGTTCGGGTCTGCTCGTGAAAGATCCCTGGGGCCCCCCGCTCCAGTGCGGCAACCATCTCACGCAGTGGCCATAGCGACCTTCTGAAGAAA
>CAYSRY010000381.1:0-2797 GCA_964433395.1 uncultured Armatimonadia bacterium | reverse complement strand
GATCAGGGGATACTTCGGCAGAAGAGTTGAATTCGCGGTTGTGCTGGGTATTATTGTGGGCCTGTTGGGGAATTCTGCACATGCGGCTGGGCCAGTGACCGTACAATATCTGCAGACGGCAAATGCTAAGGTTACCCTGACAAGTCTGGACATTTACGCTCCGGAGGGCGCCGAAAACTGGCCAGTGCTGATTTATATCCACGGTGGCGGCTGGTGCATCGGGGACAAAGCGCATGTGAATAACCTGCGAGATTTTGCGCAGGAGCTCGGTTTCGTGCTGGTGAGCGTGAACTATCGGCTGGCGCCCGCCGTCGCACATCCGACATATATTGAGGATGTGGCGGCCGCAGTGGCATGGGTGCATCGGAATATCGGGGATTATGGCGGGGACGCGTCGCGGATGTACGTCATGGGGCATTCGGCAGGAGCGCATCTGGCGGCCCTGATTGCGACAGATGAGCGGCGGCTGGAGGCATACGGGCTGCCGCTTTCGACTTTTGCGGGAGTTATTCTGCTTGATGGCGCAGGCTATGACCTGGCATTGCGCATGGAGACTTTTGTGGGCGAACGCGCAGTTTCCCGGATGTATTATAAGGCGTGGGGAACGGATGGTGCGGTCTGGCAAGATGCATCGCCAGTGACACATGTGGAGGCGGGGAAAGGCATTGCACCATTCCTGATTTTGACTGCAGGCGGGCGGGCAGATGCGGTTGTGCAAGCGCAACGGTTGGGCTCAGCGCTTGAGGCGGCAGGCGTAGCGGCGCGAGTAGTAGATATCCCCGGAGAGACCCATTCAACAATTAACCGCGAACTCGGATTGGCCGGCGAAGGCGCGACACAAGAGGTTCAGGCATTCCTGCACAAGCCTGTGAAGTAGCCCTTCTCAGAGAGAGCGCAGGTTGACAAGCCCTGCGCGCACCTATACTATTCATTGCAAAAGCGCCGCCGCAGGGGGCGTGTTTCTTCACATATACAGATAGCGGTTGGAGGTTCAAATTGGCCGAACAGAGACGGCTGGTCGACACTATAGCGGCAGGAATCAAAAAGTACGCACGTTCGCATAATGGCAAAGCCGTGCGGAGTTGTCGGGTCAAGATCGGCGAACGCGCATCAGTGACACCGGAACTGATGAAATTGTTCTTCACTCGCGCATCAGACCGGACTGGCCTGCATGACGTGCACCTGGACGTCGAGATTGTCCCGCTGCTCGGTGAATGCGAGAAATGCAACAAGATAGTAGAGGTTGACAGCGTCCTGTGCTGCAAGAGCTGTGGCAGCCTGCATGTACAGCTTTGTGACCATGGTGTTGTTTTGATAGATACCTGTGAATTCGCCTAGTCTGGATCGACAGAAAAGAGCGTCAGTCGCATGCAAGCATCAGGCGGTCTCGAAGACGGCTCGGAAGCCGCTGGAGAGCGCGTTGTCCATCATCATATTACGGTTGAGGGGATTGTGCAGGGGGTTGGATTCCGACCTTTTGTGCACCGCCTCGTTTCTGCGTCTGGCCTGAGTGGCCAAGTCCATAATTTCACCGGCGGAGTAGAGATAGATATTGAAGGCCCGGAGCATTTCTGCCGGGCCTTTTCGCATGACCTGGTGAAAAATGCGCCGCCAATTGCGGTGATTGAGAAAGTCCGGATTGTGGAGTTGCCCCTGCAGGGATACGAGGGCTTCACAATAACGCCGAGTGCGCCAGATGAGAGCGGGCCGATTTTCGTTTCGCCTGAAGTTGCGACCTGCGCGGATTGCCGGAGGGAGCTGGGGGACCCGGCAGATCGGCATTATCTGCATCCGTTCGTGAACTGCACAAACTGCGGCCCTCGCTATACGATCATCCGCAGCATGCCGTATGACCGGCCCTCGACTTCGATGGCTCCGTTCGAGATGTGTAAGGACTGCGCGCGGGAATATGCGGATATTGATGACCGGCGCTATCACGCTCAGCCGGTAGCCTGCAATAACTGCGGCGCGTCACTGTGGCTTGAGGTGAAGCGTCAACGCATTCACGGGCACGAGGCAATTGTGGAGGCGAGAAGGCTTCTTCGTGAGGGGAAAATCGTCGCAGTAAAGGGGCTGGGCGGATTTCATCTGGCCTGCGACGCGACGAATGAGAAAGCCGTGGCGCGACTGCGAGAGCGGAAGCATCGCGAGGAAAAACCGCTGGCGTGCATGGTGCCAGATATTGAGATGGCGACACGTCTGGCGGATTTTTCGGACCGGGCGAAGGAACTTCTGTGCGGCCCGCAGACGCCAATCGTGCTTGGGCGCAAACGGCAACCGGAGGAGCTGGCCGCATCGGTGGCGCCAGACAGCACAGATTACGGACTGATGCTGCCATATACTCCGATTCATCACTTGCTTCTGCGCGAAGGCGAGCGGCTTGAGGCGAACGCATTCACCGCGATTGTAATGACCAGCGGGAACGTGAGCGATGAGCCGCTGGCGGTAAGCAATGCCGAGGCGCGCAGGCGTCTTTCGCATATTGCGGACGCATTTCTGCTGCACGATCGGGAAATTCTGATCGGGTGTGACGACTCGGTGGTTCGCGACAGCAGCGAGGGTCCGATTTTTCTGCGCCGCGCGCGTGGCTATGTACCATTCCCAGTGCGGCTCGGTGAGGACCTGCGGCCGATACTTGCGCTTGGCGGAAACATGAAAAACTGCCTGTGCCTGACAAGTGGACAAAATGCTTTCCTGAGCCAGCATCTGGGAGACCTGGAAGACGCGAAGGCACTTGAATATTTCAAGCACGCGGCAAAGCACATGGTGGAACTTTTCCAGACCCGGCCCGAGGCGC
>CAYSRY010000380.1:283-2836 GCA_964433395.1 uncultured Armatimonadia bacterium | reverse complement strand
GAGCCACTGCTGCCGCGTCGCTTTGTCTGGCGCGAGCAGGAGTATGTGATTGCTCGGGTCGTTGAGACGTGGAAGCAGCTTGGCGCGTGCTGGAGCGGCGGATCCGATAAGTACCTGCGGAAGCATTTCTACCGGCTTGAGACGACGAGCGGAGATGAGATGGTGGTGTATTTTCGCAGGAAGCCCTTTTCGCAAGCGCAGAGCAAGCAGCGATGGTGGCTCTATTCTTTTCGGCGCACAGAGCCAGGTGCTTCCGGACAGCAGCAGCGTCGATCGTGAGGGGCTGGCCGGGCAATCCGTGTTTATTGAACTGGCGATGATTTGAGTATATGTTTCTGCCAGTGGGCCGGCTGTCTTTGCAGTCGGCCCCATCTGTTACACTGTACCCCAGATAAGATAGTGATAGAGGCCATGGACGCGACTGACAGCAAGCCCCATGCGGGTATTTGGAGCGTAATCAGGCGATTTTTTGTCACCTGCTATACAGCGTATCAGCGATACGGCCGCGCCGGATCGCCGCTGATGGCTGGTGCGATCGCGTTTTACTCGATCGTCTGCCTGGGACCACTGGGGATCCTGCTTTCGGCAGTATTGCAGGCGCTTTATGGCAAGGGCACCTATCAGTGGATTGAGAATGCGGTCAATCAGTTTGACGCGATTGCTGCTGAACAGGCGCTTGTGCAGGTGAAGGGCTTGCTTGAGACGCCAGATCTGCTCATAACTGGGCCAGCGAGCATTGTGGCGCTTGTCTGGGCAGGTCTGAGGCTATTTGAGACGGTGGAGCGAAGCCTGACGCAGATCTGGCCGGGTACAGTGTTGCGCAATGTCTTCGGGCGCAAGCTGATGTCGCTTCTGATGATGGGCGTCGGTGGTGGCTTGTTGACGCTTTTCGTGCTTGCCAACGCTTTTTTTGCGAGGCTGCATGGCGTGCTTGTGCGCATTGCCGAGGAATTTCCGGACGCGCGGTTTGATGTGCAGAAAATCATGGAAGCGCAGCCGGATATCATGGGTGTACTGGGCTTTCTGCTGGCGTTGCTGGCTTTCAGTCTTCTGTATAAATACATGCCAGTGAAGCGCGTGCCGAAACGGGCAGCCTTTGCGGGGGCGGTTTGCGCAACAGTTCTGTGGGTGGCCGCGTCGCAGATATTCACGTATTTTCTGCGCGCACCATCCGCGAATAATGCAATGTATGGCGGCCTTGCGGGGGTGGTCGTCTTTTCGATGTGGGCATTTCTGGGTGCGCAGGTTATGCTTTTCGGCGCGCATTTCGCGGCCGCATGGCAGGACGTTTTCCTGGGGCAGGAGCATGAAGATCCGTCTGGCAACGGGAATGGCGCGCAGGCTGAGCAGAGGCTGTGATGGGGAATTGGGGCATCGAGAGGAGAGCCCGCCGCACATGTGCGGCGGGCTTTTTTTTATGTGCTATTTGGCGATATGTGCTTACTTTTTCTCGCTGAGCAGTTGCTTGATGGTGGTTTCGACATCCTCGAGCGTGAGGTCAGTGCCGAGTCGCGCGGCGATTTTGCCATCCGCTCCGATAACTACGGCCTGCGGAATGGCGAAGAGCTTTTCGCCAGGGAAGAATTTCTCGTTGACGCTCTGGTCTGCCATCGCGATTGGAAATGCTATGTCGCGTGTTTCGAGCCATGCATCAACCGTGGCTTGATCGGGGTCTTGTGCGAGAGCCCAGATTTCGACGCCTTTTGAATTGTAGGCTTCATAAATGGCTTGCATTTTTGGGAGCTTTTCAACGCACGGTTTACAGTATGTGGCCCAGAAATAGATAACAACGATCTTGCCCCTGCTGGCTGCGAGAGATATTGTTTTGCCATCAATATCGGTGAGTACCAGCTCGGGAGCAGCATCGTCTGAAGATGCGTTGGCGGCAGTAGCTTCGGGGGCATCGGGTACTGTGGGCGTGGCGATGTCAGAGGGGGTCTGCTCCGCATCGGGAGCTTTTCCCTTGCAGCCTGTAACTATGAAAATTGTAGACATGACAAGCAATGCGGCAATGACAAATGTGGTACTACGGATCATTTTAATCGTTCCTTCCGACATTGCGCTACATTCCAGTGTGTCCAAACCCACCTGCGCCCCGGTCAGTGTCATCGAGCGTTTGAGCAATCTGCCATTGTACGCGGCTTACAGGTGCGACGACCATCTGAGCAATACGCTGGCCACGGTCAATGACGACCGGCTCAGAGCCAAGGTTCGCCAGAATAATCTGAATTTCGCCACGGTAATCTGCGTCGATGGTGCCGGGCGAGTTGAGGATGGCAAGGCCATGTCTAAGCGCGAGCCCGCTTCGTGGCCGAATCTGCGCCTCGTAGCCTGGAGGCAGGCTGATCATGATGCCAGTCGGAATGAGTGCTCGCTGTCGCGGCTCAATCTGCAGCTGTGTTGTGATGGCAGCCTTGAGATCCATGCCAGCAGAAAGGTCTGTTGCGTACTCGGGGAGCCCGAGATCATGGCCAGCGGGTGGAGCGGGTCGCTGTCTACGCCCGCGTTTCGCCGGAAGACAAGCTGCGCATCGTGGCCGCCTTGCAGAAGCGC
>CAYSRY010000380.1:0-273 GCA_964433395.1 uncultured Armatimonadia bacterium | reverse complement strand
CGATTGCAACCAGAACATTATCCTGGGCCACTGTGAATTCCTCCTGTATTGTAAAACGCGCAAACGCGGGCAAATAGTGCCCCGTTTGTCTTGAAATAGCTCAGGCTGGCCGGGAGAATTGCGGCATCGTCAATATGTGGTCAACGGCGTCAGCGAGCGAATCGCAGATAGCATCGGGTGGTTCCTCGCAGCGCTCAAGGTGATTTGTGACCTGATCGGCGCCGCATGGATAGCCTTCGCGGAATGGGAAATCGGCGCGGGTTGTGAGGAAAA
>CAYSRY010000379.1:0-2889 GCA_964433395.1 uncultured Armatimonadia bacterium | reverse complement strand
CTACGTAAGCCTGATCGAACGCGGCGTCAAAAGCCCCACGCTCGGCGTGCTCTTTGGCCTCTGCCGTGCGCTCGACGTGTCCGCAGCCAAGTTCGTGAAAAACGTGCAACTCCGCATGGAAAAGAAGAACGAGTAGAACGCGTCTGAGAAGACATTACAGACACCAACACAGACCGGGAACGGACACCTGTTAGATGATTGCATTAAAAAACGAGGCTGATAAGAAACGCTTGCTGCGCGTGACGCCCGGCAACGTCAAGAATGACCATCTGTACATCAGCCGACACTACGACTTCTTCCCATCTGATTGCATCGGCGGGCCAAAACGTGCAGCTAAGGCCAATACCATTGAGATACAGCTTGAAGGGCTTGGACGAACAGTCAAAACCGACATCGGAAGTGACGCCAAGACTCGGAAACCACGAGGGTTTCTCCGAGGAAGGGAATGGGTGCGTCAATTCTTTGAATATCACGATGTGAAACCAGGTGCCCTTCTAGCTTTGGAGAGGCTCTCCGAGCGCGCCTATCGACTTTCAGTTCAACCCTGTGAGCAAGCTGTTGCGCTCCAATGCGCGGAGTTCTTCGCCGGTATCGGCTTGGTGCGTCTTGCGCTTGAGCGTCAGGGGTGGCATGTTGTCTTTGCGAACGACATCGACCCTAAGAAAGCTGAGATGTACCGGCACAACTGGAGAGAAGACGATCATCTCGAGGTTGGGGACATTCACGAGATAAGCGCAGACGCCGTGCCAAGTTGCACTCTCTTCACCGCGTCATTTCCCTGCAATGACCTATCCATCGCTGGACGTTGGGAAGGGCTGAATGGCAAAGAGTCATCGACGTTCTGGGGTCTTATTCGGATTCTCCGCGACATGGGTCGCCGTCGGCCTCCGCTCATTATGCTCGAGAACGTTCTCGGATTCCTGCTGAGCCACAAAGGGCGCGACTTCGAGCAAGCGCTGTTGGCGCTGAACGAACTTGGCTACAGCGTGGACGCGGTCATCCTCAATGCTATTCATTGGGCGCCTCAAAGCCGCCCTCGCCTGTTCGTCGTGGCACAGCTTGACGAGAGCGAGAATGCTCGATCATCTACCCTTGCGAGCGATGCTCGCCCACAAGCATTGGCCGACTTCATCAACAGTCATCCGAACATTCGTTGGTGCATACAGGACCTGCCTGCACTGCCAGCGCCGCGCATGCAGCTAGCCGATATCATCGAAGACTTGCCAGACGATGATCCTCAGTGGTGGAACAACGAACGTGGCGAATACTTCATGAACCAGATGAGCGTGAAGCACCAAGAGCAGGCCCACCAGATGATAAAAGGGAAGTCGTACACCTATGCCACGGCGTTTCGCCGGATTCGTAATAACAAGAGCATGGCAGAGCTTCGGACGGACGGGATCGCTGGGTGCCTGCGCACTCCGCGAGGCGGCAGCGGACGGCAAATCCTGTTTAAGGCAGGCCGCGGCAAGTATCAAGTGCGGTTGCTGACGGCGAGGGAGTGTGCAAGACTCCAAGGCGTGCCTGATAGCTATGTTATTGACGTGCCTCTGAATCAGGCGCTCTTTGCCTTTGGTGATGCCGTTTGCGTGCCGGCTGTCGAGTGGATTGTCAAACACTGTCTCACTCCGTTGGCCTGCGAGTCACACGTAAAACCAGTCATTCAGCGGGGTGGCAAATGACAACATCTCCTGAATCACAGGCGATACAGGTCTTGGATGACTGGTACAGGCACCTCGATCTGTTCCAGGACAAACTCCCAGCAAAGGGATCAGTTGCAGCCGCCCTGCACGTTCTGAACCGCTTGCAGTCAAATTACACGCTTGATATCTCCGCTCACGTTGCCGCGGTCGGCGAATCGCAGATTGCCGGTCTTTCGGCTGCATCTGTGAAGAAAGTTCTCGCGGAACACGGTGAGACCAGGAGACTATCAGCGGTAGGAGGTCGCTCGAATCGAGGGGCGCGCGGAGCCGTGGCGGCCCTACTTGCCGCGATGAAACCGCTCAACCTGGAGACCAAGCCGGAAGCAGAGCGGATCAGAGTGCTCAAAGCGATGCAGGACCACGTCGTCAGAGAGTATGTATCGCTCTACTTCTCCGTGAAACGAGTGAAAGCGATATTCAACATAAATGACGCGACGTGGAAGTTCATACATTCGATCCTCGAAAACGCTGGGCAGTCTGGCAAGGGAGGTCCAGTCGCTGAGTACTTGGTCGGCGCCAAACTGAGTCTCCGTTTCCCAGGAAAGAAAATCCGCAACAAGCGATTCAGCGAATCAGACGTACAGGGCGGATACCACGGCGACTTTGAGGTTGGCAACACCGTGTTCCATGTCACAGTCGCGCCCATGCCTGAGCTATACGAGAAGTGCAGCGGTAACCTCGAACATGGCCTGAGAGTCTATCTGCTGGTTCCCGAAGCAATAGCGATTGGCGTGCGACAGAACGCGGTATGGGGGGCTGCCGGGCGAATCGCGGTCGAATCCATCGAATCATTTGTCGCCACAAACGTCGATGAACTGTGCGAGTTTGACGGCGACCGATTGAAAAGTGGCTTTCGCAGACTGCTGGAGACTTACAACGCGCGCGTTGATGAAGTCGAGATGGACAAGTCAATGCTGATCGACATTCCAGCCAACTTGGAGTGACATGGTGGACACCTTCAGCCGAGTCGAGCGATCCCGTATCATGGCGGCTGTCAAATCAAAAGATACGACTCCTGAATTGTTGATCCGCCGACTTGTGCATTCTTTTGGATATCGCTACCGGCTGCATGTGCGTTCGCTTCCGGGCACACCCGATCTGGTTTTCCCGCGGTTTCGCAAGGTCATCAACGTCAACGGCTGTTTCTGGCACATGCACAATTGCGGGCGCTGCCGCATCCCATCGT
>CAYSRY010000378.1:0-2901 GCA_964433395.1 uncultured Armatimonadia bacterium | reverse complement strand
CGGAGGCCACATCGCCGGTTCGATTCTCGACGGTGGCTTTGACCTGCACGTAGTCAACCTGTTCAACGACGGATGCGCCGAACTTGAGCGGCGTCCGGGCTGTGCAGGGCCTGTATTGCGTTTCTATCGCTTTCACACGAATATCGGAATTCATCTTGCACTCCCTAGTGTGCAATTTCGGATCTGAGAAGTCATTGGCGCAGCCAGTATTTCGCAGCCAGGTAGTTACTCACCTGCCGCCAGTCGGCAAAGGATTGCCTGATCTTACTATCAGGAGCGCTTCGCATGGAAAATAGGCGTGTAGCATGGGCAGGGGGAGTGTGCTAAAATCAGTGCAGCCCGCTATTGAAGCAGACACTCCAACAACCGGCGAGGCGAAAGGTGATGCAGATGCGGCGAATGCAAAATGTATTGATTATGCTGGTTATTCTGTTGGGCGCTGCGCCCATGTATGCCTCGAAAGTGGTAGTTACATCTGGTGAGCGCTCGCCAGTCCGTACCGGTCCGAGCAGTAACAACGCGAGAATGACGGTGCTCCCATCTGGTGCCAGGCTCTGGGCAACCGAGCGCGATGGCGACTGGTATCGCGTCAGATTGCATGATAGTCTTGATGGATGGATAAGCGTAAGCGACTGCAGTGAACTCGCCGGGGACGTGCAATATAGGGATGCGATGCTGCAGGACATGTCTTTCAATGTTCAGGGGAATGCTACCCGCGCGCTGTTTTCGCTGAGTTCGCCAGTACCATTTCGCGTCAGGCAGATTGTGAATCCGCCGCAGTTGAAGATTGACCTTTTCTGCTGTTCTGCAGCCCAGAATGGAATCCGCATTTCGCCCGATTCTCACTTGGTTCGCCCTCAATTGCCGCAGCAACTTGGTGGTGGCTGGGTAGAAGTGACACTCGACCTGCCAAATTGCCATCAGACCGGTTACAGAGCCTTCTATACCGAAGCCGGGCATCTGGTAATCGACATCAATAAGCCTTTCGCGAGCGCTTCGGTGGAGGGCAAGCTGATTGCAATTGATCCCGGACATGGAGGGCCTGATCCGGGGGCAGTGGGGCCGACCAAAGCGACAGAAAAGCGCGCCAATCTGGCCATTTCGACAATACTGAAACGCGAACTGGAGCACGCCGGGGCAAAAGTTGTGATGACGCGCGAGGGGGATACCGCAGTCGCGGCAGGAGGCTCAAAATCGGGTGAGCTTGATGCGCGAGTGGAGAAAACGAAAGCTGCTGGTGCAGATCTTTTCCTGAGCGTGCACAACAATGCGACCGGCAGCAGCAGTGCGGCAACGGCGGTAGGGACAGAGACGTACTACTGGACGCCGATGAGCTACCTGCCTGCGACGACAATACAGCGTGCACTGGTGGCGTCGCTTGGGACGCGTGACCGTTTTGTGGGCTGGCAGCGTTTCTACGTGCTGCGGGAGACTGATTGCCCGCGTGTGCTGGTCGAATGCGCTTTCATAAGCAATCCGGAAGAGGAAGCAAAACTGACTGACCCGCTTTTCCAGCACCGGGCGAGCGCCGGCATCTTCCAGGGCATTCGCGACTACTTTGTGGCCGCTGTGCTGCCGCCGTCGATGCCATCGTACGTGCCACAGATGGACATCCTGCCAGCGCCTCTGGTTGGACCGCAGGGATAGGAAGAATATCGCGACAGGCAGTGGTGAAACAAAGAAAGCCCCTCCATCTATCAAGGTACAAATCGTTTGTGGCATGTCGTCGCCCAGTCAGGAGCTCGTGTTGCTCACTGGACGCTGCGTAGCTCAATTTGTGCCCACGCTGTGCTGCACCGGAAGGTGATCGCTATGAGAAGGTTGCAAATAGTACTGATTGGGCTGGTTATCATGTTGGGCGCTGCTCCAATGTATGCTTCGAAAGTGATTGTTACGACGGGCGAGCGTTCGCCCGTTCGCACTGGTCCCGATGACAATGATGCGCGGATTACTGTGCTTCCGCCTGGCGCCAGGCTCTGGGCAACCGATCGCGATGGCGACTGGTACCGTGTGAGGCTGCATGATAGTCTCGATGGTTGGATTAGTGTGAGCAGTTGCAATGAACTGGATGGAGATGAGCAATACCGGGATGCGATGCTGCAGAACATATCTTTCAGTGATCGCGATGGCTCGACTCGCGCCCAGTTCCGCCTGAGTTCGCCAGTACCGTTTCGTGTCAGGCAGATTATAAATCCTTCACAGTTGCAGATAGATCTTTTCTGTTGCTCCGCAGCTCAGGAAGCAATCCGTATCTCCCCCGAGACGCGGTTCATCCGCCCTCTCCTGCCACAGCAGCTTGGCAATGGGTGGGTGGAAATAACCCTGGATCTGCCAGACTGCCACCAGAGTGGATATCGGGCGTTCTATACCGCAGCGGGAGATTTGGTGATTGATGTCAAAAAGCCCTTCGCAAGCGCTTCGCTGGAAGGCAAACTGATTGCCATTGATCCAGGGCATGGCGGATCGTCTCCGGGCGCTGTGGGGCCGACGAAAGTGACAGAGAAGAGTGTCAATCTTGCCATCTCACTATTATTGAAGCAAGAGTTGGAACAGGCTGGGGCCCGGGTGCTCATGACGCGGGAAGATGATATGGCAGTTGCAACTGCATCTTCGAAGTCTGGCGAGCTTGATGCACGAGTGGAAAAGACGAAGGAAGCCTTTGCTGACTTCTTCCTGAGTGTGCACAATAATGCCCCTTGGAGTGTCAGTGAGGCGGCAACTGCGATGGGGACGGAGACGTATTACTGGACACCGATGAGCTACCTGCCGGCCACGATGATACAGCGTGCACTTGTGGCAGCAGTGGGTACACGCGATCGCTTTGTGAGCTGGCGGCCCTTCTATGTGCTGCGGGAAACTGATTGTCCACGGGTGCTGGTTGAGTGCGCGTTCATAAGCAAT
>CAYSRY010000377.1:0-2909 GCA_964433395.1 uncultured Armatimonadia bacterium | reverse complement strand
GCAGCTTCCAGACCGCCGGAATATTCGGCACACTGCTGGTAAAAGAGTTGTAATTTATAAATGCCATGATAATCAGGGCTTCTGCGTTGGCCAAATTCGGCAGATGCAGTGTGCCACACCCGCTCACTACGTTCCGATGAAATGCCACTTCGCGCATCCGTGGTTGCACTCCGCTCAGCGTCGGCGGCTCATCATCCAGTGCTTCGCACAGCTCGCGAAGCTGCGCCACTTCTGCGTCATTCTCCCGCAGACTCAAGAGCCGGGCTCCCAGCCCCTCAAGCACCTCTCGCGCCCCGAACACCTCGGCGATTTCACCAACGCCAAAGCTCGCCACCCGACATCCCAGATGACGATGCTTCACAAGCAGCCCGCGGCCGGTCAGCAACTGCAACGCTGAGCGCACCGAAGTCCGACTTACCCCTAACTCAATGGCCGCTTGCTCTTCGCCAACATGCTCACCCGGCTTCAACTCGCCATTGCTGAGCTTGATCAGCAATGCCTCATATACGCCTTCCACTGCCGCACCGTGCGTCATTCGCGCCTCCCGATGTCACTCCGCCACCTCACCGAACCTACGCTGTATTTATTGTATACAACGTGTATGCAGTGTCAAGAAAAATACAAGCAATCAGTGTGACAATGCGCTTTATCCGTTAGCCATCGCCCCCAGAAACAGAGCGCCGCCAGGCGATATTCACCTGCCGGCGCTCATTCCACACAGTGCAACCTATTAGCCCGCTTCAGCCTATTCCTCTACCCATGTCCGCCAGACTTCCCCCGCATACTCCAGCGCGCCTCCCTCATACGGAAGCCGCCACGCGTCCCCCTCATGGGTAATCTCCGGCAACGCGTCCACACTCTCTCCCGGCGCGAGCGGCACGATAGCAAGCGTGATCATTGCTGGAAATTGCATCTCCCCCGAATATGTCACCGCAGGCGCGGGCAGCAGCTTGTGCCCGTTGCGGCCGGTCCAGCCCCGCCCATGGCTCACGTCCTGCAGCGTATCTCCCGGGTGCCAGTCGTCCTTCGCAACGCCATCCGGCCAATACGTCACATGTGGCGTCCTGTCCCCCATCGTCACTTGTGGCGACAGCCCGCCTGCGAGCGGAACAATGACCAGTTTCGCGCCATTCGGGGCCGTTGCGATTGTCTTTCCGTCATCGAGTGTGATTTCTATATCCATATCGAATTGGAAATTCTGCTCAATTGCGTGCTTCTCTTCATCCCCGGTCAGTACATCCTGCAGGAGCCAGTATTTCCTGTCCACAAATATGACGCGCCGGACCCATTCCGCCGGGTTGACTGGCCCGAATGAGTATCTGCTCGCAAAGATGCTGAAATGATTTCCATGCTCCCAGAGGTTGTCAGCATCCAGCGGTTCGGAGCTCTCATACTCGCCATTTACAATGCGTTCCCCATTTACGGTTGAATATATGAATTCATCGACACCATCAACTGTGATGGTGTTGTGCAGGAAGCTCGCGGCCTGGCATGAGATGTACGCGTCGGGTTTGGGGCTCCGATAGTACGTGCCGGTCGGATCAATTATGAAATTCACGCCATAGGCTGCCAGCTCAAAGCTCAGTTTGTCGCCATGCCGATGAGTTGTCCCCCACGGCCCGCCATCGATGCACATGTATAGTGCGTCTTTGTCCCACGCGCTCCGCATCGCATAATAGCCACCCCACGCGGGCTGATTTGGCCGCGGCCACACAAGCGAATCCGGTTCTGGCTCATCTGCGATGCCGAGCACAGTGCTCGCGTATGCTGCGTCCAGCCGCGACAGCAGTCTCGCATCAAGCGTATACGAAAGCGGATGGCCGTAACCATCTCCAAACGATGGGCAGCGCAGGTCTGGCCGCGAAATACCTACTTGAAAATCCGCTACAGCAGCAAGACGCTCGCGCGCTGGCGCAAGTGCTTCATCTGAGTTATAGAGCAGGTACGCCGCATTCATGAGCTGGTGGGTGATTCCGGCACAATACGGCGTGCTCAGCTCAATGCCTGCCCCGTCCGGATAGAACGCCTCATCAATGTACTGTCCCAGCGCGTCATCGCAATACGCCTTCCACTCGGCAGCATCTTCAAAATCGCCCAGCACGGTAAATATTGGCACCATATGCTCAATCATCGCCACTGCGCCGTTGTGCCGCATATCAACCCACTTAGGCATCCAGTGCCGCAGATAACGCGCCTGCTGATAGACGCGATAGAGCATCTCCAGGATTTCATCATCGCCGACGTGCTCACTTGTGCGCAGGAGTGCCAGCGACTGGCAGATGCGGTCGGTATTGTGCGTGACCATGCACCAGTGCCACGGTCGGCAAACCACAAAATCACTGATGAAGCCCTGATCCTCTTTGCCAATCCACTCCTCCATCGGGTAAGCATTCATGTAATCAAAAATGTGATCCACCATGAAGCGGGCGTACTTTGCGTCACCGGTGTTTCTATACGCAAGACCGGCGGCGTCGAGGGCATACATCCGCGTCAGCGACAGTGCTGGCGCGTTATACCAGTCTATTTTTCCATCTGGCGCGTCATAGCCGTCCACAATATGCCCGGCCATGAAGCTGTCTGCGTCCTCTGTGCTTGCCGCAGGGTCAGGCGTCAGGGTATCCCAATCTTCCAGTGCCGGGGATTTTGGCATTTCTTTCGCGCGAAAATACCTCACATATTCTTCGCCGGCAGCTTCGTCATCGCCGCGATCCAGTGCCGATTTCACTGCAGCCAGTTCCGGCTTTTCAAGGTCCAGTTCACGCATCAGATCGCCCATGGTCGGGACGATGAAAACCTCGGCCGGAGTCGGGCCGTATTCATCGGCGACAGCGACCGAAATAACTGTAAACAGAAGGCCAAACACAACTGGCAAAATCTGCCAATTGCATACCATAGTAAAAAACACCCTT
>CAYSRY010000376.1:0-2927 GCA_964433395.1 uncultured Armatimonadia bacterium | reverse complement strand
CGATGGCAACGACTAGCAACTTCTGCATCTGTACCATCCTCTCGTATTTTTCGACTTTTATATGCAGCACTCTGCAAGAATGTCGCATCCTAAACGATACGTCCGAGTATAGCACGAATCCTCGTTCACACCAAGTCTTGACAATCACGGAACTATGCTATCAATGCGCGCTACTGGTCGTCCAGTCCATATCCCATCACATCAGCCAGTGAGAATTTGCCATGCAGCACTTCTCCGGCTTCTCTGATTTCGGTCTTAGTGATGCGGGGCAGCTCGTCGCCATCGGCATCATAGTCCCAGCCGTCATCACCTGTGCGCAGATATTCACGCGCATCAGCTGCTGCATCTACCATGCCAGCTGCCTGCATGACCTGCGCAATCCACCAATAAATCTGCGCATCGAATTCGGTCCCGGTCAATCCGGCCTCAAATGCGGCGACCGCAGCCATGCAACACCCCTGAAATGCGACTGGAGCCGCATTCTCGATGGTCTCGGTTTGAGAAGAATTGGAGTACCTCTCAACGCCCATGGCATAGATATTATAGCCCAAGGCGAAATGTACCAGATGGTGGTCGACACCACAATCAATTGCGCTTCCGAGCTGTTCCACAACGTCGGTGCTGCGACGCAGATGGTAGTAGCACTCCGCAATGATCAGATGTTGAATGCCTTGAAGCTGTCGGGATGCAACTGACACCGCGCCAGTATCGACAGCAATACGTTCGAGACTACTCTGCCGCCTGACTGTCAGCTCATGAAATTCGTCGAATGAGATGCGCTCGCCACCAGTGATACCGTTGAGACCGTCGTGGTAACGGGCCTCACCTGCGAGCAGGTCTTCGAACGCGACAGCGATGCCTCCAACATCGGGTGCATCATCGGCAAGGCGTTCAAGTTCATCCGCTACAAATTCATAGTATAACCTGCTGAACGGGCTGATACTCTCCCACTTCCGGAGTTCTGTCAACCTTTCGCGCAGGCTGTCCTTCCAATTGTGTTTCATTTTTGTTTCACCACTATCGGCAGAGGGCGTTCCGACGACTATAGCCCAAGTCCAGGCCGATGCCAGCAATTATCATGCGAACAGCATAGCACGCCAGACAATTTCCGGCGCCGATCGTGGATTCCTTCTGCAGGTCGCTACGGCACCCACATTGGTTGAGATTGTTTCTTGTCGCCTCCACCGGGAGGCGACAAGTATGTTTTAGACCGCTGATGGAAACCGCTCAGACAAGCTTGACTGAAGCGCCGGTTTCCTCAAGTTCTTTCTGCATTTTTTCTGCATCCGCTTTGGCGACCTCTTCGGCGAGGACGGCATCGGGAGCTGATTCGACGAGTTCTTTGGCCTCTTTGAGACCGAGGCTAGTAAT
Organism: uncultured Armatimonadia bacterium; assembly: GCA_964433395.1. Lineage (GTDB taxonomy): Bacteria > Armatimonadota > Zipacnadia > Zipacnadales > UBA11051 > UBA11051. Next base: position 1,556 of record CAYSRY010000376.1, on the reverse strand, counting down.
GCCACGAACGGCCTTAATAACCTGGATTTTGTTTGCGCCAGCATCCATCAGGACAACGTTGAAGTAATCTTTTTCCTCTTCTTCAGCGGCAACTGCCCCGCCAGCAGCAACGGCAACCGGGGCAGCCGCGGAAACGCCATATTTGTCTTGCAGCTTGTCCTTGAGCTCAACAAGCTCGAGAACTGTCAAACCGTCGATCACTTCGATGATTTCGTCTATGGTCATCTGTACAACCTCCATTTATGGTCGAATACTCAAAGTTTACATTGTCAGTGATGAACTTCTCTTGAATCTATGCAGCACTCTCGCCTTTTTTATCTGCGACTGCCTGCAGTGTGTAGACGAAATCCGACACGATGCCATTGAGAGTGAATACGAAACCCGTAACTGGCGATGCAACCGCACCGACGACACCAGCGATGAGCTCTTCTCTGGATGGCAGAGTTGCGAGCTTCTGTGCCTGCGCCGCGTCCATTACCGCACCGTCCGCGAAGCCACCTATGATCGCAACGGTTTCGGGATGATCATCGCCGAACTTGGCGATTGCTTTGGCAGGACCGACGATGTCGCTGGCACAGAAGACGTACACGAGCGGGCCGACGAGCATATCGCCCATCGCTTCGGCAGGAGTATCAGCGATAGCGAGTTTGATGAGACGATTTTTTACAATCATCATCTGACCATCCGCGTCGCGCACCTGGCCGCGCAGTGCATTCATGTCATTGGCCGTAATCTTTGAATACTCAACAGCGTACACGGCGGCACTGTTCTCAAAGCGCTCTTTAAGGGCAGCAACTTGTTCGATCTTTTGCTGTGTTGGCAATCAGTACACCCCCTTTTCCGGACAAATCATTACTCATAGTGAACAAAAAACAAAACGGGGAGCCGTGTCGGGCTCCCCGCGAGTAATGCAAAGCATTGTCGGGTCGCTCCGACCTCGGCTGGCGGCCAAATATCCTAAGATATACGGCGACATTAAGCCTTTCGGCACCCGCTGTCTTCGGTCGTGCTACATATTCAGTTACATACAGCCATTTTTCAGTTACGCAACTACTTAACGCCAGACATAGCCCGGATATCAAGTTTGACACCTGGACCCATGCTGGAACACATTGCTGCCGAGACGATGTATCGTCCCGAAACGCCGGGAGGTCTCACAGCGGCGATAGTATCGACGAGAGCAGTGATATTTTCCACCAATTGCTGGGCCTCGAACGATGCGCGGCCGACGCAAAGGTGGATGACACCTCCACGGTCCACGCGATACTCAAGCTTACCAGCTTTGAGGCCGGCCACAGCACCACCGACGTCCTCCGTGATATTCCCGGCTTTTTTGTTTGGCATCCTGGGGCCGAGGATTCGGCCGAGACGCCCAACATAACGCATCATCCCGGGATGTGCGACGAGAATATCAAAGTCTTCCCAACCTTCATCGATGGCGGAGACGAGGTCCTCACCGCCAACGCGATCTGCGCCTGCTGCTTCGGCTTGCTGTGCTGCTTCTCCCTCTGCGAATACAGCTACCCGAGGTACGCGCCCCGTGCCATGTGGCAGGG
>CAYSRY010000375.1:0-2945 GCA_964433395.1 uncultured Armatimonadia bacterium | reverse complement strand
GGTTATGATCGACGCTCTTACTCGGGGCGACGAACTCTCTTGGCTGATCAGGCGCAAATTGCAGAAGCTCTGAAATCCTGGCGCCCCCCGCCATATTTTTTTGCTGCGACGCGGAGATTGCGCTGCATGATTTGCGGCAGTTGTGGTATACTACATAATGGCCTGTCTGTAGATGCAGCATACTGCGTTTTCAGGCGTCCAATAAGAATTACCCGGCCTCATATGGTTTGAAGCCGCGTCCGGGCGAGGGATCTTCCGGATGCCACGGTAGCTGCGAGTGCTTTTTTCACCGTATGCTGCGGCAGAGAGGGTGACATGATGACGCGTTTCTCCAGTTTGTTATTGGCCATCATTTTGGTGGCAGGCATTCTCACTGTGACGGCTGCATGTGCCGACAGTGAGTTTGTAATCTTCAGCGGTGAACTTGACAAAGTTGATGCTGCACCATGGGGCAACGGCTCGATCGATGCCACTGATGAAGAACAATACATCGACCGCGATGTCCTCGAGATTCAAACAAATGGCTTCTACGAGGGAGGACGCCTCGACCTCAAAACCGCCAAGTCTATGACGCAATTCTTCGAGGAACCAGAGAAAAGCTTCCTCGTTCTTGTCCTCAAAGTTCATGAAGGCGAAGTCGTCCAGCAGGGCATCGGAACAGGTGGCCAGATAGGCCCGGGCACACCAATGGATCCTATGGACCCAATGCTGATGGATCCCGCCATGATGGCACCTGGCGCTCCTGGCGCAGGCCCTGATATAATGGCGCCTGCTGCACCCGGTGGTGCTGCTGGTGCTCAGCCGCCGATGGACCCCATGATGGATCCTATGATGGATCCCATGATGATGGCGCCCGGTGCAATGGATCCGGGTGCGATGGTGCCCGGTGGATTTGGGGGCGATGGAATGATGATGGGGAGCCAGCAGCAGGCTGAAGCTGAAATGGTAACTAAAGTGCGTGCGCTTCTCGTCACTGACAAAGGCCAATTCGACTCTGGCGCAATCAACATCGAGCACGCCGAGGACGCCGTTGAAAACTGGCGCACACTTGTCATCCCGCTCGAACGCTTTGCCGGACTTGGCGGCGACCCAGCGAGCAAACTTGAGAAGATTGCATTGTTCGGAAATGCTGACGAGAAATTCTGGCTCGCTACTGTCAAACTCGTGCAGGAGAGCCAGCCTCTCGTCGCTGATGCCGGTGGCCAGCGAATCGTCAAAGTCAACAAAGAAGTCGAGTTCACTGCAAAAGAACAGCCCGGTGATGCACGCGTTCAGTATGTATGGGATTTCGACGATTGGGATGGCATTGGTGAAGATGGCTTGGGGCAGTCTGCAAAGTGGAAGTTTGAAAATCCAGGTTTCTACACCGTGACCCTTACAGTCAAAGACCGCACTGGACGCCAGCTGCCACAGACTGCACGAGTGGATGTCAAAGTCGAAGAGTAGCATTCTACCGTTGCCATTGGTCGTCCGCTGAACATGGCGGGCGGGAGCTTGGCGATGTAACGGACCCTCCGTGTCAAAGGGAGGGTCCTTTTGCTGAGTGCGATTCGCGCTCAGGCGGCTGGAAAACGCATATGACTGCGGAAAAGTTTACATTACGAGGAGCTCTCGTCGCCGATCCGGCCAGCGGCATGATCAACCGGGCCGACGTTACTGTCGCCGAGGGGCTTGTCGCATTTATCGGGCCACAGTCGCCGCATCCTGGTCGTATTATTGATGTCGACGGGTTGATTGTGTCGCCGGGCCTCGTCGATGTACATGTACACCTGCGCGAACCCGGCCAGACACACAAGGAAACTGTCGCCACCGGCACGCAGGCTGCTGTAACCGGTGGATTCACGTCAATCTGCTGCATGGCTAATACCGTGCCGCCGATTGATACTCCAGAGCGTGTGCGCGAATTGCGCGCAATCATCAACCGCGACGCGGTATGTCGAGTCTATCCGATGGGAGCGGCAACGGTTGGCCACGGGCAGGAGCGCCTCACCGATTTCTCCGCACTCATTGAGGCCGGCTGCATTGCCATCACGGACGACGCTTTCCCGCTCCAGAGCGATGCACTCAAACGAGGTGCGTTGGAGCTTGCCTGCCACGTGGGTTGCGTGTTCGTCGCGCATCCGGAAGACAAAACCATCGCTGGCGATGGGGTCATCAACGAGGGCAGAGCTAGTCAACGCCTCGGCGTGCCCGGCGTGCCATCTGCAGCTGCAGTCGAAGCGGTGCGGCAGTGGGCGGCGCTTGCCGGCACTGGAGCTGAGTTGCATCTGTGTCACATCTCCACGCGCGCGGAGGTCGATGTGGTTGTCAATGCGCGAGCTGCGTGGCATAATCGCCTGACTATGGAGACGGGGCCGCAGTATCTGACATTCACGGAAGACGAGGTTCTGAGATTCGGAGCCGATGCGAAGGTGAACCCGCCGCTGCGCACTGAAAACGATAAAGCAGCGATGCTTGAAGCAGTTCGCGATGGCGACATCACTATCATCGCCACCGATCATGCCCCGCACTCGGCGGCCGAGAAAGCCGCGGGACTACTGGCCGCACCGTGTGGTCTGGTGGGCTTGGAAACCTCGCTGGCGGCGACGGTGACTGCGCTCGATGTGCGCACGCCTTCACAGTGGCTGTGGCTGCTGCAGAGGTTTACGTCGGAGCCGGCGCGCAGGTTCTCACTGCCGGCTGGAGAGCTCACGGTTGGCGGGGCTGCTGACATTACGATCATCGATCCGAATGCGGAATGGGTCGTCGATCCTCAAACATTTAAATCCAGAGGTCGCTCGACGCCGTTCGCGGGACGTTCGCTGCGTTCGCAGGTTGTTGCGACTATTGTCGGGGGCTGCTTCGCGCATTGTGACTCCCAATTTCTATAGCCCTTCGTTGTGGGGTGGAATATGCATGCCATTTGTGAAGTTTTGACGCAACGAACCACGGTTTGTGAGGACGGA
>CAYSRY010000374.1:2481-2956 GCA_964433395.1 uncultured Armatimonadia bacterium | reverse complement strand
CTGCTTATGGATGCCGGAGCCAACCATTCCCCACGCCCGTGGGGGTGAACCGTCCTGCCCCGGCAAACTCGTCGATCTCGACTGCCATTCCCCACGCCCGTGGGGGTGAACCGGCCTGGACGTGCCTTATCACGCCCAAGGAGAGCCATTCCCCACGCCCGTGGGGGTGAACCGTTCCCAGCGTTTAGCCGCATTAACATCTGACCCCATTCCCCACGCCCGTGGGGGTGAACCGAGCTTGTCGACGCGGTGCTGGCGGCTATCGAGCCATTCCCCACGCCCGTGGGGGTGAACCGGAGAGGCCAATCGTGGCTCTCGGCAGTCCCACATCTCCTCATTCAAAGCCAAAACAATCGCTTAGAGCGGCTTGCAGCGCATAATCCTCCTGCAGGGGCAAGCCATGTAGAGTTAAACCTTCATTGGTTAATGTTTGACAGGTTGGCATACCGTGGTATTATTATCTTCGTTAAAAGAT
>CAYSRY010000374.1:0-2471 GCA_964433395.1 uncultured Armatimonadia bacterium | reverse complement strand
TATTTAACGAAGATAATATCAATCGGGGAAAGCTGACGATGGGGATGCACCCACCCAGGTATGAAAAAGCGCTGGAGATATTCCGCGCCCATACAGGCATGATGCGCACTGCCGACGCCCTGCGCGCCGGTATCAATCCCGCAACCCTGTACGGTCTGCGGGATGCCGGCCTGATTGACCGTATAGCGCGCGGTCTGTACCGGCTGACTGAAGCGGAGGACCTGAGCGCGCCGGATATCGCAACCGTCATGGCGAAAGTTCCCGGGGCTGTGCTGTGCCTGATTTCAGCCCTTGACTGGCACGGCCTGACCACGCAAATTCCCCACCACGTGCATATTACGATGCTGCAGGGGTCGCATAAACCACAGCTTGACTGGCCACCGCTGCGAGTGACATACATGCAAGACCCGTGCTTCTCAGCAGGCATCGAGACCCATACCGTCGATGGCGTGGAACTGCGAATTTACAGTGCGGAGAAGACCATCGTGGATTGTTTCAAATTTCGCAATAAAATTGGCCTCGACGTGGCGTTGGAGGCACTGCGCATGTATCGTGCACGGGGCGTTATTCGCACTGAGGCGCTCTGCAGCTTTGCGAGACTCTGCCGTGTGCGCCCAGTCATGCGGCCATATTTGGAGGCATTGCTATGAGCGATAACCTCGCACGTTCAGTACATCAGCGCCTGTTGAACCATGCCAGAAAGAGCGCCCGGCCATTTGGTGAAGTTCTGCAGCATTTCGCGCTGGAACGATTTTTATATCGCCTGTCCCAATCGCCCTACCGGGAGCGGTTCATCTTAAAAGGCGGCCTGATGCTGCACGCGATTTCGGTAGGGGTGATTGCGGTCTCACGCGCGACACGTGACATCGATCTGCAGGGGCAGATGGAGAATGAACCGGAGGCAGTTGCAGCGATTGTGCGGGAGATTTGCAGGCAGCCTGTGGAGGCTGACGGTCTGGAATTTGACGCGGGCAGTGTGCAGGCGACGCGGATTACGGAAGACGCCGCATATGAGGGCGTGCGTGTGATTTTCAACGGGCATCTCGGCTCTGCGCGTCTGCGCCTGCAGATTGACACAGGGTTTGGTGATCCAGTGATGCCAGCGCCAGTGGAATGTGTCTATCCGGCGCTGTTGAATTTCCCGCCTGCAGTGCTGCGCGTGTATAGCAAGGAAAGCACTATTGCAGAGAAATTCTCAGTGATGCTGCGGCTTGGGCTCGATAACAGCCGAATGAAAGACTACTACGACATATGGATGCTCAGTCAGTACAGTGATTTCGACGGAGGGGCGCTGGCCGCCGCGATACATGCGACCTGCGCTGCCCGCACGCTGGAACTTGTGCACACTCCCGTGGGACTGACAGCAGAATTTGCTGCTGCGGATGACAAAGCGGCGCAATGGCGTGCGTTCATCCGCAAAAGCACACTGGAAGGCGCGCCGGCGGAGCTTTTGGATGTTGTCCGCACTGTCGCAGACTTTCTGCAGCCGGTATTGGCGGCACTTGTGGCCGAAGACGACTTTACCGCAGTGTGGCACCCCCTGCGCGGGTGGCATGAGTGAGGTTCGAGAGCAGGCGCGGCATAGCCTCAGCCTCGATGAAGAGCCCTCTGCTTGGTGCCAAAAAAGCGCCAGAAAAGCGCCAGTGAAAATGGGCCATTTTTGGGGCTTCATTTGGAGCGGTTGAAATAGGCGAAACGGGCTTTAACTTCCGAAAAGACACATGTTGCGCTTGACATCCCGTCTGGACTTCCGATAAGGTACAAATACGGAAGTTAAAGCCAAATCAGGGGCTCCCTCTCATGACCAAACGCAAGAACGCAAAGCGCCTCCCCGTCACGCTCAGCACCGATGAAATCGAAGCTCTTCGGGCTACCTGCACACGATCCGCAACCGGCTTGCGCAACCGCGCAATGATCGAAGCAATGCTTGGAGCCGGGTTGCGTGTCAGTGAAGTCGTGGCTCTCAAGCCGGCGGAGATTGACTGGCAGGCAGGCCAGCTCCGTGTCACTCAGGGCAAAGGCGGTCGTGATCGCGTGGTACCGGTCAACGCAAACACATTGGCATATCTGCAGGCATGGGACAGCAAGAGGGCAGAGCTGAAGATGAATGGCCGCCACGTATTCTTCGGCGGCATTCGCACTGGCGGTCACAAGCTCACCACCAGGGCAGTGCATGACATGATAAGCAAGCTGGCGGAACGTGCCGGCATTGAGAAGCGCGTGTCACCCCACACCCTGCGGCATACGTACGCCACCCGGGCGCTTGATGCAGGCCTGAGCATTCGAGAGGTGCAGGAGTTACTGGGCCACAGTGACGTGAGTACGACCATGGTCTACACGCACGTTAACCCCGAAGCGCTGCGGCGGAAGATACAGGGCGAGAAGGCCGATCAGGTTGCAGAACTGCAGAAACAGCTGAAGGCGCTGCAGGCACAACTGGATGCGCTGGCAGAGTAGCGGCTGGTGGCAAA
>CAYSRY010000373.1:1085-2966 GCA_964433395.1 uncultured Armatimonadia bacterium | reverse complement strand
ACAGAGGGATATATATATATGAGGAAACAGTTTTTGTGGATCAAGTCCCCGGGCCTTCACTATCTGGTCCCCGGCAACGTAAATTTTACAGCAGGGGAAAAGGGTTCGCTTTCGTTCTGGTACCACCCAAGCATCAAACTCCCCGTCAGTGATACTCTCTGGGAGCTCGTCGGTGACGCCGATAACGGCGCCAAAGTTGGCTGGGACATCCATGCCCAAGGCACGATGATGTTTCAAGTCACTTCCGGCGGAACGAATTACAAGGCCCAGATCTTCGACATGCAAAGCCATTTTGACCAGCAATGGTGGCTGGTAACCGCCACCTGGGATTTTACCACGCCCAATGCCGGTGCGCTGCGACTGTACGTCAACAGCTATGAGGATGCTTCGAACTGCGTAACAGCCAAAGCCCCAGCCACACCATGCATGAAGATGTATGTAGGCGGGCAAGTCGGTAGCTCATCTCACGAAAAATGCTTTGATGACCTCGCTCTCTATGATGCCATCATGACGAGAGATGAGCACCTGTCACGGTTAGGCTCCGCCAGCGACCTAGTGGCCCTGCGCAATGCGCGACGGACAACGCCAACCGGAAACGAATGCAGCAGCGGGGAAATGACGTTTCTCGCAGGATATGACGGCACGTATGATGCAGTCATCGCTTCAGGTGATGCGACCGCCTATTTTGATACAGGCGCGGAAGGGTATGCAGAGCGCGCATTGCTGGATGACGGCGCGCGATACAGAGGGCGGAAACTCATCCTGCCCCTTGGCATCCCCCGCCATGACGGCAGCATCGATGACCGCCTGCCCATGAGCGCAGTGTTCGAGCCTTTTGCGCGTTTTGGTATCGGCACGAATACGACACTTGTGAATGAAGAGAAGAATGGTCGTGTGCAGATAAGCAGTGTGTACGACCCTGCATATGGTGAGGGTGTAGGCTGGCTGCATCGGTGGCTTGATGGCGATATGGTGCAACCACCTTTTACCGTCCGTCTTCGAGTTCATATGCCTAATGCGACAAACCCAAGTTGTGGACCTGTCTGGGGCCGATTGCGCACTATAACGGAGGCATGCATGGTGGTGTATTTGGGTCGTGGGGCACCGGCGCAATCCTCAAAATAGTTGCCGATGCCGGCAACACCGTGTCCCGCCTCAAAACTGATTTAGGGACCACAACAGATAACTACTGGACAGGCGCGGAGTTTTCAATATTGAATGGGAACTGTGCCGGTACGCGGCTGAAAGTTGCCAGCTATGACGCACTCACGAAGGCCGTGACCCTGGATGGTGCCCTTGCCGAGATTCCAGTCGCCGATTGCCAATGCGTCGTTGACTTCCGTGGTCGCATCTGTCCAGTCACGGCTGATGGCATAATTGAAACGCAGAGCATGGAAGCATGGCTTTGGGAAGAGTGGGGCGGCGACGAGCCGTGGGTTGAGTTTGAGGCACAGCAGGATGACGTCAGGACAATGCGTGTGGTGCGCTGCAACAAGGGACGGACGTCGTATATGGAGTTTGGCCTGCAACGGCCCTATGACAGCGCCACTGGAGGCTGGATGTTTGGCAAGGCAGCCGGTATTGGGCCCTCCGAAGGATACAGCGCAGACATCAAACTTGAATCAATCGAGATAGACGGCCCGCCAAACTATCAGCGTCTGCCCGCCCGCACAACGCGCTATGGGCGGAAATGCGCTCCGTCCGACAATTTTACCCTCATTGACCCAGATACCGGAACAAGCACGCGCGTGTGGCGCAGTGAGAACGTCGAACGCAGAGTGAACCGGCCAGTGAAGTACTCTGACCCCGCCGGCACTATAGCGGATCTCGCGGCTCCAAACACCTGGCGGCATGAGTGCCGCATATACGCAGAGATCCATC
>CAYSRY010000373.1:0-1075 GCA_964433395.1 uncultured Armatimonadia bacterium | reverse complement strand
CTCAGCCCAACGCACAGGAGACGATTGTGCTGGTTCGCGGTACGTCGGTCGACGGCGTGCAACAGCTTGGCTATCTGCGCGGCACATTTGATGGCACCCGTATGCACTGGGAAGACGAGACTCCACCTCCAGGTCGGAACAATCCATTTATGCTCCTGGATGATCTGAAAGCAACCGCGCGTACCGACTCAGACTGGGGCTACCTGCCCTCGACAAGCTACGTGCAAGTGATGCAGACGGATGACGGGGATTGGGTGCTGTATTACACAGGCAGCCATGAGCAACCAGATCACTACATAACTCGTGCGCTGGTAGGAGCAGAAGACAGGTGGTCCTTTTCGCACGCCGACCACTACTGGCCACAAAATCCAGCCTGCCCCGGCGTAGGCGGCGTTGATAAGATCGCCCCCGATTTTGAAGGCGTAGGCCTCTGGGGTAACCGTGACTCCGAATGGGTATTTATTCATAACCCATATGCCGAGTGTCGCTCGGAACGCTTCCTGGGCTACGCACGCGGTAAGACAGATATTGCGATCGACAATGTGGGTACGAACCTGCGTCCAATGATTGGGTGTACAACCGGGGATTTCAGATCTTTCAGTCCCCTGCCACACGGGAATACCCTTTCGCCCCTGCCCGGCATGCAGATTCACAGCTACATTCCCTATGTCGGGGGCCCCGACAGTATACATATGCTGGTGGAATTCTATGGCCTGGGCCTGCGCCTGCTCAGTAGTGAAGACGGCCTGCACTTCGAGCAAACCGACCGGTATTTCATTCCCGGCGGAGAACTGCCCGGCGAGCCGGAGAACCTTGGACTCCTGGCCACAACATGTGTGGGCGATTATAGGATCTTCTTCTACAGCAGCCCCGATTTTAAGAATTACGCCACGCTGAAACTGAACCGCGAAGCCCAGTATTCCCTGAATGCCTCGGCGCTTTCAGGGATGCTTGAGACCCCCATTATCGAACAGCCGGAGGGTGGCTGGAGTGACCTGTATGTGAACGTTGACCCGAAGGCCGGAGCGGTGAAAGTGGAGGTAATAGATCCGCGGACAGAACAGCCAATAGCCGG
>CAYSRY010000372.1:0-2982 GCA_964433395.1 uncultured Armatimonadia bacterium | reverse complement strand
CCGGCGCATCTGCTGACAGACCACTCCGGCGCTCTGCGGTCTGAGCGGCCACTTGTTGCAGCAATTCTCGACTACTACGAGAATTGCGTCCTGCGCATGGAAAATCTGGGAATGCGCGTTGCTATTGAGAACAACTCATCAAAAAAACGCACAACAACTTTCGCCGCATTGCCAATACACCTGAGGGGACTGATTAACGCATTGCGCCAACGGAATTTACAGCCAGGATTTTGCTTTGATGTGGGGCATGCGCGAGCAAGTATGACGCGCGTGGGGCCTGCCGAATGGATGGGGGCCCTCGGCGAGGACCTGCTATGCACACATCTGCACACAGGCGACCCTGTCACGCATTCAACGCACGGCCCAATCTGTGAGCTTTTCGGCGACACACAATGGTATGGCATTGCCGCATGGCTGGCATATCTTCACGCACAACTCCCGTGCATGCTGGAAGTCCGAACTGCGGAAGCGGCATCCGCATCCACACGCACACTGCAGACGTTGGCCCACGCTCACTGTGGCGATGGCGACGCATCGGCCAGATAGTCGAGCTCATCGGCTGAAAGCTCCATCAGCATGTGCAGGTACAGGCGCCCCACCGTGCGCATGTGCGCAGGATCGAGATTCTCATACTGGTCACCGCGCGTATGAGTGTCTGGATCAGGCAGTCGCTCAAACCACGCTACCGGGATACCGCGTTTTTCATATGGCTCGTGGTCACTGCATCCGGAGTGGTCGAGCTTGAACTGCAAGTCGAAACCGAGCCGTTCGGCTGACCACTGCGCTTTGCGAATGAGCATGTCGTCGCTGCACTTCATATTCCTCACGTACAAAGTCTGCCCCACCGCGACCATATCCACGCACAGCATGCCGATAATCTCTGAATCGGCGGAATTTGCGAAGTAAGCCGCCGCATGATACCGTGAGCCATAATGATGATGTTCAAAACGCGTTCCCTGCCTCTCTTCTGCCCCGTATGCGACGAACTCCACCCTATACGGCAGCGTCACTTCACGCAGCACCCGGGCCATTTCAAGCATCACACCGATGCCCGAAGCGTTGTCATTGGCACCGGGCGAGCCGCCCCCCCGATTAATCGAATCATAGTGACCGCCGATGAGAATTGTTCGAGAATCATCCAGAGGGACATCAGCATGTTTCGTTGCAATGACGTTTTGGGTGACCAATCCGGTCTCAGGAATACGAATGGGCGTCTGCCATCGCACATCGTAGCCGTACTGGCTGAAGACAGACCCTATATATTGCGCCGCATGTTTCTCGCCATCCGAGCCTCCAAAGCGGTGCCCGATAGTCTGCGAAAGCACGCGGACATGCTCCATCGCGCGCTTTTCGTCAAATGTGCAGATGACCGACGCAGTGCCTGCGGGCACTGCGTCGTACGGCGACATAGAAATGCCGGGAGGAGCGCCAGATACGGACTTATGAGGCGGCTGGCGTGCTGCAGGAGTACTCAAATAGGCTTTTGCGAGGAGTCTGCAATCGGAGAGGCACTGTACACCAAGTATGACAGCGCCCCAGCCCGAGAAGACGATGACGCCCGCAGCCAACAGGCCGCGGGCGTGGATGATAGATTTTGGTGACCCTATATGCAGCATGTCATACCCGCCTCAAGACAGGCGGGCCGCTGCAATCTATCGCGGACCTTCTCCGTCCTCCGGCGTCTCCTTCTCGAATGGGACTGGCAAATTCTCGGCGTCCACGGCGGTCAGAGCCACTGTATACCCATCGGCATTGTTGGAGGGAAAATAGAATCCCACGCGTGCCGCATCTCCCGCAATCGAACTGGCTCTGACTTTACGGTCTTTGACCATCTTCTGGTTAATGTACACATCAAGATCTGCCGGCTGAGTTTCGAGGTGCACGTAGTCACCCTCAGCCCAAAGCTTGATCTGGCACACCGCATCGGCCCACTTGGTAACTTCCTGTTCATTAAGCGGGCGTGTATAGTCGCCCTCGGGACCGATGACCACTTTCGGCTCATTTTTTGAGCTGCCCGGCGGATGAATGGTGACCTGTACATGCCGATTAGCCGCAGCAATGAGCTTGTCGTCATTCACCGCGATACGGACAACCAGGCCCTGTTCAATCGGCGGCAGTTGTATTGCTGACGCAGGCATCGCCGGCTGCTCTGAATCTGTCCCCACCTCGTGTGCTACCTGCTGTGCTGGAGCCATAAGACACGAGCGCATGAGCAGCACCGCCACGATCAGTGCTATCACTCCCACAGCCGCCAACAGCGGACGCATCCGACGTGCCTCAAAGAGGCCGCCACTGTGAGCGGTCCGTCCGATGACCGGATACAACTCGTCGGTCGCCCCCAACGTTTTCTCATCCGCCGCATCAGATGCAACTCCAGTAGCTGTGCCTCGCTCAATGTGCCCGATCTCGACGCACGAGACCGTCAGGTTGTCGGTAGCGCCAGATGCAAGCGCCTCACTGATGAGACTGTCGCAGGCTTCCTGCAGACTCTCGTTGCTCAACACGATCTCAGCGATGCGGTCGGCTTTCAGCACATGTGTGATACCGTCTGTGCATGTAAGATAAATGCAGTTCTCCTCGAGCGGTATGGCAAGCATGTCGAGGTCAACCGATGCGGCTGCCCCGAGTGTGCGAGTAATCTGATTGCGCATCGGAGATGTCCGCGCTTCATCCTCTGTCATCCGGTCGCGGCGCACTTGTTCTGCTACCCACGAGTGGTCCTGCGTGACCTGATGAATGCCAGCGCTGTTGATGAGATAGCCGCGGCTGTCGCCGACGTGGGCCACGACAGCGGTTTCCCCCGTCACACCCACGAACGTGAGCGTTGTTCCCATGTCATACTGACTTTCGTCCAGCATGGCCTGCCTGAAGATGCGAAGGTTCGCTGTACGTGCAGCCTGGGCGGTCGCCTCGGTGGCATCCATGCCCGCGACTTCATCCACCAGGGGACCGGTATCATTTTTGCGCAGTCCCAAGATCTCA
>CAYSRY010000371.1:0-3002 GCA_964433395.1 uncultured Armatimonadia bacterium | reverse complement strand
GTGGGTGTGTAGCGGCCCACTTTGTATCCACGTGACTGTTTTGCGAGCGCTCGTTTGTACAGACTGAAGAATGGAAATCCCCATGCCGTGCAGCGCTTCACCTGCAAACCGGCGAGTTCACATTTTTCGGCCAGTGTTTCGGCAGTGTAGTGTCGAATGTGCCCTGCGCGTTTCTGATCATCTGTCATATGACCGGAGGGTACTGTAATGATTATCTGCGATGCAATTCTGGCCATGCTTCGCAATGCCGCAACATCGTCTTCGACATGTTCCAATACTTCAGAGCAAACCGCGAGATCGGCATGGATTGGTGGAGCCTGCTGTGTAGCGTCCCAGCACATAAAGTCTGCAGACGGAATTTTCTCAGCGGCTCTGCGCACAGCCTCTTCTGAGATGTCCAGCCCGTAGAACTCCTGGATCTGGGGGAACCATCGCTGGAAATACATGAGCAATGTGCCATCCCCACACCCGATATCGACAACGCTCTTGAATTGAATGTGGCGTGCTGCTTGTTTGATAAGGCGTCTCGTATGGCGACTGGAAGGGCCATATTTTTTCATGTCATCAAGTTCTGACCACATGCTGTCGTAGTTGATGCTCATTGTTTGTGCCCTCGTGTGTTGAGAGGTTATCGCTCAGTTCGATGGTGTTGTTTCGAGTTCGGATACGATAGAGCGATATTTGCCGGAAGCGCTTGTGTCAATGTGATCGCATATTTCGAAACTGATATTGAAATCAGGGTCGAAATTGTCTTTTATCAAGTTTGAGACCTGATTTTCGAAGGGCGAGGGATCATCATTGCCATGAGGCACGAGCCGTATGAGTAAGCTGTCTTGTGTTCGTTGAACGACTTGATATTGCTCTATCATGGTGGTTTCGGCCATACATCGGGCCATCTGAGTTAGCAATAACGCTCCAGCCATTACCTTGCCACTTGGTGAGACAATGTTGTCAGTTTTGCGACCAGCAATGCGTTCAAACAGTGGTGTTGCCCGACCACAAGAGCATTCCACAGTAGAGGTGACCGCAAGATCGCCAATCTCGTAGCGTATAAATGGCATAGCATAGTTGTTGAGGTTAGTAACGAGAACTCGTCCTATTGCACCTGGGGACACAGCTGTCCCATCGTGGTCCACTACTTCGGGAAGATTACGTAGGGGGGTAAAGTGAAGTCCATTATGCGCCTGGCACTCATGGGCAATCAGCGAGAGCTCGCGGCAGCCATATCGGTCGAAAACTTCGCACTCGAAGACCTGTTGCAGTAACTCACGCTCAGCTGGTGCGAGTGTCTCTGCTGTGACCTGAATTGCGCGCGGATGTGGTCTGTCGAGGCCTTCACGCACAATATAGCGGGCGTACAACGTCATAGAGGCCGCATATCCAACCATCAGGACAGGACGATGGGCGACAATGCGTGCGTTCTGCTGGCGAAGCATGTTTTCGGAGAGATCAGACGTATCAATCCACAGGAGATTTCTAGCGCTTTTGTCAAAAATACGTTGTGAATTTGATTTGTGTATTGCGGAATCAACGTCCGAACCCCAGAGAAACACGAGTGGATCGCCGAATGCATAGTTGCAGCGTTCGTAGCAGCGTGCTTTGTCGGTCGCTGCATATTGGCGATAGCTCGCGTCCTGGTAGAGTTTCAGAGGTTGACCCGTGGATCCCCCCGTGAAGTTCAGTTTTGCTCCTTGTGGTACGGAGCCACCGGTGAGCATTTGCGAGAAATTCTGTTTGATGGTGGCTTTGGTGACGATAGGGAGCAGCTGGAGGTCGGCGTATGTTTTGAAATCGTCAGATGCGAGGTCGCGTTCGCGGGCTATCTGGTTGTAATAGGGGACGTTGGTAAAAGCATGCTGTAGAAGATTGCGCAGCTTGGCCATCGCCACCTTTTCCTGCTCTTCGCGTGGCAGATAGTCGAATGCGTCAAGTTCCGCGCGCTTTGCGGCCGTGCCGTCAGCGGCGTGAACTAACCGGGTCATCAGCTTCAGACTCGTACTGTGCAGTGTTCTAAGCACCTTCAACCTCCCTGTTTATCGAAAGTGACTATGAGGCACTGACCGCTATGATGCGTTTATCAGATTCTGGTACATCTCAATGTACATTGCCGCCATTTTACTCCATGCGAATTCTTCGCTGCGTCTGCGGCTTTCCTGCCCTAATCGCATGCGCATCTTTTTATCTGTAAGCAATATGTTCAGGGGGTCACGCAGCAGATTGGCGTCGGGTTTTTCTATGACGAATCCGTTGACGCCGTCCTGCACCAGTTCGCCAGTTCCCGGTACCGCGGTAGTGACGACAGGTAGGCCGGTGGCCATGGCTTCGAGTACAACATTAGCCATGCCTTCACTTGATGAAGGCAGGCAGAACATATCTCCCTGTCGGTATATATCTGGTAGCTCGGCGCGATCCCTAAGGCCAAGGAACTGGACGCGGTCAGTCAGGCCAGTGTCATTGACTTGTGCTTCCAGCTGTGCTCGCATAGGGCCATCGCCGACCACCATGAGGTTGAACAGCACTCCATTGCGGTTCAGTCCTGCCAGTGTCTCAATGAGGAACTGGAGTCCCTTTCGCTCGATGAGGCGTGAGACGAAAATGACTGTTGGGACGTCGTTGTTGGCGTCTGTGGCTGGCCGGAAAAGCTCCGTATCAACTCCATTATTGATTATGTTGAATTCGAGATCGGGAAAGACACTGCGCGCTCTCTCCTGGAGGCCTTGACTATTGACCACACGGGCATCGGCTCCCCGAAGCAGTTTGCCAAGTACCGGGTGCAGGATTTTGTGGGCGGTCCCAAATCTTTTTTCATGTCCGGGCAAATCGCCGCCCCCGATGCGTATAACATGCGGTATGCGTGCGAGTTTTGATGGCCACCAGCCTACCAGACCAGACGGCAACGCGAAAAACGTCTGCACAATGTCCCAATTCCGGCCCATACTTGCAGCTTTCGGTGCAGCCAGCATAACATATTGGAGCATTTCGTGCATCTTTGTGTAATCGCG
>CAYSRY010000370.1:0-3009 GCA_964433395.1 uncultured Armatimonadia bacterium | reverse complement strand
AAAATGCCGTAGGAGAAGGGCATTTCGCCAACTTCATCAGCACGACCTGCGCAAAAACACCAGGAGCAAACTCTGCGACCGACATTTTGCGCTCTGAAGCCTGAATTTTGCGAATGTCCGTGAGGTCACATTGTCGGTCTGAAAATAGTTGTGATGCAGGAAGGGAAAAGCCTGCCCGGGAGGAATGAGCAGATAGCGAGCGGACCGCTGCGCAGCCCTCGCCAGCGCTTGAGACCCCATTCAGACGCTTGGTGACAGGTTGCACAATGTAACTGGTGTGAGTGGCAGTGCATGAGAGCAGATGCATCATGGGAGCACAGGCAGGTTTGGTTCAGGTTTTACCAATGAAGTTCAGCAACCTTGACTCCCTGCGCCAGCGAATCTATAATGATAGTGCTCAAATGCACTGATGGAGAGTGCCACTTCAGATCTGCGATGACACGCTGAGCTGCTCTTCTGAGGCACCAGTTTTCAAAGCTTTATTTGATAACCAACCACACCATAAGCGCCATGCAGGCAGCGGCCCAAGCTACACGCCATACAGGGGCCCGGAACACGGTTAAAATCCGTGGCTGTCGCGCAACTGTAACCGGTAATATTGGTCTGCTCTGCCACGTGCCCACCAGCATCTGCTGGTGGGGGGGAAAGCGCGGACACAAGCGTTCCCGGAAGCCAGATACACCTGCACGGTGCAATGTTTTTCGTCCTGCGCGATACAGGATGGGCACTCCGAGCCACGGGAAGAGCCACCTGTATCGACAGGTGGCTCTTTTAGTCACCCTCAATGCAATAGCAACGCAGTCTTATGAAGCATCACATCATGCCCCGCAGCATCTCGCATTTCTGAAGCGCGCGGTAGCAAGGAGAGGGAAAATGGAAGCCCGTTCACACGAAGTCCATCAGATGGCCCAAGGCACTTCGGGTACCGCTTTCACGCAGATTCGGAAACGAGATGGAAGTCTGGTACCTTTCGACGCCTCGCGCATAACGGAGGCTATCCTGAAGGCTGGTCGCGCGACTGGAGAGTTTTCCGAAAACACCGCCCGGCGTTTGACGATGCACGTGCTTCATCTGGCCGAAGGCGCTATGCACGGTGGAATTCCCGCAGTCGAATTCATCCAGGACCTTGTCGAAGAGGTCCTGCTGGCGTCTCCCTATGGGCATACTGCAAAATCGTATATTCTGTATCGCGACCAGCATGCGCGAATCCGTGAAATGGTCAACAAGGCCGATGTTGAGCTCATTGACAACTACCTCGACCAGCTCGATTGGAAGGTCAAAGAGAACAGCAACATGGCCTATTCGCTTCAAGGCCTGAACAATTACATTTCAAGCGAAATCAGCAAAGTGTACTGGCTGAATAAGATATATCCGACGCAGGTTCGCGAAGCACATGCCAGTGGCTCCATGCACATTCACGACCTCGGGCTGTTGTCAGTCTATTGCGTGGGCTGGGACCTGCAGGATCTGCTGCGCTCAGGATTCCGAGGGGCACCAGGCAAAGCCGAGAGTGCCCCGGCGAAGCACTTCCGCAGCGCGCTCGGACAAATTGTGAATTTCTTCTATACGCTGCAGGGTGAAGCGGCAGGCGCGCAGGCTTTTTCGAATTTTGATACGCTGCTGGCCCCGTTCATCCGTTACGATGGCCTGGAATATAAAGAGGTCAAACAGGCACTGCAGGAATTCATCTTCAACGTGAACGTGGCGACTCGCGTCGGCTTCCAGACGCCATTCACCAACATCACAATGGATCTGCAACCACCCGGCAATCTCGCCAAAGAACCGGTGATCTGTGGCGGCAAGATGATGAAGGACCGCTATGGAGATTTTCAGGAAGAAATGACGACGCTGAACATGGCATTCCTGGAAGTGCTTACTGCAGGCGACGCCAAGGGACGCGTGTTCACATTCCCGATCCCGACCTATAACATAACAGCCGACTTCGACTGGGACGCGCCCGGCCTTGAGGGGCTGTGGGAAGCCACAGCAAAATATGGCATCCCCTCTTTCGCGAATTTCATCAACTCAGACATGTCGCCAGACGACGCACGGTCAATGTGCTGCCGGCTGCGACTCGATCTGCGCAAGCTTGAGAAACGTGGCGGCGGACTGTTCGGAGCCAATCCGATGACGGGGTCCATTGGCGTCGTGACAATGAATATGCCACGGCTGGGCTTCTTCGCCACAGACGAAGCGGACTTCATCGCGCGCCTGGATCGCATGATGGAATTCGCGAAAACAAGTCTTGAAATCAAACGGAAAGTACTGGAGCAGTTTACAGACGCTGATCTCTATCCATACACCAAATACTATCTGCGAAGCATCAAGCAGCGGCACGACCAATACTGGAAGAATCATTTTTCGACGATTGGCCTGGTAGGGATGAACGAGGCCTGCGTCAATTTGCTTGGAGTCGACATCGGTGAGCCAGCGGGTGTGGCATTTGCCGCCAAAGTGCTGAAACACATGCGGGACCGTCTGCAGGTGTTCCAGGAAGAAACCGGCAACATGTACAACCTGGAGGCCACTCCCGCCGAAGGTACGAGCTACCGTCTGGCCAAGCTGGATCATGACAGGTATGACACTATCACATCCGCATGTGAGTGTACCGGTGCGACTGCACCTGACCCGTTCTACACAAATTCCACGCAGCTCCCGGTGAACTACAGCGACGATATTTTCCATGTGCTGGATCTGCAGGATGAGCTGCAGGGGTTGTATACTGGTGGCACCACACAGCATATATTCCTCGGAGAAGCAGTAGCTGATCCACAGGCGGTAAAAGCGTTTGTGAAGAGAGTGTGTGAAACCTATACCCTGCCCTATTTCACGCTATCGCCGTCATTCTCAGTGTGCCCAAACCACGGATATATCAAGGGCGAAGTGTTCAAATGCCCCGACTGCAGCAGCGAGACCGAAGTCTACTCGCGAGTAGTCGGTTACCTGCGGCCAGTTCAGCAGTGGAACAAGGGTAAACAGGCAGAATTCAAAATGCGAAGCCGCTACCAC
>CAYSRY010000369.1:0-3012 GCA_964433395.1 uncultured Armatimonadia bacterium | reverse complement strand
CCCTCGCCCTGATTGCCTCATTACCATGCTTCATCGCGGGTACATCATCAAATGGGGCCAGCGCAAATGGCATCCTCTCCACTTGCGAAGCACCTATATCATCCGCTGTCGCTACAACATTGGGCTGAATCTCTAACGCAGCAACCAATTGCGCATTCGCCACCCGCTCCTGCGCATATATCACCGGGGCCGTCGCGCTGGACATCCCTGTCGGCCTCTCAATACTCAAGGAACCTGTCACGGCCTCCGACCGCGCCGCGTTCACCAAACGTATCACTGGCGTTATTGGTGCCACGCCAGGCGGGAGCACCCCAACTGCCAGCGGGGCGACCTCTGTTACATTTCCATCAATCGCTGGTTGCTTTGCGAGGTTGACCGTTTTCTGCACAGCCACTCTCGCCTGCAACGTTTTCGTCTGCGTCGTCTCACTTGCCTGATGAAGCTGCGCCGTTGACCTGCCAAGCTTTCGCGCACGGTAGTACCCCATGACTCGCGATACATAAGCCTGGGTCTCTTTATAGGGAGGGATACCGTCATATTGCGCCACTGCACCCGGCCCGGCATTGTAAGCTGCCAAAGCCAGCTCGGGGCTGTCGAAGCGGTCAAGCTGCTGTTTTAGATAGCGCACACCGCCGTCGATATTCTGTTGGGGATTAAGAACATCATCAACTCCCAGATACCGGGCGGTACCGGGCATCAGTTGCATGAGCCCCCGGGCGCCTGCGGACGAAATGCAGGTGGGGTTATAATCTGATTCGGCGCGAATCACTGCATGCACGAGGTCAGGGTCCACGCCATAGCGGGCTGCGACCTGCCCGATCATTGCGTCGAACTGACTGGACGAAATACCCCCTGACGACAGCACACTGTCGCCAGTGTTCGCTGTGCCGACGCCCGCCAGCGGGGACGAGAGCTCAGGCTGCTCTGCCTCGCCGAAAGCCTGAATGCATGCGAGCAAAGCAGAGAAATCCGCTCCGCCTGTCGAGAAGCTTCCTCCACTGAGCGATTCTATCCGCTGCTGTATAGTGTCGATCTTTGCAGCTATCTGCCCAATTTGCTCGAACAATGGCTCCTGCTCCCTGCATGAATGCATTGAGATCCGTTTGTCCCGAATGCTTCTCCCGGTGCAGTGGACAGGTGCATTTCTACGACGATGTCACTGAGTGCGCGCAACCCCGATTGTTTCTAACTTGCTTCCATAGGAGTTTCGCTGTAGGAAAATGAAAATGGGTTATCCTTGGCCAGGGCAAATGACATCTGACCGGCCTCGTCCAGTTCGCGGTTTTCCGCATGCAGCAGCTCCTGCGTGTATTCCTCCTGGCAATTGTCACGCAGGGTTTCCAGGGTCTGCCGTTCGCGGCACGCTTCCATGAGTTCTCGCCGAGCTCGCGCAAGGTCGCTGCGGAGGCTCATGCATCGTTCGGTCTGGTCTTGGATCAGTTCTGACATTTTCCGACGATAGCCATCAAAGTTCAGCAGCGTCAGAACGTCCACAGTGTTGCTGCTGTTGTTGTTAGCCGTTCGCTGGGCTCTGGCGAGAATCTGGTGATAGCTGCGAAGTTGTTCTGTGGCTGCGTTGTAGTCCCGTTGTGCCGAAGCAAACTTCCGGTGCGCTGCGTCCTGTTTTTGCTCACGCACCCTCAGAGCCGCCTGCAGCGGGAACTCAAATTGCTTCATCGGTTCGCCCCCCATTGTTGTGCGGCAGAGAGTCCTGTCACGATACATTTTCTCCTGCCGTTGCCCTCTCTATCGGCAGTTCCGCTGCGCGTCTTTAGCATTGGTGCAAAATCCGTGCCGTAACCGCACACATGCGCATACGAAAAAGGGGCGGGCCATGCAGGCCCGCCCCCCTCTTTCCCCTATTGCCCTCCACGACTAGCTCATTACGATGGGCTCGATGTCCAGAGCCTCACAGGCCGCTTTCATTGCTGCGAGATGGTCACCGATTGCTGCATGGATGTGATTGCAACTGAACTGGTTCACGAAATCATTGTACGAACAGTCATACCGCGCAAAAGCATGTGGCCATTCTGGCGAAGTCTCCGCCCCAAGGGCTATTTCCTGCTCGCGCGACATCTTCACAAAACTCCCTGTGAACATATGGCAGCGGAACTCACCCTTCTTCCGGGTTATCCGCGCAAAAGTCACTTCGTCGGCTGGCTTGGCAAAGAAATGCACTGACGCGCCGCCGCCTACGAAATAGAACCGCGAGGCGGGGGTCAATGTCACATGCTTCCAGTTCTCGCGATAATTCGAGCTGTGACCTGCCAGCCATGGGCTGTGCTCGCCGGAGTTGCACAGATCGTACAGATCATGCTCTGCATTGTAGTGCCGCATGTCTGCAAAAAGGCTTGGCGTACCAGAAATCAGGTGCAGAAGCTGCATTGTCAGTGCACCGTTGCAGTCGCATTCTGTCGCTGTAATGATCGGCTTTTTCACTGTGTCTTCCCAGTCCGATACGTCATTCATCAACGCTTCCGGCAAATCTCCGGTTATCCCGTCTTCATATTCCGTCAGGTCCAATTGCCCCGTCAGACCACAGAAATCTATACCCTCCAGCTTGCAGAAATCCTTCATCGCCAGATAGAAGCGCACCTGACGGGCGAGAGTCCCGTTCAGCCCCGGGGTCAGAGCGTCCCCATCCCACTGAATCTCTTTACACGCATCTTCCAGCCATGCCAGACCTGCCTCCACGCGGGCATCGTCTATCCGCTTGGCTTCCTGATAAAGCGTCAACTGGCTGCGGTGGTGAATATGCACGTTTAACTGCGACATCCACTGGCTCGCGTCGACATGCCCGGTATACATTCCCATTGACGGGCCGTCGAATTCGCCAAACCGCATCCCCATCAGATGCTCGGCCGCGTCATAGCCGATCTCCCGCTGGTCAGGGTTGTTCTGCTTCAGAAATTTGCGCACTTGAGCCGCCACTACCGGGTCATCAATATCACCCAATGCGCGCCCATACGGTATCCCTACTTCATCCAGTGAACCGGCGGCACAGAAGAAAGC
>CAYSRY010000368.1:0-3014 GCA_964433395.1 uncultured Armatimonadia bacterium | reverse complement strand
GGGGCACCCCGGCTTATGGGCGTATTTCCTGGAGGATGAGCCTGACGGGCGCTATCACAATACTGACCTGTCCGGAGAGGCCATTTCGCGAGGCGTTGAACGCGCGAATCAGTTCTGCAGGATCCTCGACCCTCAAACGCCAACCTATCTGCAGATAGACCATGGCGGATATCCCAGAAATCTCTATACATTCGGACAGATTCCAGATTATCTGTGCACCCATGCATACGCTCTGGGCGGACCAATCGTGGCATCGACAAGCGACCATGTGATGCATTCGCAGGCAGCGAGCAAGCCGGCCCCCTTCCTCTATCTGAATGAGGGGTACTCAGCCGTCAGGGGAGGCGATCGAGAGTTTGAGCCCGATGAAATGCGAATGGAAGTGTATACAGCTCTTGCAGGCGGCGCAAAATCACTCCAATGGTATCCGGCGCATGGTGGCAACGGTCTGCTCGCCCACCCGCGAATGTGGAATGCCGTTGGTGAGATGAACATCACTTTGCAGGCAGTTCTGCCGCTTCTCTCAACAGGCTCGCCCGTTGGGAAACCAATCGTGCAAGACGGTGATTATCTGGCAAGTACCATCCTGTGCGGGGACAGCGCAATCGTTGCGGTGCTGGTGAACCGCGAGTTCGAATCGACACCTACAGAATTTGTACGACCAGAGACGCATCCAACCACCGTACGCGTCCGCATGCCATTATTTTTGAAAGCCGCCAAGGTAATGCGCATACAACCGGATGGCCCGCCAGTGGAAATAACCGCCACAAAATCTGCAAGCTCCATCACCTATGAGGCAGTCGCATCTCCTGTGGACATGGTCGTAATATGTGCTGACGAGGGCGTTGCAGAGGAACTGGTGGCTCGCTATTCTGTGGCTCAAAAACGCTTCAAACCATCTCCAGAGCCACGCTGAGGAAGGCTCATTGATTATTGGCAATGGGTTGACTTGCGACATTTTTAGGGTTAAAATGTCGGCGAGTGGGCGGGTAGCTCAGTTGGGAGAGCGCATCCCTCGCACGGATGAGGTCGAGGGTTCGACCCCCTTCCCGTCCACCATCATGTACAATGGAGGGCCGCAGATGACTGCGGTCCTCTTTTTTGTGTGCCTCGTTATCCGGCTGTTTTTTTTGCTTTGACAATTATGTCGGCATACTCCGAAGCGCAATTGTTGCGAAGGCATCGTGTATGCTATGGGTACAACAATTGTCACTGTGGATGGTGCAGCCGGCATGTCACAAATTGTGTGAATTGTGTCAGCTGTCCTGATAGCTGCCAGCCTTATGTGAAAATACAAGTGATTTTGTCTTTTGTTGGGAGGAAATCGGTAGCTGTACTGGAATAAATACCTGCCAAATGGAATATGTCAGTATGAATTGTGTCGCGTCTCGCCAACATGGAGCCAATGTGCGGCAAGTGGAGTTGCTTGTGTTTTGTTGTGTCTGAGGATGAAAAGAAGCAGAGCAATACGCGTGTGCTCTATATGATAGATTGCGAGGCACAATATGGACGCTGACATAAGTTTGGACCCGCTCTGATTGTCGTGGTGAATACACGCAACGGTTACGGTAATCATAATTCCCAAACGCTCTACAAATGGCAACACCGGGGGGACATGCTGATGAAACATCTGTCGTTGAAGGTTGTACTTTTCGCAGTCGCAGTAAGCCTTGTGCTGGTTGCAGGATGTGGGGGCGGCAGCTCCGATCTTACTCCTCTATCTACAGGCTCAGATATGGAATCTGCTCAGCGGTCTGGAAGTGTATCGTCAGCCGGTTTTGGCCTATACCTTGGTGACATGGATGGGAATGGATTACCATCTGCCGGCGATGCCATCAAGATTTTGCGCATGGCCGTTGGCTTAGATTCATATGAAGCACCAGCAGACTGTAATGGGAATGGATCGGCAGATGCTGGCGACGCAATCAAGGTACTGCGGTGTGCCACAGGTGTAGACGCGTGGCCTATGGGGACGACGGGCGACGCTCTTGTCGGCGAATGGATGGGTGCCGGCTTTGAGGTCGTCTCTGGCACATCAGTAGCAACAGCGCAAGAGGACGATGATGCGACAAAATCGTGCTATATATCTTTTGCAGCAAATGGAACATATACATATCGCGAAGCGCTGACTAAATGGCAATCCGGGACCTGGGAGCTTGCTGGAGATCGTCTGGATATGCATGTGACAGATGCCATGCCGGCAGGCTCCATCGGTGAAACGCATTCCGCCACGCTGGAGGCAGCTGGGGACAATTTCACCGCAACGTTTGAGGTTGATGGCGGCGTCCAAGTCTGCGAGACTTTTGAGAGACTCACTACGGTGTTTCCGGGAGCCTTAGGCGCAGAATGGCTTCTGACCGATGACTATTCAGCGGGCTCAGCGACCAATCTCAAAATTGAGACCTCAGGGGCTTACAGGATGGTCGAACCAGACGAAGACACTGAGGCAGCATCTCTACGGCGTGTCAGCACGATGCAGCAAACGGGAGTGCGTGACCTGTCATGGGAACTGGGCATGCTCCGTGCATCAGAAGGCGGGCATTTGCTGATCATGCCATCATCTACAGATGATGGCGATGGTGTGCACGATTATTCCTATACCGCGTGGGAATTTGGCAGCGACATTAACTCTCTGCAAATCACCGACCCTGGAACGACCGTGGAAGTGTTACATTTTGCACGCCGTCTGGCATTCCCAAGTGCTCTGGCCTCCAGTTACCTGCGAACGATGATCACAAAAAATGGCGTACAGCAGCTTGATGGTCGTGATTCGGAGAACTGGTATCACATGGAGCTCACAACGGACGGCGAAATATATGATTTAGGTCTTACATCGGCCGACAGAACTAAAACGAATACACTACATTATTACGCGAATGGACTTCTCGCAGACCTTGTTGAAGAGGCAACATTACATGTAATGGTGCCGGGTGGCGTGTATGAAGTTTCGCAGAACTCCGAAAGCGTGTTCATCGCCTATAATGATGAAGGTGTGAATACGATTGAAACCTATA
>CAYSRY010000367.1:0-3025 GCA_964433395.1 uncultured Armatimonadia bacterium | reverse complement strand
GGGGATGCAGTACGCGCTCTACAATTTCGTTTTTCGCGACGGGATGCCCCACGAAACTTCGCCCGGCTATTGCTACCTCTGGGTGGACAAATTCGCGCTGATGGCCGAGGTCATGCGTAAAACTGACGCAGACTTCTACGCCAATCCGAAATTCAAGACGATGTTTGACGCCCCGTACGAAATGATCTGCTGTGGCACTCAAACTCCCGCAGAGGGCGATTCCGGGTCATGGAAAGGTGGCCGTCTCAGCGCACATCCTGACGCATATCTCCCTGCACTGCGCGAATATGCCGACCCTCGATATGCTGCATGGTTGGGCGGCGACGATTTCGGCGACGATGGTGGCTTTCGCACTTATGCCGGACTTTTCGATCCATCTCCCACTCAGATGGTACACGACGCCGTCAAAGACGTCGACATCCCCACCCCAGAAACGCGCCTGATGCCCGGCTATGGCCTCGCTATTCTCAACAACGCCACCAACTCACTCGCTGCGGCCATGTACTATGGCTACAAGGGCGGCCACGGGCATTTCGACTCGCTCAATCTCCACCTCTTCGACACCAAATCACCGCTCCTGCCTGACACCGGTTATCCCGATTTCATGAATGACTATGTGCCGGGCATCTACTCATGGTCAGAACAGACTATCGCCCACAATACAGTCACCGTCGACGAACGCAGACAGTTCGGCAACGCACGCGGCCGCCTCATGGAATTTTTCAACGATGGGCCGCTCCATCTGGTCACCGTCGACAATCCATCCGTTTACCAGGACATTACCAGCCGCTACATGCGAACGCTACTGCTCGTCGAAACCGGCGAAAACTCCGGCTATCTCGTCGACTTATTCCGCGTTGATGGCGGCTCCCAGCACAACTACAGCCTCCACGGTGCGCCGGGCGAATTTTCCATCATTTCAGGCGATTTCTCCGCACCACGCACCGAAGGCACTCTCGCTGGCCCGGACGTTCCCCTCGGGTATTTTTACGATGATCACGACCTCGCCAAGCCCGGCTACAGCGGTGGCTTCAGCCGCTACAAGGGCAGCGGCTTCCAGCATCTCGTCAACGTGCAAAAGCAGACTGACACTGGCGGGGTAACAGTGGAATGGGCTCCCACCTATCCGGACACCTCCCGCCGCGTCCGCCTCCATTTGACCGACCAACCCGACCAAAAGGCCATTCTCGCCGACGCGCAGGTCTCTCCGGTCAAAAACAAGGAGCTCCTCAAATACGTCATCGGACGCCGCGAGGGCACCGACCTCCACAGCGCCTACGCATCTGTCATCGAACCATTCGCTACTGATGCGACACCAATCGTCGCTTCAGTCACGCGCCTCGATACTGGTGACGCCGACGCAGTCGCCCTCCAGCTCCAGCGCGCCGACGGGCTCGACATTGTCTTCCATTCACCCACTTCAGGTGCATCATTCGACCTCCCCGGCGGCGTCACATTTGATGGCCGCTTCTGCTTCTATCACCTTGCGCAGGACGGCACCATTTCCGCCGCACGATCAGTCGGAGGCAGTCTCAGTGTGGGCGGCCGCACCCTCACCGCCGACGCCACCGTCTCCGCCGAAGTAATCCACTTCGCACCTGACGCCGAAACCATAACCATCACCGGCGCACAAGTCGCCGATCCCGCTTCCATTGCAGGCCGCACCGTCATAATCGAAAACGAACTCTCCGCATTCCCATATCTCATCACCGCCGCCGAAGCTGCTGGCGATGACATTATTCTGCACGTGGCCGGCCAGGAAATGCGCTCCGGCCTCTGCAAACTTGTCACAGCCAACAACCAGACCGGCGCAATTACTACCGACAATATTCTCCCGTTCTACCCCATATACAATGGCGCGTCGCTGACCTCTGAAGACTACTCCTCTTTCTTCCACGTCACCTCCGCAGGCAGCAGTGGCTGCACTGTCGATCCCGCAGGACTGGACATTCAGGCGGAGCTCACTGATGCCGACGGCGACGGCATCACCAATTTCTGGTTCACCGCTGGCGGACCGGGCGACATGGCCCGCATCGACATTCTCAGTGCCGCCACAAACTGAAAACCATCTTCTCTCCTCCACCAAAAAGGCCCGGACAAATCTGTCCGGGCCTTTTTTCATTCGCGCCCATACATTCTTCAACGCAGGAAGGCACACTCCAATACCGCGGCGAACATACCAGCACGCTCACCACAAACCAATTTATGACATCGCCCGTTCGCATCCGACAAGGGAGGCAGATTCGTGAAAACTGTCAAATGGGGTATCATTGGTGCAGGCTGGTTCGGCGAAAAACACGCAGAGGCGCTCTCCGGCATCCCGAATGTCGATCTTTGTGCCCTGTGCCGCCGCACCAAGACACCGCTCAAACGCATGGCAAAGGAATTCGGCGTCAAAAAGACGTTTACTGACTACAAAGAGATGCTCGCCGATCCCGAAATTGAAGTTGTCAGCATTACCACAATGTGGGATCAGCATGTTGCGCCTGCCGTCGCCGCCCTCAAGGCAGGCAAGCACGTTTTCCTTGAAAAGCCCATGGCATCCACGGTCGCTGACTGCAAAAAAATCGTCGCCGCAGCCAATGCCGCCGAAGGCTTCTTCATGACGGGCCACATCTGCCGCTTCAATCCCCGCTATGCTGCGGCAAAACGCGAGATTGAATCCGGCGCGATTGGCGACATTATCTCCGCATATGCCCGACGCAACATACCGGCCAAAGTCGGCGCCACTGTTCTCCCCAAAATCGGCCCGATTATTGGCGATGGCGTCCACGACATGGACCTCATCCTCTGGTATACTGGCGCAAAAGTCGAATCCGCATATGCCCAGACCGTCTCATTCAACGACTACGCCAACCCCGACAGTGGATGGTCGATGTTCCGCCTTGATTCTGGCGCGACGGTCGTCCTCGAGAACAACTGGTGCCTCCCCGATGGCACTGCTTTCCAGATTGACGAACGTATGGAGATTATCGGCACCAAGGGCTCCATTCACATTCACGAAACCCACCCGAATTTCTCCGTA
>CAYSRY010000366.1:0-3085 GCA_964433395.1 uncultured Armatimonadia bacterium | reverse complement strand
GAGGCATGGTAATGACCATTAAAACTTATACACGGAGAAGTGTCGCCTCCAATGCAGTTATTACTGGTTTGGGGGTACGTAGTGGGCTGCAGATTACTGTCACCATAGAACCAGCGGAAGTGGGGCATGGCATCGTCATTTCTCGCAGAGACGCCGGTTTGGCATGGCCTGCCGATCTCGCCCATATTGTCGCTTTGCCTGCCTGCTCTTCAATTGGCGACGAGCATTGCCGGGTTGATTTTGTCGAGCATCTTATGGCCGCGCTATGGGGAACCGAAGTTACTGACGCTCTCATCTCCATAGACGGCCCAGAAGTGCCGCTGCTTGATGGGAGCGCTCTACCGTTTTTCTGTGCCATATCCGAAGCTGGGGTGACCGGGCTGGAGGGCGAAGTCGAGGCTCTTATTCCTTCTGAACCAATCTTCTCACTTGGCGACGATCGCGCACTCATCGTACTTCCCGCTGACGCGCCGCGCTTCTCATATTCCCTCGTCCACCCACACTCTCTGATCGGGCATCAGTTTGCTGACTTCCACGCCGCAACCGACAATTTCGGTGAATGGGCTGCTCCTGCTCGGACTTTTGCGACATGGCCCGAACTCAGCGCACTTCAACAGGCTGGGCTGCTCAAAGAGGGAAGCGACGAAAACTGTCTGATTGTCTTTGACGATCACATGTCTGCGGAGCCGTTTGCTGCCAATGCGATGGCCAGACATAAACTGCTCGATATGCTGGGAGATCTCTATCTAACCGGACGACCACTCTGTGCTCATGTAATCGGCTACAAAACGGGGCATGCGGACAACAGAGCGCTGGCAGCGAAAATTCTTGAAGTCTGCGAGTAGGTATCAATTATCGGTTCCGATGCTTAGACGCCAGGCTGTCTTGTTGACGATGGTGTACAATTGATGTGTGCATAATTTTGGAGGGAGCGACATGTCAGAAGAGCTTGCCATCAATGGCGGCCCGAAGACTGCAACTGAGCCTTTTCCGACCACGGCAAATGCTTCGGGCCGCGACCTTGGCGAAGAAGAAATTGCGCTGGTCACTGAGGTCATCCGTAGTGGAAAAATGTTCCGATATTCCGGCAGTATGGTCGAGACTTTTGAAAATGAGTATGCCGAATATCTCGGCATCAAGCATGTGCAGGCCGTAACATCCGGCACTGCGTCACTCCATACTGCTGTGGCGGCACTGCAGCTCAATCCCGGAGATGAAATCATAACCTCCCCGGTCACAGACATGGGTACGTACATCGGCATAGTCCAGTGCAATTGCATTCCGATTTTCGTCGATTGTGACCCGATGACACTCAACATAAATCCCGAAACCATCGAGCAGCGCATCACCGAGCGCACCAGAGCCATCCTCGTCGTCCACCTGTTCGGCCAGCCGTGCCGAATGGATGAAATCATGGAGATCGCCCACAGGCACAATCTTTACGTTATCGAAGATTGTGCACAGGCGCATGGTGCTGAGTATGACGGCCAAAAGGTCGGCACATTCGGCGACATAAACTGTTTCTCACTCCAGCAGAGCAAGCAGATTACCGCTGGCGATGGTGGGCTCGTAACTACTGACAACGATGAGCTCTATGCTCGCGCGCGTGATTTTCATGACAAATTTTACGATCGTACGGGACGCACGCAGGGCCGGATTGTCCAACGAATCGGTATCAACTACCGCATGAATGAGGTCACGGGAGCGGTGGCACTGGCGCAGGCGCGCAAACTCCCGTCAATCCTCGACAGACGCCGCGTCTCAGCTCAAGTTCTCTCTAAAAAACTTATGCAAATCGATGGTATTAACCATCCATACTTATACACTAAAACCACTGCACATTCGTGGTGGCGGTTCTCATTCTCAATTGATGAAGATGTCCTCGGAATCGACCGTGCAACCTTTGCGCAGGCGATTGTGGCCGAGGGCATGCCATTCTCAACAGGATATGCTGGCGGCACACCGATGGTCACAACGCCCTGCATAGCCAATCACGTCGCATATGGGGATTCGGAATTCCCGTGGGAGCCACCATATGGGCGCGACCCTCACTATGACGTTAATGACTATCCCGGCGCTCTATGGGGGCAGCAGAATCTCTTCACGACGGCGTGGACCGAGGGGCACACAGTCCAGCACGCCGAGACTATCGCAAATGGTATCCGCAAAGTGGCAGACTATTACCGCGCGCGGAAGTAGTGTATAATGGCATATGGGCACGATGCGGGCGGGGCCATAGTGTGCTCCGCCTGTTTGGTTTGTTCTCGGAGATGGCAGACGGTCGGCGTGACCAAACCGTCGCACGCGGAACTGCACTGAGCGAAAGCTGCTCTTTCGCTAACGCTTTCTACAATACAGGTGAATTGTGATGAGCGAACGCATCGGTATCGGCATGGTTGGGTTTGGCTTTATTGGCAAAGTGCACACTCACGGCTATCAGAGCATTCCGCTGTATTTTGATCCCTCACCCGTCAAACCTGTGATGGTTGGTGTCTGTACGAGCCATCAGGAGACTGCAAAAACCGCCGCTGAGGTGGGGAATTTTGAGTTTGGCACCTCGCGCTTTCAGGACCTGCTCGAGCGTGACGACATCAACGTCATAGATGTTTGCACACCCAATCACATGCACCGAGACCAGGTGGTCGCCGCGCTTGAGGCTGGCAAACACGTCTATTGCGACAAACCGCTTACCGTCGATCTCGACGATGCGCTGGCGATTGCCGAATGTGCCGCCGAACATCCAGAACTCTGTCATGGCATGGCGTTCCATTGTCGTTTCATCCCAGCCACCATGCGTGCGCGCCAGTTGATTGACGAGGGCTTCCTGGGTAGAATTTACCATTTTCGCGCCACGTACTATCATGCAGGCTATACTGACCCAAATCGCCCGATGTCCTGGCGTCTAGACAGCAAATCTGGAGGGGGCGCACTCAGCGACCTGGGCAGCCATATCATGGATTTGATGGCCTATCTGCTGGGCGATTATCGCCGGGTACGAGGATATACTGAGACGTTCATCAAAGAGCGTCCGGCCATCAAAGGATCACGCGAAATGGTGCCCGTTGAGGTCGATGACTACGTCTCT
>CAYSRY010000365.1:0-3114 GCA_964433395.1 uncultured Armatimonadia bacterium | reverse complement strand
ATCATCCTGCCCCTCCTCTGTGGTCGCATCATTGCCAGAGCAGACGCACACTTCTCCAACCGTATTCCGCGCCTCACACCGTGCCGCCCAGTCTGATGCTGCCCCACAGTGACGGATCATAATCAAACGGGAATTCCTGCCCGGCGGCCCATGTCTGCCGTCGGTGCTCAATATCGGTCACCAGATACGTGAATCCCATCACCTGTCCCGGCTCCGGCTCAAATCCCTGCAATATTGCTGTTGGCAGTTGCGCCTCCAGTATATAATCATGCTCATCCTGCCGGATTTCCACCGCTATCTGCGCTTCTGTGGCAAGCGTTGACTGGTCATATGCACGCCGGATGTGCTGCTGCCATCCAAATGGTCGGGTCCGCTGCGGGCCTCCGCCACGTGGCAGCAATATGAAATGGTGGCAGAATCGCGTCGCCCTGTGCCCGCCGCCGCTGCCGCGAGTATCCAGCCAGATCTGCAGGCTGTCGGCGCTCTGCGGCCGCTGTCTGTTCGCCGTCACAGGCTCACTCCGCGGCACTGTCAGCGCCACGTAAAATCCCGCATCGTTCCACGCAATCTGCACGCGCGCATACGGCTCTTCGCCATCAAGCGCACACAAGGCCGGAAGCTCCGGAACCGTCGCCCATTCCGCGAGGTCCCCGTCGATCGTGATGCCCTCGATGCGCGGACATTCCACGATTGGTTTGAATATCAGACGCGATGGGAAGTCCATTATTTCCGTCCCTCCCAATTCATGTAACCGTGCCAGGCGCGCTCAATAAAGTCCCTGAACGCGGCGGTGGTCACATCATGCTTATGGTGCAGAGCCACGCAGACCCGATCATATTTTCGCGGGCCGGTGTAAACTTTCGCCCGTGAGCCGCGTTGGAACAGAAGCACATCTCGCACATCCTTCCACGGTGGGAGCGCAAGCGCCGCCGAAAGGTCCTGCTCATCAAAAAGCCCTTTCGGCGCGAAAGCCACCAGCTCAATGTGCCATTCTGCGCCGGTCCTTATATGGAAGCACTCATCTTTCCGCCCTTCGCCATAAACCGCGATATAGTCCGGATGTGCGTAATCTATTTCCGCCACGCCCGGCAGCCGCGAAATCAGCCGCACGATCTCTTCCAGAGTAACGGTTGGCCATTTCGGACGATTTCCATCAGCCAGTGTAATTTGCTTGAAATGCCATGAGCGGCCATCGCTTTCCCACGGGGTCGCGAGTTTCTCGACGTGTGCGACTTCAATCGCTTCCGGCTTCTCATCTTTCTCAATTGCGTAAATTGTTTCACGCGTCGCCACGGTTGACTCTGCCAGCGCTTTTCGCAGATATGGCGCTGTAGCCGATTCCTTCGATGCCGCGACTTCTTCCGGGCGCCCCTGAGCCACCACATAGCCCCCTCGGTGGCCTCCGCCGGGCCCCATATCAACCACATAATCCGCCGATTTTGCCACATCCAGATTATGCTCGATAATCAGCACGCTGTTCCCCAGCTCGACCAGCGAATTTATCACGCGCAGCAGCTTCTGCACATCCGCCGGATGCAGCCCTGTCGTCGGCTCATCCAGCAGATACAGCGTATGCCCCTGGCTTGGCTTCCCGAGTTCTGCCGCCAGTTTCACGCGCTGGGCTTCACCGCCCGAAAGCGTCGGCGCAGCTTGACCCAACGGAAGGTACCCAAGTCCCACATCAAGCAGAACTTTCAGCCGCCGTGCAAGCCGCGGTATACCTGCAAAGAGCTCCGCCGCCTCCTCAACTGTCATCTCAAGCACATCGGCGATGCTCTTCCCCCGATATTCCACTTCCAGCGTCTCCGGCGTATACCGGTGGCCTCCGCAGGTTTCGCATGGAACCCATACATCGGGCAGAAAGTGCATTGGCACATGCACGCTGCCCATGCCCTCACACGCTTCGCAGCGCCCGCCCGCCTTATTGAAGCTGTATCGCCCTGCTGTATAGCCCCGCATCCGCGCCAGCGGCAATGTCGCGTAAAGCTGCCGAATCTGGTCAAAGACCCCTACATAGGTCGCAGGATTCGAGCGCGGCGACTGCCCGATTGGGCTCTGATCAACATTGATCACTTTCGTGATTTGCTCAAGCCCGGTTATATCCCGATGCAGCCCGGGCGTCGCCGTCGAAGAGCTCGGATTCAGGCGGAAAATCAGCTCCGGATATAATATGTCGCCTATCAGCGTACTTTTTCCCGAACCAGATGGCCCGGTCACTACCGTCATGACCCCCAGCGGGATGCTCACATCCACATTTTTCAGGTTATTCTGTGTGGCGCCCAATATACGCATCCAGCCCGCGTCATTCGCCGGCAATGCGCGTCGCGGCTCCGGAACGGGAATCTGCAGCTCCCCCGAAAGCACCTGCCCCGTCAGCGAACGTGGCGAGCGCATCAGACCAGCCTGATTCCCCGACGCGACGATTTCCCCGCCATGTCGTCCGGCCAGCGGCCCGAAATCAATCAGATGATCTGCCGCCCGCAGAGTCTGCAGATCGTGCTCCACGATGAGTACAGTATTGCCCTCATCTCGCAGCGATTTCAGCGCCCGCAGCATCCGATCATTATCACGCGGATGCACTCCGACGCTCGGCTCATCCAGAACATACAGCACCCCCGTCAGGTTCGTCCCCAGTTGCGCCGCCAGTTTCACCCGTTGTGCTTCGCCGCCTGAAAGTGTCGGCGCGCTGCGATCCAGCGTCAGGTAATCCAGCCCCACATCCAGCAAAAATCTCAGCCGCTTCCGTATCTCTCTGACCAGGTCTGCAGCCCGTGGCTTCTCCACCGCATCGAGCTCCAGCCCACCGAAGAATTCGTCCACTTTCTCCAGCGACCAGCCGCAGATTTCCCCGATCGTATGCCCGTGAAGTGCCACCGCTGCGGCTTCCGGCCTCACGCGCCCCCCACTACATGCCGGACATGGCAGATCTCGCAGCAACTGGCCAAAATTGTGCCGGAATTCATAGCTTGCCGCCCGGCCTGCCTCAACTGCAGGCACCAACCCGGCATATTCCAGCTCCATACCTGCACGCACAGGGAGCGGCTCGTCCGCCCCATATATAATCAAATGCCGCTGCCGCTCCGTCAGCTCATTCCACGGTGTCTCTAACTCAAA
>CAYSRY010000364.1:0-3129 GCA_964433395.1 uncultured Armatimonadia bacterium | reverse complement strand
TCCATCTTTGAATCACTGGGTGTACGTCTTGTCTATCCGCCCAAAGAGCCGACGTGGCTTCCTCTCGCTCTTCAGTACAACGCACCTGACATTCACAATAACGGTTCAAATGTTGCGTTCCTTGATGGGCACGCCAAATGGCTTTCGCACAATCAGACGATTACGCCTGAGGTGCTCGATACCCTCTGGGTGGCAAAACGCTGAGTGCGTAATCAACTGTAGCCGTTCCTTCCACAAGTTTTGGGGTCGGAACGAAGTTCCGTCAGTTGAGGGGGGCTTTTACAAAAGCCCCCCTCATGACGTTTGCCGTCAGGCCGTTCCATCCTTCTGCCGTTCTTTCTGCGAGTGCGGCACGCACCCACCTCCGGCACCCCTTTTTAGCTGTTCGCCGTTCCTTCCAAAAGTTTTTGGGGGGGTGGGGGGCTTTTACAAAAGCCCCCCACGGTGTTTGCCGTCAGGCCATTCTATCCTTCTGCCGTTCGCCGCCGCAGGCGGCCTAATTTCGCCGTTTGCCGTTCATCACATTCTATCCAGTGCCGTATGCTGTGGCTGTCGTATGCTGTTCTGCCGTTCCGTTATATAAGCGGTTGCAGGCCCTGGTGGCCGCGGATTTCATCCACGGTCCACGCGCCCATGCGCTCGTAGATCTCCGCCACTTGTGCTTCTTTGAGTTCTTCGCTCAGGTCCATCTCGCGGAAGCGGAAATCCCAGTCGCTTATGCCCATTTGCTCACGGATGACGCGGTTCAGGCGAAATTCTACGCGGCGTTGTTCTGGCTTCACGACTTGTTCGCGGAAGGTTCGGTCCTGGTCATCGGTATTTGCACGGTTTGCGTCTTCGACTATTGTCACTTTTGCGGGCGGAACGCGATGGACCATCAGCACTGTGTCACGATTCTGACGCCGGTAGTCCACGAAGCCGGCATCTTCGGTGCCGCCGACGGTCAGTGGCTCGATGCGGACTTTTGCATCGCTGCCGGGCGCTTCCAGCACCAGTGTCTTGTGCGCCTGGCCTTTGACTTCGCTTTCCATGTAGTGCTGGATTTGGTTCAGGAGGCCGTCGGAAAGTTGGGCGCCTTCCACTATGATTGCCAGTCGCGGGACTGCATTGTGATCGAAGAAGTCCAGGTTATACTCACACGCTGCTTTATCCCCGAGGATGCTGGGCAGGGCGGGGATGATGTCGGGCACTCCGTAATAATTCGACAGGGGGGTATATTTCTGAAAGTGAATGACCTCATTGACGACTTCTCCGGTTTCCTCTTCACGTTGGATTTCTGAGCCGAGGTGCCGGAAATGTCGTTGCTGGCCATCTCTGATCTGGACGAAGCCCTGCCTGTCCGCACGTACGCGCATGGTCACCGCAGGGATGTGATAGAAGCCGTCGATGTCTCCGCGGCTGTTTCTTGTCACTTCCAGGTAGCCGTTACCCAGACATTCGACGTCGGTCCAGACTGCCCGCATGACTTCCGTAAAAGTCATGTCCGGATTGCAGTGGCTGAACAGGTGATCCAGCAGTTGCAGATGATCGTCAGAGGATGTATTTTGCCCTCCGACTGGTGCGAACGTGTAGCCGAGGCCCACTATATTCGTCACTTTGGCATCGACGCAGGCTTTATGCGCTGCGTTGGTCTCATACAGGTCGGCCAGCGCGTCCAGGTTGTATGGCGGTTCGACCACTTCGCCGTTTGCATAGGCGCGCCGCCACTCTGATTCGTCGATCTGCTGTGAGCGCCCGGATTCCAGCGGACGTGCCACAGCATCACCTGCAGCGACGACGTGACCCTTCAAAAGTGTTTCCTGCATTCGCGTATCCTCCGTTTAGGTGTATAATCTTATCGCATCTGCGTATCCAGACACTGGAAGTGCAGATGCGATTTTGTTTGACTGTTCACCGAGGGCAGCGTAAATTATGGACAACAGTTCCCTCAAAACAACATCTCTCACTATGGATATAGGATTGTATGAAGCCACTGGAAATTGGTGTCATCATCATTGCCGCTGTACTCCTGTACATCGGCTACATACTCCATATTGCGCGATTGCGGCTTAGGGCTGGCCACAAAGCGCTCAAGGCTGGCGACACTGAGGCTGCCATTGATGCGTTCTCTGCTGCGGTGCGTGCACAGCCACGACTCGCCGACGCGTGGCTCAATCGGGGATTGCTTTACGCAGGGGTGGGGGACAACTGGCAGGCTGAACGCGACCTCTCCCGTGCCATTGAGCTTGATCCGCACAATATCGTTGCTCTCCGAAATCGTGGGCGGCTGCATTTCAATCTTTCCAACTTTGAGGCGGCGCTGGCCGACTACACCACTGCGATTGATATACATTCTGATGAACCGGCTCTCTACATTGACCGCGCTGCAGCGTACGCCGCCACGGGCGGCGAAACTGCTGCGCTCTCCGATCTTGACTTCGCAACTGAGCTTGATCCGACGATTGTCAGGGCCTACTGCGATCGCTCGACGATTCTCGCCCACATGGGACGATACAAACGCGCGGAAATGGAA
This sequence comes from uncultured Armatimonadia bacterium, assembly GCA_964433395.1. Classification (GTDB taxonomy): domain Bacteria; phylum Armatimonadota; class Zipacnadia; order Zipacnadales; family UBA11051; genus UBA11051. Next base: position 617 of record CAYSRY010000364.1, on the reverse strand, counting down.
TATTCCAAAGCGCTTGAACTCGACCCAAAGCATCTCCAGACGCGCAAAAATCGCGCGCTTATTCTTCTCGATCTCGAACAGCCGGAGGCGGCGCTGGCTGATCTCAACGTGGCCGCTGAGCTTGCCCCCGACGATCCGGCTGTGTTCAATAATCGCGGAAATGTACTGGCAGGGCTTGCGCGCCCCGATGAAGCCATTGCTGATTTCACGCGCGCAATTGAGCTTGATCCGCATTTCCATGCGTCATATGTAAATCGTGCGCGCGCTTACCATGCTCTGGGCGACGATGAACGCGCGCTCGCCGATATCACGCGTACTCTCGAACACCATCACGAAGGCATCACTGCTGAGAAGGCGCTTGAACTGCTCCGCGAGATTGCTCCCGCGGCGTGGGCCGAGCGCATCAGGAAGGAAGCTCGCAGATGACGAAGGCGCTTGCAGTGCTGGCATTTGCCGCAACTTTTGCCGCTTTCATTTTTACGATCGCACCGGCTGCTGCTGCTGCAGAAGCCACCACGGCGTCTGTCGACGACCAGCTCAAGGCCGCTGAAGAGCTCAATACTGCCGGCAAAAACACTGAAGCTATTGCCGCGTATGACGCGATTCTCGCGGCCCAT
>CAYSRY010000363.1:2095-3129 GCA_964433395.1 uncultured Armatimonadia bacterium | reverse complement strand
GCATTTACATCTGCACCGCGTTCAATGAGCAACTTCGCTGTCTCAAGGTCGCCAGAGCGTGCTGCCAGGTGCAGTGGTGTATAGCCGTCTCTGTTGATCGCATTTACATCTGCGCCACACGTGATCAATACCCTCACGGCCGCAGGGGAGCTATTTTCCACCGCCACAAGCAGCAGGGCATTTCGGCTGACTATTCCCCCACCCACCAACGCAACGATCACCAAAATGACGATTATCAAAAAGATAATGCTCTTCCGCTTTTTCATCTTCCGTCGTCTCCTCTGCTGTGCTGCTACCCATCTATACCCTTCGAGACGCTTGGCCCTCTTCGATCATAATCTGCTCTGCATCAAAACCGCTCGCCAGCAACAGTGTTCTTCCACGTGTGCGCCAAAGGAAGAAGTACACAATTAGATATAGAGCGAAACTCGTCGTCGTAAAGAGGGCAAGCCTGGCAATCATCCCAATAGCGTCACTGTGCTCTGCATAATAATCAGGGACTAATAACTGGCCTCCAAAAAGTAATGGTCCCGCTATGCCCCAATCACGTGGTCTCGCAGCATACAGTCGTTCAAATTGGCTCTTCTTAACCTCCGGTGCGCCAGCTGCACCATTAACACGCATCCGATGGAATCTCTGCAACTTTTCATCAATCATGAATCCAGCAAATAGGTGTGTAAGAGGAAGCGTGACTCCTGCAGTGAAAACAATGAGCACACCCATTAAGACTACATCGCATCTGCTGAAAAACCAGACGATTGGTATAAGCAAAGTCAGATACATTCCGCGCCGGCACGATGTCGACGCCTCAAGTTCAAAAGTCTTGATTTGTTCTCGCAGCCGGTCGCTGTCCGGGTGGTCATATTATGCCTCCATGTCATCAGCGTACACTCAACACTGTAATCCGGCGATTATGATCGTTTGCAGCAGTTGCGGTTGCTGTTATAGGCTACCTCTGATTACCATCAATTGTGTAGGGCTTCGCGCCCCCATCCATCCAGTATCCATTTGCCACCCCTTATATTTATGGCGTC
>CAYSRY010000363.1:0-2085 GCA_964433395.1 uncultured Armatimonadia bacterium | reverse complement strand
TTTGGTGTTGGTTTTGAGATTGAGAGATGGTATGCTGCCGAGATAGAGTTTGCCGGGATGCGTTACCCGGGGTATACTCAAATAATTACGCACCCAAGCATTGCGCGCAGCCCAGCACTCAGATGTTGGAGAGGGGGCAGCACTAACTAACCGTGCGCCGCAATCTGCCATTATTTTTAGTATCTATTCTACCACACCAGCGCGTTTTTCATGCGCGAAATGCTACCATGAATACGCATATCATTCGCAGCGCAATGAGATCAGGCACAGTGCAGCTGCCATATTCGATACGCAAAATCCCCAGCATATCTGCCGACTCCATTTCAGCCATGCGAAAAGGAGGGCACACCTCCGTGCAGCCGAGCATACGTCACGGCGCTATCGCACGCCGACGCATCCGTCTTCTGACAGCCACTGGAATTATTGCGCTTTGGGCTATAATTTCGCTCACTTTCCGCGCCAGCATCAATGGCCAATCGGTTTCGACGATACCCGCGCCGACAGTCGCCAAGTGCGCCAGCCGACTCGGCATCCAGACGGAGCCCGGCGACTTGCTCGATGTGCGGGGCAATGTCATCAAGCGTGGCGGCGGCACCCCCACCGACTATATCGTAAATGGCGTCAGCGTCCCGGCGGCATATCGGGTCCGCAGAGGCGACAGCGTCGAAATCACGCCGGCCGCAAACCGGACTGAAAACGTCATTCAGTCCGCCACATTCATAACACCAGCCGCGGCAACTGCAGATGGCCCGAAGCGGATGCCGTGGTTCACTGAATCGGGCGTCGGCGGCATCAAATATGTCACGCGAGGCGAGATTTCCGGCCAGATTGACGGCATCCAACTTGCGGCGCTATCACCAACGAAGTCAAGAGCCCCAGGGCCTCGCCGCGTTGCGCTGACATTTGACGACGGCCCCAGTCAGTACACGCCACAGATTCTGGATATCCTCAAAAAGCACGGGGCACGAGCGACATTTTTCCTCATCGGATACAGCGTCAGCGGGGGCAAAAACACCATCCGCAGAGCCGTCGCGGAAGGGCATGAAATCGCTGGGCATTCATGGTCGCATCCAGACCTTACGAGGCTTTCCGCAGGGGCAATCCGGGGGCAGCTCCAACGCTGGGAAAACTCCGTAGAGCCGCTTATTGGGGGCAGAGCGCGGAATTTCCGTCCGCCATATGGAGCGATAAACAAGACGGCTCGAAGTGTTATAAACTCGATGGGCTACCGAGTAATATTGTGGACGGCGGACACGAATGACTGGCGGAAACCGGGCAGTGGAGCAATCTACAGCCGGGCAATGCGGGGAGCTCGCGATGGTGCCATAATTCTGATGCATGATGGCGGGGGAAATCGGGCGCAAACCGTCGCCGCGGTGCGGAAAATCGTGCCGGATCTGCAGGCGAGAGGGTATGAGCTGGTTACCGTTTCCGAGCTGTTTGAGAAGGCCGATCCGTGGCAGAATGAGATGATTGTACACACCGAATCAGGCGATCTGGAGCTGGTTGCCACCGATGAGGACCTGCAGGTCAAAATCAATGGAGAGTACGCTGATTTGCCCGTAAAGCCGGTTATGATAGATGGACAATGGTTGCTCCCCGCTAAACCTACAGTGCCCGCTCTGGGGTGTGGAATCAGCCTTGACAAGGCTGCCATGCACCTTACTATCAAGGCACCATTGCGGCAGATTGAGATGGACCTGAACAAGCGGATGATGACAGTCGGAAAAGAGGAGATTTTCATGGCAGTTCCAGCGGTTTTCTACCGTGGGAACAGCATGATTCCACTGTGGGTGCTGATGGATTATTGCGGGGCCTCGGCGGTCTACGATTCGGCGTCGAAAACACTGTATATTAAAGGAAAATATAGCCTGCCACTATCACCTGTGGAGGGCAGTTACATCCCGAATGAACCCCCTCAGCTCCCTGTAACCCAATCTGGGCTTTCAGTGGTGGAAAACTGAACGAGCCCCTGCGCCAGCGGGCCTGCTGGCTTTTTCCAACGCGAAAAGACATTCGCGGACCAAAGTTGTACATCCACGGACCTCAGGTCCCCCCCACCTGATTTTATTTGAATCGCCATTA
>CAYSRY010000362.1:0-3139 GCA_964433395.1 uncultured Armatimonadia bacterium | reverse complement strand
CCTCGCGCGGCTTTCTGGTGCGCATGATCAGGCTTGCCATCGTAAACCTTGCAGGTGTCCCGTCGGTTGTGTACGGGCTGTTTGGATTGGCTCTTTTCGTGATGCTGATGAATTTCGGGCGCTGCTTGCTGGCAGGCGCATGTACGCTTGCCCTGTTAGTGTTGCCGCTCGTCATCAGTGCCTCCGAGGAGGCGCTTCGCCAGGTCCCCCACGGTCTTCGGCAAGCTTCGTGGGGCCTTGGCGCAACGCGGTGGCAAACTGTTCGTCGCGTTGTTCTTCCGAATGCATTTCCAGGGATTATCACCGGGCTTATTCTGTCGATCGGTCGCGCTGCTGGTGAAACTGCTCCGATTCTCTTCACTGCCGCGTTCTACACTCTTTCAAATCCTTACCCACACAGTCCGTTCGATGCGATATTGGTATTGCCGTACCAGCTTTTCGTCATGGCAACAGAGGCACCTGAAGTACCGATAGAGAAGAAGTGGGCAACTGCGCTCGTGCTTGTGCTGCTGGTGGTAGGTTTGAATCTCGCTGCCATAGTATTCAGGGCACGTCTTCGCAGAACCCACAGGTGGTGATATTATTGGCTGACCGCGGTAATGAGCAGGACGTGATCCTCCGGCCTGAGGGCGAGATAAAAATGGAAGGTCGCGGTGTCGACATGTATTACGGCGACTTCCAGGCTTTACGAAACATCAACATGGCAATTCCGGCGCGTACGATCACAGCTCTGATCGGTCCATCCGGATGTGGGAAGTCTTCATTCCTGAGATGCCTTAACCGCATGAATGACACAATAGACAGTACACGCATTGAAGGCAGCATCACACTTGATGGCGAAGATATATATGCTCGCAACACTGATGTTGTACTTTTGCGCAAACGCGTGGGAATGGTGTTTCAAACTCCCAACCCGTTTCCCATGTCAATTTATGATAATGTCGCGTATGGACCGCGTTTACATGGGACACATGATCGCGGTAAGCTCGATGAAATCGTGGAACGCAGTCTACGCGGCGCCGCACTCTGGGACGAGGTAAAAGACAAACTGCGGCAGTCTGCGCTGGGCATGTCCGGTGGGCAGAAGCAACGGCTTTGCATAGCGCGCGTTCTGGCTGTCGAGCCTGAGGTTGTTTTGATGGATGAACCATGCAGCGCACTCGACCCGACTGCAACTTTTCATATTGAAGAACTGATGTTGGAGCTGCAGACGAAATACACGATAGTTATCGTTACGCATAACATGTATCAGGCGTCGCGTGTTTCAGAGTACACCGGCTTTTTTCTGCTTGGTGAACTCATTGAGTACGGTCCCACGGAGCGTATCTTTGAGGCGCCGCTTGACTCGCGTACCGACGACTATGTGCGAGGGCGTTTTGGTTAGGAGTGATGGCAGATGCGTCGGACCCGACAGGCATTTGAAGACGAACTGAGTGAACTTCAGCAGCGGCTGCTGGAGATGGGAGCCTTTGTCGAAGCGATGCTTGATAAGAGCATGCGGGCGATGGTTGAGCATGACGTGAATCTGGCGAATGAGGTCATCTCGGCTGATGACACAGCCGATCAGATGGACCTTGCGATCGAGCAGCGGTGTATGCGCCTGCTTGCCCTGCAGCAGCCAATGTCTAGCGACCTGCGGATGATCGGCACGGTGATGAAGGTTATCGCCGATGTAGAACGCATCGGGGACTATTCCGTGGACATTGCCAAGATGGCCATCAAATTGGCTGGGGCAGAGTATTTCAAGCCGCTTGTCGATATTCCGCATATGGGTGAACTTGTCGGAATGATGCTTCGGAAAGTTCTGCAGGCGCTCGTTAATCGAGATCTGGAGCTCGTCGCGCAAGTTGTCGATGAGGATGACCATGTGGACCGGATGTGGTATGCACTGCGAGAAGAACTTGAGGCGATTATGCAGGCGCAGCAGGCCGTTATTCCGCAGGCGGTTTCGCTTCTGCTGGTTGCCCGCTATCTTGAGCGTGTGGCCGACCACACGGTCAACATTGCTGAGCGCGTAGCTTATATGGAGACTGGCAAGTTTGAGACACTGGTGGCCAGCCACCGTGGGAATCCGCCGGAAACAGATGAGCATGGCGGTTGAATGTGTTTCTGAAGAGTGATGATAAGAGAAGGCCCGATCATAAATGACCGGGCCTTCTTGTCGTCTGCAGAGATTGGCTCAGTCGGTTACGAGCGCTACTTTCGCCCCTGGAACGGAAAGAGTGACATTGGACATGGATTGGACGCGGTAGAGGTTGTCAGCTTCGCGCTCGACAGAGGTGATTGTGGGCACGTGGCAATTGTCGCCAGGACCGATGTCACTTATCCAGAACAAGCGGCGACCATCTCCATCGATATCAGAGAATGCGGCGTCGAGATTCTGTGGCGCATTTTCAACTGTGAATGTCGAGCCTGTGCAGTTGCTGATGCGCAAACCGATAGAGCGGTCCTCATTGTAAAGCCAGCGCCCCTGATGGCGTTTGCCGTCCACACGGTCGAGCTTGGCGAGAGTAAGCGTATCGGCGGTATTATCGATCGCTTCGACGTAGCCCATCTGGATGATGAAGAGAGTGTCGCCAAAACCGAATGTTGTGTTACCGCCCTCAACAGTGCATGACTTGATTGTATAGCTTGTGCGTTGGAGCTCATTGCCGAGAATGGCAACGCGATCGATGAGGGCGTCTGGAAATGGGACTTCCCCTTCGACGGTTATAGCGTTTGCGTCATAGTCAACCGCAATGACATGACCAAGCGGCAATGGATCAACCGTGAGATCAATTTCACCGAAGGACAATGCAGTTCCATTGACAAGACACATTCGTTTGACGCCCACTGTGTCAAGCGTTACTGCAGCAAACTCACCAGTAACCATCAGACTGTCGTCGGCAGTCTGCCAGATACATTCCTGGTCTGCTTCCTGGTCCAGTGTACTGTGAATGAGGTCGGTCATGTTACCGTGGGTGACTGAGAGGCCGACCGCATGTTTGCTTGCCTCAAATGATGCGAGTTTTTCCACAGATTTAACAGCAGCAGCGCCTTTATGCGGTTCTGAGACTGTGATGTAGGCTGAGCTGAGTGTTTCGCCAGCCTCTCGCTGCTCTTTCGTCAGGCTGTTGCGCCCGAGTACATATTGTAAGGT
>CAYSRY010000361.1:497-3164 GCA_964433395.1 uncultured Armatimonadia bacterium | reverse complement strand
CACTTCGGTCATCCCCGGCAAGGAGGAAGAGGGCGCGAAATTCAAGGATTATTTCGAATGGACGGAGCCCCTCGAGGCCGCGCCGTCCCATCGCGTGCTTGCCATGCGTCGTGGGGAGCGCGAGCTGATTCTTTCGCTCGAGATTGCGCCGCCTGAAAATCTCGCCATTGACGCGCTCAACGAGCTCTTTGTCCGTGGTGTTACTCCGGCTTCTGAGCAGGTCCGCATCGCTGCCGCAGACTCCTACAAGCGCCTTCTCGGCCCTTCCATGGAGACTGAAATCCGCGTTGCCACCAAGGAAAAGGCCGACGCCGAGGCTATTCGCGTTTTCGCCGACAATCTCCGCGAGTTGCTCATGGCCTCACCGCTTGGTGAAAAGCGCGTGATGGGCATTGACCCGGGGTTCCGCACTGGCTGCAAGTGCGTGTGTCTCGACGAGCATGGCAAGCTCCTCTACAACGACACCATCTACCCGACGCAGAGCGAAAACCGCAAGACCGAGGCGGCTGCCAAGGTCCTTGCCATGTGCGACAAATACAATATCGAGATCATCGCGATTGGCAATGGCACTGCCAGCCGCGAGACTGAGGCATTCGTCAATTCCCTCAAGCTCCCCGACATCCCGTGCGTGATGGTCAACGAGAGTGGGGCATCCATCTACTCCGCGTCAGAGGTCGCCCGCGAGGAGTTCCCCGACTATGACATCACCGTTCGCGGCGCGGTTTCGATTGGTCGCCGCCTCATGGATCCGTTGGCCGAGCTGGTCAAAATCGATCCTAAATCCATCGGCGTTGGCCAGTATCAGCACGATGTCGATCAGCCGATGCTCAAAAATTCGCTCGACGATGTGGTCATGTCCTGCGTCAATGGTGTGGGCGTCGAGGTCAACACTGCCAGCAAGCAGTTGCTCACATATGTCTCCGGCCTTGGTCCGGGGCTGGCCCAGAATATTGTCGAGTATCGCAATGAGAATGGCGGCTTCGAGTCCCGTAAGCAGCTGCTCAAGGTCAAGCGGCTTGGCCCCAAGGCTTTCGAGCAGGCCGCTGGCTTCCTGCGTATTCGCGATGCGGAGAATCCGCTGGACGCATCCGCCGTTCACCCGGAGGCATACCATATCGTCGAGAAGATGGCCGCTGATCTCGGCTGCACGGTTGCCGATCTCATGGCCGACGCGGCATTGCGCGCAAAGATCACTCTCGCCGACTATGTCACTGATTCCATTGGCTTGCCCACTCTGACGGACATTATGGAGGAGTTGGCCAAACCGGGGCGCGATCCGCGCGAGAAGTTCGAGATTTTCCAGTTCGCCGAGGGGGTCGAGAAGGTCGACGATCTCGAGGTGGGCATGAAGCTTCCGGGGATTGTGACCAATGTTACGAACTTCGGCGCCTTCGTCGACGTGGGCGTCCACCAGGACGGGCTTGTGCATATCAGCCAGCTTGCGGATCGTTTCGTCAAGGATCCTGCCGAGGTGGTGAAGGTCCAGCAGCACGTTGAGGTGACGGTGATTTCGATTGACCTGAAGCGCAATCGCATTGGCCTTTCCATGCGCTCCAAGCCCAAGCTCGGCACCAAGGAATAGCCCGCCTTCCCAGCGGCTATTTCATTCCACTGCTTAGCTACCGCGTGAGAGGGTGCTGCCCGCCCTCTCACTTATTGCAATTCCGCAAGCATTATCGTTTTCGTTATCGTTTCCGATCGCCGACGAACTCGCACCCCATCAGAGGCACTATTCGATTGGTTGCGTTGCGATAAGTTTGTAAGTCTCTTTCAGCTCATCTTCACCTGGCAGACTTTTCGCTTCAACCAATAAGGTAGCCTCAATGAACTTACCGTATAGTGCGGTGGCACCTTCTAGGCAGTCGCTGTCCACGCTGCCGGATATGACCGTGTCATTGTCATCATCAAGCTGAAATTCAAATCGCTTGCCCTTCTGCATTAGGCCGATGAGATACCCATTATAACTGGTGCGTTCTTGCACGACGTCACGTATTTGTGCGAGGACTTCAGCAATGTCTCGCGCATCGTTTGCAGAGATGTTGGCTTTCTGAAGAGCAAATTCGGAATCCCACCATGCGACTGTTACATCAGTTTCCTGCTTTGTAAATCCCTTAAGTAGATGTTCGTAGTGAGTGTACACTCGTCGACCAAGTCGACTGAATGTGTTGCGGAGTGTAGTTTCGTCGCTGCCTGCAACAAGGAGCTCCGCAAATTCGTGTACAGACCGTGTCAGGAGTTCTGTCGCTGGAAGGCGTCTTTGCTCATTCTCTCCGCCCAGAAGTTCTACGACAAAAGATCCGGCTCTCACTCCGCAGAGCCGCAATTGCGTTTGCTCCAATACGTCGGCCGGGATTGCCCCTACGTGGCTGACATCGTCATGGCTACATGCATGGCCTATAGCGGCTATCAAAGCTTGTATATTTGCCAGTGTATGAGCTAGAGGGCCGATTGCCATCCTGTGTTCGTGCACCACGTTTCCATCGAAGTGCATGGTCAACTCAGCGGCGCCCTCTTGGGCTCTAATCATCGCCAAAGCTCTGCGCAGCTCAAGCTCCCTGTCTTCCATTGATTGCAGCATCAGCTTGGCAGCGAAATATTCTGGGCCCTCGTCTGCCCATACTCGCGCCTCCACGAGTAAGTCCTCTATCTTGTGCAACTCTTGCTGCA
>CAYSRY010000361.1:0-487 GCA_964433395.1 uncultured Armatimonadia bacterium | reverse complement strand
GTGCTTTTCTTTGTCGAAGCCAAACCATTCCAGCCAGGTCTCGCGCCATTTGCGCACCAATGAGGCGTGTGGATGTGACGGCGCAACGTCTGCATAGCATATTTGTAGGTGAATGTGATAATCGCCATTTTGCGCATTTCGTAGCTCAGCTACCAATTCTGCTTGCTGCTCGTCGCTAAGTGCATTGACGCTGTCTATGTCGTACACTAGGGCTACGTCTACGTCACTAGGCAGAGCTTTGCTCGTTACAAAGCTGCCGCCGACCCAATGTTCTAGGATGATATATTGCGCGTGCGTTCGGCACCACTTCACGAAGTCGCGGTACGTACGGAACAATTGTACTCGCTGTGGCGAGGAACTCTGTTGTGCATCCACGAAACGTTCCCGCAATTCTCGAAGGGTCGCCTCATGCAGGACCGGTGGGTTTGGGATATAGCCGGTATCGGGATCTAGTTCTGGAATTGGCACCAAATGGCCTCCCCATATG
>CAYSRY010000360.1:0-3208 GCA_964433395.1 uncultured Armatimonadia bacterium | reverse complement strand
CGGCGCAAAAGCCGCTATAAGCTACCTAAAAGAAACAAGGGCGGGAAGGGCGACATTCCTTCCGCTTGATACCATCAAGCCCTCCCGGTTTGACGGCGGAGAAGCCCTCGGACGCGCCGGAGCTGTTGGTCTCGCGTCGGACCACGGCTACAGTTGCAAAGCATGGAACGTATATGAGGACGAAAACCATGAGTGTGAATGCGACGAGAGGCGAGAAATCAGGGTCAGCCCGGAGTGCGTCGCGGAGGCTGTCATCTTCTGCCTCCTCGCCGAGACTGTAGACAGTACCGAGCGTTGAAACGACAATTTCTTTGGCGGAGAATCCTGCAATAAGGCTTATCCCAATTTTCCAGTTGAATCCGAGCGGTCGCAGAGCTGGTTCGATTGCCTTGCTGATGCGTCCTGCGATGCTGTATTGAGCGGTGACGCTTGCGCTTTCGGCCGGTGATAGCTGCGCAGTGATTTCGGGTGGCGGCACTGGGTGTGTGGCTATAAACCAGACAATGATTGAGGCGGCGAGAATGACGGTGCCGGCTTTTTTGATGTAGTGCCATGTGCGTTCCCACATGTGCATGAAAAGCCCGCGCGCAGTTGGCCAGCGGTATGGTGGCAGTTCCATAACGAATGGTGTCGTCTCGCCGTGGAACAGGGATTTCCGGAAAATCAGCGCCATGGTCATGGCCAGAACGACACCGAGGACATATATGATAAAGATGACTTTTCCGGCCATAGCCCCCGGGAAGAATGCACCAGCAAGCAGGAGGTAGACTGGCAGGCGTGCGCTGCAGCTCATCAGCGGGGTGACAAGCATAGTGGTGAGGCGGTTTTTCTCGTCATCGATAGTGCGCGTAGCGAGCACAGCCGGGACTGTGCAGCCGAAACCAATGAGCATGGGGATGAAGCTTTTCCCATGCAAACCGACATTTCGCATGACACGGTCCACTACGAACGCCGCACGTGCCATGTATCCGGAATCCTCAATGAATGCGATCGCGAGGAAAAGCAGCAGGATATTTGGTACGAAGACGAGTACGCCTCCGACCCCGCCAATAATGCCATCGACGACGAGGGAGCGCAGTTCGCCTGGTGGCAGCGAATTGCCGGCCGCTACCGCCAGCCAGTCAAAGCCCGCTTCAATCCAGTGCATCGGCGGGTCTCCGAGTTTGAACACCATCTCAAACATCAGCCACATCATGAAGAGGAAGATTGGTATGCCCACAATGCGGTTTGTTACGATATCGTCAATGAGGTCGGTGGCGTCGACTTTGCGGGGTCTTACATTCGATACAGCGCGTCGACAGGCACCGGCGATGAATCCATATCGTCTGTCTCCGATGGCGATTTCGGGATCTTCGCCGAGGATTTCCTCAATGTGGGCGCGGTCGCGTTCGACGGCGGCAATAAGCTCGTCTGCGCCCTCAACACGTTCGCGGAAATGCTCGAACATGACGGCATCGCCTTCGAGGAGCTTGATTGCGATCCAGCGGGGGGAGAGGCCCGTTCGGTCATCAACGCCCATGTCAGAGAGTTTGGCGCTGATAGCGGCAATGTGGTCTTCGATTTCGTTTCCGAATGGGATTGTTATCTTCGGGTGTGTCTGTTTTGAGGCGACTTCGATGACTGTCTCGAAAAGCTCACGTTTGCCGAAGCCAGTGGTTGCGACCATTGAGACGATTGGTATTCCGAGCAATTGCGAGAGTAATTCGGGATTGATACGCACACCCTGTGCCTCGGCCATATCGACCATGTTGAGGACAAGGACGACCGGGACGTCGAGTTCGATGAACTGGGTCGCGAGATAGAGGTTGCGTTCGAGATTGCAGGCGTCGACCACATCGACGACAACGTCAGGTTTCTCGTCGATGACGTAGTTGCGTGCGACAACCTCTTCGAGGGAATATGGTGTGAGGCTGTATGTGCCGGGTAGGTCGACGATATGTAGGGTGCGGCCCTCGAATTCAGTTTCGCCCTCTTTGCGCTCGACAGTGACACCTGGATAGTTGCCGACATGTTGTCGCGCCCCTGTGAGACTGTTGAAGAGGGTAGTTTTGCCTGCATTTGGATTGCCCGCGAGTGCGACGACGAGTGGCTTGTCGCTTCTGGGAGAGTTCATAAGCCCTATACTTTCTATCGCGCTCAGGATGCGCTGGGACTAATGGTTTATTCGGAAGGTTTGACGTGTATGTGATGCGCCATCCCACGGCCGAGCATGACACGTGTGTCAAGCATCCTCACGATGACTCCGCCTCCATGTGAGGCAGCAATTGTGATTTTTGTGCCAGGTATGAATCCGAGATCGGTAAGGTGTCTGCGGAGCCCCTGACCGCCATGAACGTCGACGATTTCGCATGTCTGTCCGATGCGCGCCATCGGCAGTGGGAATGCGTGGGTGTTCTGAGGCTGGCCAGCCCCGGGCATCATATGTGGCGGTGAAACCGGATGGTTGTGCCTATGTCTGCGGCCGAACATGGATGCTCGCCGCCTCCTCACGCCTGAGAGATAAGTGGTAGCCTCTGATTTTGAACTCCATCGGGTCGCCAAGTGGGGCGAGGCGCTCGACCTCGAGATTGCATCCGGTCGTGATGCCCATGTCCATAATGCGGCGTCTGAGCGGTCCCGCGCCGCCGAGGCGGACAATGCAGGCTTTCTGGCCGGGTTTGAGCTTGTCCAGCGTTATTGTGTCAGTATCGTCGCGCGGGCTGGTGAAAGGCGATTTTTCTGGCAACTGGATATTATGAATGCATTTTGCGCAGTCACCATCGCATGGCTTGCCGTCTGCTCGGTCTTTGAGGTGTTGGAGCCAGTCGGGGCCCCCGCGTGGGCACTGCTTGATAAAATCGAGCAGTGCGAGAAGTCGTCGGAGGGTCTCGCCGCTCATCGCGTGCTCCATCTCGCAGGCTTCGCGTTCAGCGTCTGCGGGTTGGAGCTGGAGAATGTCAGTCAGGAATTCGCGGAGTGCCTGATGGCGCTGGTAGGTCTGGCGCGCGATTTTGCGTCCTTCGGCTGTGAACTCAATATCTCCGTATTTCTTATGGGTGATAAGCTGGAGTTCCTCAAGCTTCTGCAGCGCTGATGTGACCGAAGGCATTTTGACACTCATGAGATCGGCCAGGGCTTTGACGCGAATCGCGCCCCTGTGCAGCTCGAGTCTGTATATGGCTTCGAGGTAATCTTCCATTGTTGAGGAGAGTTCAGACACGAGTGCACC
>CAYSRY010000359.1:0-3224 GCA_964433395.1 uncultured Armatimonadia bacterium | reverse complement strand
GAAAACAACCATTGCACGGGAGGCGAAACGAAACAACGGATATCTGACCATGTCTTCGAGCCCCCATTATATTGCAATATCCCTGATGCTTTCATTCAACATTTATATTACCAAAACAGTTCTGATGCTGTCAAGATGCTATATTCAACGCTGACCATTAAATGGCTTGGATACCGCTACCTCAGCAAATCAACGACCTGAGGTAGCTCTACTGCGGTGCCGCTGATGAGATAAACATTGTTACCTCGGGTGACGGCATGGAGGGGAGGAATGCTTGGAAGCGTGACTGAACCATCCTCATTCTGAACTGCATTCTCGACAGCCTGCAATGCGCGGCCAACCGCCTCGGCGTCTGACGGTGCAGCGAACGTAAGCACCACTATTGATAGCGATTTCACACCGATTTGCAGCGTCTGAAGCGCTGCGCCATTTGGCACAACGGCGAGGCTCCCTGCAGTGTCGGCCAATATTGGCACAATTTTCGCGGGCGCGACGGTTGTAGGGATTGAGGCGAGCCAACCTTCGGGCACTCTGTCTCCCGACAGAAGGAGTTCCTCCGGTGTCGGAGGCATTTCGGGGGCCGGATCGCTGAGCTGCCACGCATTCACAAATGCGGTAATACCAATGGTCCCATTCGTGTAACTGTCCACGATTTCACGCGATACTTCGACGGTGAAAGCGCTCTCGCCATCTTCTGTAAGGATAACGGAAATCTCATCGACCCACGGTGCGTTCAGTGCCGAAGAGACTAATGTATACGTGATGATAGGTGTAAGGTCAGCCTCTGCCTCAACCGTTGGTTTGGCCGCGTTCACACTCACCTGAGTGGCGCTGATACTCAGTTTTACGTCTTGCAGGCGCAGTATATTTACCAGATCATCTGTGAGGGCTGTGGTCGACGTTAGAATCATGTCATCGGTTACACGTGGCGTCACGCCAGGGAAGACGCCCCATGGGAACGGGCCGTGCACCTCATTGCTGAGCGTAGCGTGCACTGGTGGCGACGTTGCTGCATTCGGGTCCGCTGCAATTTTCCGGTAATCATGCTTAAGTGTCGCGACTATCCGATATTCCGAGGGTTTGCGATCGTCGGGCACTGTAATGGTCTTATCAAATGAGAATTCCCGGCCATTGTCGGATACATTGGACGAAATTTCCTTCTCGAACGCGTATGCGGTATACGCGTTACTGCCCTGAGCTTGAGCTGCGGTCAGGATGTCATCTCCCAGACCATAGAACTGTGGGGGTGTAAACCATTCGGGGAGCACGGGGAAGCGACCGCCAGCTTCGATGTAGTTGATAGCCACTGACAGAGAATTCACGACCACTTCGGCGCCGGGAGTTTCGAGATCTGTGCATCTGACCTTGCCATGGACCTTTATCTGCCTGGTCGCGGGGAAAGTGATACGCAGTTCGGTAAGGTTCACTGTGGCACAAGGCGCTGGCAGAGCCGGTAGCAGTAGGATACCGCAGAGTATGGCGACTGTCGCCAGGCAAAATGTATGATGAGGAATATTTAGGGGACTTCGCATATGAGTCATATATGCTCCTCCGGAGATTAGCTGCTCATGCGAGAGTTGCCTGCTGTCGGGGCCTATTGCTCAGTGGCTGCGATTGCCTGCTGCGCATCGTGATAGCTTTTCATCGTAGCCGCCAGAATTTGCATGCGCGCGGCGTACTGAAGCTGTGTGTCATCCAGCTTGCTGGCGTAGGCGCTCCGCATTTGCTCTATCGAAAGATTTTTGCTGTACACATCGCCCAGAGCTGACCGCAGAGCTGCTGTCATTTCCATTGTCCGCTGCTGGGAAATCTCCACATATCTGTCATCTGATGCCTTCGCGAGGCGGGGCATGTATTCCTCGAATTTTTCGTCAACAAGCGAGTCCGGAAGGTCATCTGCGAGCTTTGCGCCTGGGGCTTTCCCCGCCAATACTGCACTCTGGATCCATTCAGCGATGCGGGCGCTGGTGGTCTCAAGCTGCTCTTCGGTCCATTTCTCCGGGGCGGGGATGACTTGTGGCATTTCGCCTGTCTGCGCGCCAGGTACTGGTTGGGGGCCGATGACTGCTTGCCGATAGATGACCGCGGGCCACGTTCCGCGCCACGAGTGCTTGAGCTCTGCCACGAGACGATACTGAGCCCCATTCTCGATGTGACCGACGCCTTCGAACGAGAGCTTCTTCCGTTCGTCCTGCGGGGAGGTTACATGGCTCCACAGGTCTGCACGCTCTGCGTGAATGCCGTGTATCTCTTCATCGGAAAGAACGAGCCCGCTCTTCAGTAATGCAAAAGGCAGGATTCGCTGCATGTCGGGGAGTTTGCGGAATCTGCCGCCTGCTGCGATCCACTCGAGCGATACGACAATCTCATTGATCACTTCGTGCTGTCCCGAGGGATACAGATTGGCGCATTTCACGGTGCCTTCCACGCTCAATGTACCATCATCGGCGAATGCCTGCTTCACCTTTAACTCAATGGTTTGCGGCCAGGCATTGGAGGCGAAGGTGAGGACACACACGAGCAGGCCCGCGAGGAGGGCGAAGCGAGTGCTGATAGGGCGGCCTGAGAGCTGTGATGGCGTCGTTGACACTGGTGTGAGCACCTCCGAGCCGTAGGGTCTTGGCGCCGCTGCGCTGTACTTGCAGTAGACTGTCGCGCCCGTGCCATAGATATGGTAACACACGCCTGCATTCCCGGACAAGCTGAGCCCCATTGCGCTTTCTGCAGGATTCACCCGCAAGCGCGTCGAACTCAATTCTGTCCCCAGCCCCTTGACGCTCGACTGGGCACAAAACCTGCGGCAGATTTTGCACAATTTGACGAAAGGGGGCGGCGCTGCCCACACCAGCGTCGCACACACGATGCAGATAGCTTCCTACTTTATTGCCGGGCTGCTTGCTCTCGGAGGACTCACATTCCTGATTGCTCCTCCATTCTCGTTTCGCCGCCTCATCGTCGCTGTGGGAATGCTGGCTGGCGCTGCATTCATGGTTTATCTCGCCCGCATGAGGACTCCCGACACCAAAATCATTCAGGAGATCGAGTTGTCCGGCGATGTGCATGCCGAACAGATGAAATGCCAGCAGTGTGGCGCTCCGCTTGAGAAGAAGAGCATCGCAGTCCGCGCTGGCGGCATTTTCGTCGACTGCCCCTACTGCGGCGCTCATTACCAGCTTGAGGAAGAGCCTAAATGGTAGAAACCGGAGAAGGGTTGCTGCGGCGTA
>CAYSRY010000358.1:0-3228 GCA_964433395.1 uncultured Armatimonadia bacterium | reverse complement strand
GATATGTGAAGGTTACGATCGGTGAGCGCCCGGACGGGGAATACCTGAGCCTGATTGAGGCCGAGGTATGGGGCGAGCCGCTGGAGTAAATGCAGAAATCGCCGGTAATCGCCGCAGAAAAACAAATGCGGCAGGCAGGTGGAAAATGCGAAGCGGGACGGCATATGCCGTCCCGCTTTTGTGTGTGCCAGAGAGTGGCAAATGGAAAGGCATCCCGGGCACATTGCCCCGAGCGGCCCGCCCGGATTCAGTTAGCGTCGGGGACTGAGAGCGTCACCGGCATGGTTGTGGTCAGCTTCCAGGCCACCTGCCCCGAATTGGATGAGGTGCTGACGGCATTCGGGATAATGAATTCGGCGCCCTCATCGAAATTGTAGAGGTAGCCCTTGCTGTAGTCCGCGCCGTCGACATAGCCACGAATGAACGAGACGCGGCCACAATTGACTTTCCAGCGGTCGCCATCCTGCTCGATTCCGGCGATTGTGTAACACGCGTTGCGGACACGATCATTGTTGATGATAATCTGCCGACCGACCAGTGTGTCGTCAGTGGGGAGCGGCGTGTCAACCCAGATATAGCCATCTCCCTGCGCGTCTTTGTCCATCTGAGCGATGGTACCAGTGTGGCCGGGGGCTTCGGCTTCAAGGGAGAATGAACCCATTGCGAGAAGCGTGCCGCGGGTCATGGCAGCTTTTTCGACAACACCCCCACGCGTGCGCATCCAACCGGCGCCACATGCAAACTCGATGCCGCCGGCGACAGTAACGATGCCCGTATCATCGTCGCTGGCGAGGACATAATCGACCGCGCCATCAGCGAGTGTGATGCGAACTGCGACAGCCTCTGCCCCATCGGGCTGATCGGTGATTTCGAGGCGTTCGACGGACGCGATATTGGGATTCTGCGCATAGGGCTCAATGACGCCGGCGAACGTACTGACAAGGCCCTCGTCACCAGTGCGATGAGCGAGCACATAGCGCAGCCATGCCGGATTGCCAGGTTTGTTCTGTGGCGGTTCGACGTCGGCAAGAGCAACGTCAGCCAGCGGCGTGAGATTGTGGAAACGCAGATGAATATCGTTTTCCGGCTGCGCTCCCAGCCATGGCTCGCTGATGCGCCAGTCGACGGAGAAGCTGTCAGCCGGCGCATTGTCGCGCTCAACATTTGCGAACCATGAGTAGCCGAATTTCTCGCCTTTTGCTGTCTCTGTTTTGAATGGCACGTCAGGGCCGAAGTAGCTTCCGCCCTCTTGTTTGGTGAGGTCAAGGCCAGCAGCGGTCACTTCACCGGGAGGTCCGTGGAAAGCATATACGTGATCGTTGCCGCCGCGGACGCGGAAGACATCAACAGCATAGAATTCGCCAGGGGCGAGAGGAACCATGGCGAGGGTACGCTGGTATTTGTCAACGTCGGCATAGACTTCGGCACTGTCGACACGGAATGCACCGAAATCATCCATACGCGTGAAGAACTCGGGGTGGCCGACCCAGTTGGTGGATTGCTGAATCTGATTGACCAGCACACAATTGTGGGAAAGCGTGTTGCGGTTGGAATACGTGCGTTTTGGCCAGTTGCTGGCATACTCGGGATAGCCGAGGTCCGGTGAGATGTCGAGGCCACGATAGAGCATGCCCCAGTTGAGGCGATCCTGATGGCCATGGCCAGCATTGCGGCCATAGTACATCCAGAGGGCAGCACCAGGCTTTCCCCAGCCATATTCGAGCGAAGCGAGGCCATATCCGGCCATATTGTGGCCACCCTCGAATGGGTTGTCAGTGGTACTGGCAGCGGCTTCTGCAATCCCGCGCGCTACCCCGTCGGGGTCGGCACTGTATATGTCGCGGCCCATGGTTCCAGCGTCGCGGTCGTTAGCATAATATGCGGCAAGGCCGATGGCGGGGTCTTTGAGGTACTTGTAGCCGCGGGCGATGAATGATGGGGATGCGGCGACGAGACCGAGACTGCCTACGGAGCCCGTGTCGCCGATATTAGGCGCATCATAGCCGAGAACGCCGATGTTCCATCCAGCAGTGAACGTGGCAGCGAATGAAGGGAAATCGCGGTAGATGTCGTTTTTGGTGTAGCCATCATAGTCGGCCAGCCAATCGGCGACTATGCCAATGTTTGAGCCCCAGCCAAGCGCATAGCCGGGAGCTGCCTCGGCTCCGACGCCGTCGCGGTCAATTCCGCCCATAATGACGCCGGGAATCGTGCCACCATTTTCAGCGAAAATCCAATCAATCCACTGTTCAGTTTCGGGATTCTGATTGAGAGCCATAGCACATGCGAGAATGGCGCGCTGGTGCATGCCCTGATTGCCAGCGGCAGCCTTCTCCATGACAGCTTTGGCGCCCTCGCGGAGAATGCCATCGTCGAGATTCTGGATAAGCAGCTCGCGCGTACCCTTTTCGCCAATGTCGTATTGCTCGGCTTTGCGGGCGAGGAATTCGTAGAGCTCGGGATTGTCGATGGTGCCAGAGAGAATCTCGTCAACGCAGGTCCCGAAGTTGGTGACCACGCCGCATTCCCAGATGTTGCCCTCGACCTTGCCATTGCCGCCGCCAGAGTGGTAGTACGCGAGTTTCTGGTATGGGCGGATATCGTAGTCGGGATAAACGTCAGCGATGCGATCGAGCATTATGAGGGCTTTGCGGGCATATGCTTTGTCGCCGGTGTAGACGTAAGCGGAACAGAAAGTGGCGATCATGCCACGGATGAATGTCCACTGCTTCCAGTTGTAATAGGCGATGAAGAGATAACGATCGCCGTCTTTGTCGAAGAATCCGAACCCATCGTCGACGCCATAGGTGTGCAGAGGGTCGTTGGGGTCGGGATGTTCGGTGTTGTAGAGGAGGCTGCGATCGGCAATTTTGGGGTCGAAGACGCCGGCATCGTTGATGCCAGATTCGTAGTAGGCGCCAAAGTCATTCGTCGGGAACACCGTGTTGCAGGACGGGCATTTGAGCTTCCACGGCATGCCGATGATGTCTGGGTTGTATGGATAGTTACCAAACTTGTCGATGTCATGGCCGCATACGGGGCAGCCGGGGCGATATTGCACGCCATTAATACGATTCATGCTCACGTCAATGGCGCGCGGCAGATCCTGCCCCGGAATGAGCTTCCACAGGTAGTCATCGTCGAGCTCCATGTATTTTGCGGCGGCGGCAACAGCTGCGTCTCTCTGAGCAGCAGCCCATTCGAACTTCTCGCAATTGGCGCGCAGGT
>CAYSRY010000357.1:0-3232 GCA_964433395.1 uncultured Armatimonadia bacterium | reverse complement strand
CGCAACACTCATTGGCCCGCCCTATGACTACACCGATCCGGCGGGCGGCAGCACATTGCGCTTCACCATCGATGCCGATCAGCTTGGCACCAACGTGTCGAACGTAAGCATCAACGTCATTTCGACCACCGAGCTTATTTTTGATCCCAACATAACGCTGCCAAACCAGCACGTCTATGACGGACTTGGCCATCTCGGCAATTCGTACATTACGCTCTCTCTCAACGAATATCGCACCACAACGAACTCTGAGGGGCTTTTCGAGCGCGAAGAGGCGGGCGACAACACACTCGAAGGCCCCGCGACGCAGCTTGAAAAGAATGCGGTAGACATCGTCGACTGGACGATTACTCTCCGCCAGCTTCGCTGACCAGACAAAAGAATTCAGGAATCCTACATGACTGACGAACTTATTATCGCTGAAGCAATATGCAATGTCGGCCGCCACTTGTGGGAGCGCGGCATGGTCGCCTCCAACGAGGGCAACATTTCCGCGCGCCTTGCTGACGGCACCATTCTCTGTACTCCCACGGGTGTCTCAAAAGGCTTCATGACGCCTGAGGGGCTTGCGAAACTCAACATGGCTGGCGACGTACTCAACGGCGTCGCTGCCTCTTCCGAGGTGATGATGCATCTCGAAGCATACCGGCTCCGAGCTGACGTCAACGCCGTCGTACATGCCCATCCACCGGTCGCGACGGGTTGGGGAATAGCGGGCAGGTCACTGCCTGCCAATATCCTCGCTGAGACTGCCACGATCTTCAAAGAAGTTCCGATTGCGCCCTATGCGACGCCGGGCACTGCTGAAGTTGCCGCATCGTTGCGCCCGTATCTGCCCGACCATGACGCCATTCTGCTCAAAAATCATGGTGCATTGACGCTGGCTGACGACATCGACGAGGCGTATTACCGGATGGAGATTCTCGAGAATTTTGCGAAGACCGCGCTTGTTGCCGTGCAGCTCGGTGGGCCGCAGGAGATCCCGACCGAAAAAGTCACCGTACTCCACGAAATTCGCAGGCGCCTTGGCCTCGAACGCAGAGGGTAAGCGGAACTGATGGCCTGTGCGCCGCGTCAAATGGTGTAACGCACAAGTAGCCTTGGAGGGATTGCAGATGAAAAAGACGACCGCGATTGCTCTCGCCTTTCTCGTTGCCTCAGTCATGATAGTGGCACTGCTTAGTGGATGCGGGCGCGCCAGAGAAAAAGCCCGGTTTGGCGATGCGGTACCACCACCATCAGCCCCGGGCGCCGCTCCGGCAATGCCTGCCGAATATGCGGAAGAAGCAGCCAGTGATATGTCGGCGGGAGCACCAGCAAGCCCTGCCGACGCCATGTCGCGTACCAAAGTTGCCGACATTCAGGTGGCTCAGGCTCCCGGCGGCGCGGCCATTGTCCGCCGCATTATCAAGACTGGTGAGATGAGCCTCGAAATCAAAAGCCTGCCTGACACGGTCGAGCAGATAAAGGCGATTGCCGAAGGCGCTGGCGGCTATATCGCCGATACGAGTGTCAATCAGAACGTCGAAGAGATCCGCAATGGCAACGTCAAAATCCGCATTCCGGCGGAGAAGTTCCCGGATGTTTACGCGAAACTCCTCGCGCTTGGCAAGGCCTTCAACTACTCTGAAATGGCAAACGACGTCACTGAAGAGTGGGTAGATGTTGAGGCCCGCATCAATAACCGCAAAGCCGAAGAGCAGGCACTGCTTGCGCTGCTCAAGCGCAAGGGCGAGCTGGACGATATTCTCAAAATCCAGCAGGAGATTTTCCGGGTGCGCGGCGAGATTGAACAGGCTCAGGGCCGTATGCGCTATCTCAAAGATCAGGTCTCTCTCTCCACAATCACTGTAACGCTCACCGAAGAGGCCGGCGCGGCCATCTCAAGCGACAGCCCGTGGAATGTGGTCTACCACTTCAAAACTGCGTGGCACGCCCTCGGGCGAATCGCGGCCGGAATACTGCATGCCATTATCTACATTGTCATTGATGGTGTGTTCCTCTGGCTGCTGCTCCTGCTCATTATTCTGTGGGTGCGAAAACGCCGTGCCAGACGGCAGGCTGGCTCTTGATAAACTCTATGTATGCTGGTATAATAAGCCAGCTATTGAAACGGATAGACGCGGGCCTGCTCATCTGATGAGTGTGGCCTGCCCATTTAAGCTGCGAGGGAATGGTTAGCATTCTCCACAGGGCCGGAGCGCTCCTCAGACTGGCTCCAGCCTTCCCGCAGACTACAGAAACAGAGAGGAAATCACGGAGTGGCACAGCAGCGACAGCGACCGAAAAGACAGCGCGGCGACCGCCGCAAAAAGAAAGTATGTCGGTTCTGCGTTGACCGCGGACCCAACAAAATTGATTACAAGAACGTGCACCTGCTTCGCAACTATATTGACGACAACGGGCGGATCAAAAAGGCTCGCCAGACAGGAACCTGCCGTCGACATCAGAGCCGCGTGGCCATGGCCATCAAGCGCTCACGAGAAATGGCTCTGCTGCCATACGTCGTCGTCGCATAGACAGATATATCCAGCAAACGTGGGGCAGTTTGCCTGCGTTCCTGCCTGCGTAGACAGGAAAAGCCTGAAGCCGCCCACTCTATGGGGCGGCTTTTGGTCTTTGTAGCGCCAGAGCGGCTTTGCCTGTATGTCCGCCAGCGTCACCACCCATGGGAGGCGTCTTGAATGCCAATGCCCGAACTGAAGAGCAAAATCTATCTCGTTCTGCCCGAGGGGCTCGCGACAGTTGATCTGCTTGCACTTGTCGAAGCGTCAATCGCTGGTGGTGTCGGCATCATCCAGTACCGGGAGAAAACAAAATCGACGGCCCTTATGATCCGGGAGGCTGCTGAGATCCTTGCACTCACCCGTCCTGCCGGGGTGCCCCTGCTCATAAACGACCGCTTGGATGTTGCGCTGGCTGTTGGTGCTGACGGTGTGCACATGGGACAGGACGATATGGCAGCAGCGACCGCCCGGAAGCTCATCGGCCCCGATGCCATTGTCGGTGTTACAACGCCGACCCCTGAGCTGGTGGCCGCCGCCGAGGGCGATGGCGCCAGTTATGTTGCCATCGGCCCGATCTACGCAACTCCGACTAAGCCTGACAAGCCTGCGGTCGGTTTTGATGCCATTCGCCGGACTGCTGAAGCGACCAGTTTGCCGGTCTGTGTGATTGGTGGAATTGATCGCGAGAATATCGGTGATATTCCTTCAGAGTACGTCGACATGTA
>CAYSRY010000356.1:0-3276 GCA_964433395.1 uncultured Armatimonadia bacterium | reverse complement strand
GTACATACTACCAGCAAATCGAGAAGATCAGGTAGCGATCGACGGATTGCAGCCTGTCTTGCAGTCAATGCGTTACTTACAATATAATCCGGAAGCATAGATATAGCAAATAACGCGAAGAAAGTAATGGCCAATCGCATCATTGGCGGTGACTTTGAGAGCTCTGTATAGATGAAATATGCACTTCCCGCGCCGCCGAGCGCAGCTACTCCTCTGAAGAGCAGGAAAACGGATTCAGTCATTCCCATTGGATTGCCTGCAGCAGCGAGTTTTTTGCGCGCCGCCTCAATCATACCCGCTGGAGCGGCCATGGCGAGCTTGCTGCTATATGCCTCCAATGCAGGCTTTACCACGCGCTGCCAAAATGAAGTAGACAGTTCTTCGGAAATTGCCGACCTCATCTGTGGAGACGTTGACGTTTGCGCTTGCAGAAACTGCTCCCGCCGTTGTTCGAGTCGTTGCTCCGTTGTTGGTTGTGATACGGCAAACAGGAATATGATAATACCAATAGCAACCACGGCTATCAGTGCAACGATTAACATGTCAGTCCTCCTCCCTCACCAACATTTTGCGACGTTTTCTACAAGTCAAGGTCGAGCATTTTTCTGATAATGAGAACACCGAGAATGACAAGTACAACAGCTCCAATGAGCATAAGGCGCCCCATTGGATCGGTAAAGAGCGGGTTCAGATAGCCAGGGCTCACAGTATTGATCATGAATGCGAGCAGGAATGGCAATCCGACCAATATGGCCGCCGACATTTCGCCAGCCAGTGCAACGCGGTCTCTGATCATCGTACTAATCTGTTCGAGAATTTCTGCGAGATTGCCACCGACAGTGAGCTGGGTTTGTACCGCAGAGATAATAAGCTCCATGTCATAGTTTTGCGAGCGTAATACAAGTTCGTCCAATGCGTCGGAAATTGAAGCGCCGAATTTAACCTCTTGTACGACTCTTCCCAATTCTTCAGATATTGGTTCCGCCATCTGTGAGACAATGACCTGACATCCGCTGAGAAATGAGTGTCCGGATCTGAGCGATGCACAGAGAATATCAAGCATATCTGGTATCTGAGCACTGAGGTGCGCCTGTCTCTGGCTTTGTTTCATTTTAAGATAAATGTATGGCGCTACGGAAGCAACAAGTGCAACCAGCAATGCCATAATAATGCTATGTCCCCCAGTAATGAAGCCGAGGAGATAGCCGACGAGGGCACATCCAGCGCACAGGGCCAGAAATTCGGAAGGGCGCCATACCAGTCCGGCGCGCAATATTTCAAGCTGGAGCTGTTTTCCCAGTGAAGAGTTCTGTAGAATACCTGTAAGGAGGGGTGCGGGATCCACAGTTCGTTTTCTTTGCCCTGCAGACACTGTAATTTGCGGCTGCATTGGTCGCTCGTCTCTGAGCAGTTCAAGTCGACGTTGTCGCGTCTCATACGCTGAGATACCGGCGGACAACAGTACGACTATGGCAACAAAAACTGCCGCAAATACGAGCGTTAGCGGGAGCCACAAAGGCATGCGCGTCCCCTCACTTTCCCGTCTTTAGATTTCGTGATGGCGAATGCGTTTTTCGGTTGGTATTCGTGCATTATGTTGGAGAGAAATTTCAAAATCCTTTTGGTTCGAATATTTCCCAACTGAAGCTGATGCCCTCCGCTTCCATCCTGTCCATGAATAGTGGTCGTACGCCGCATGGTTCATGGTGACCGATGATTTTGCCGTCAGCAGAGAAGCCTTCCCGTTTGTAGACGAACAGGTCCTGGAGAACAACAGTTTCGCCCTCCATTCTCTGAACCTCGGTAACATTTACAATTCGTCGGGAACCATCGCGCAGTCGTTCCTGATGAACGACCAAGTCGATTGCAGAGCTGATCTGTTCTCTTATGGCTCGGGAAGGCAGAGCAGCACTTGCCATGAGGACAAGCGTCTCGAGACGCGCCACGGTATCGCGAGGGCTGTTTGAGTGAACGGTCGTTATTGATCCATCGTGTCCAGTGTTCATTGCCTGCAACATGTCCAGCGCTTCGCCGCCACGGCACTCCCCAACGACAATTCGATCTGGTCTCATCCGCAAGCAGTTACGGACAAGATCACGGATGGTAATATCGCCTTTCCCCTCGAGATTAGGGGGTCTGCTCTCAAGTGTGATGACATGATCCTGCTGGAGCTGCAATTCTGCCGCGTCTTCAACAGTGATTATGCGTTCATCATGCGGAATCATTGATGAGAGCACATTGAGCGTTGTGGTTTTGCCACTACCGGTACCGCCGGAGACTATTATATTGAGGCGCGCGTTAACGCAACCTTCAAGAAATACGCGCATGGTTTCCGACATGGTTCCGAATGCAACGAGATCGTCCGCCATGTACGGATCGGCGGCGAATTTTCGAATGGTCAGACACGGCCCATTGATGGATATTGGGGGTATGATAGCATTCACGCGGGAGCCATCCGGGAGTCTCGCGTCGACCATTGGATTTGCCTCATCAAGTCTTCGACCGAGCGGCGAAATGATTTTCTCTATGATTCGCATGACGTGGGCATCGTCTACAAATCGGCGATTGGTGATGGAGACTTTGCCTTGCTGTTCGACATATATTCTGTTGGGGCCATTGACCATGATTTCGGAGATGTTGGCATCATCGAGGAAATTCTGAATAGGCCCATAGCCAATAACTTCATTCAACACCTCTGCCAGCATTTGCTCTTTTGCCCGTGCCGAGAGGGAGATTTCTTTGTCATGTATCACGATGTCAATAAGCATCCTGATGCGTTCGACAAGCTCCTGTTCAGTCATGAACTGGAGAGTTCTGTAATCGGTGTCTGACAGCAACCGTTGGTGTACCTGTGCCCCGATTGTATCCAGGGCCTCAGCTTCCTCGACCGAGATGCCGAGGTCCGCAGCAAGTTGCCTTCTATTTGCAGCGTCGTCGATTCTCATTGTTCTCCCCTACCCTACCCACCAATAACCTATTTGGCCACAGTCTGACTGGCCGCGACCTCGTCCATAAGACGCCGTGCCATATCATTGAATACGCTCGCTATTTTTTCACGTTCATGGCTTATTACAAATGGTTCGCCAACATTTCTGGCAGTATTCACAATTTGCGGTGCGTCCGGGATTTCAGCCCAGACCTTAATGCCAGTAGCTTTTTCGACATTTTCTCGTGTTATAAAACCAGTAGTTTTCCCGACTCTATTGAGCACCAGATGGATGCACTCTTCAGGCACGTTACTGTGAGTAATGGCTTTGACAAAAGAAGCTGTCGCCC
>CAYSRY010000355.1:0-3279 GCA_964433395.1 uncultured Armatimonadia bacterium | reverse complement strand
CCACCTTTACCTGATGCAATAACGATTATCCGTTTTACTCCCTTAATCTTAATTTTCTCTTTTGCTTCCATACCTTATCATTTGTTAATTTATTCGATTGCCTTTACCGGACATACAGAATATCTCGCGGAAAAACTGCAGGCAGAGCAGATGACCAGCCCATATGAGGGCCTGGGGCTCTATCGGGGTGTGAGCGCGGTTGAAGTGACGTCGACACCCGCGCCAGGCAACTGCAGATTCAGCATCGTGAACGATAACCCGTGGCTTGCCAGCACAGCGGGAATCCCCGTGAAAAGAGCGAAGAGGACCCCCGCGTGCCTGCAACTCATGTTTTCCGGCGGCGGAGTGGAACTGATAGATGATGCCGTCGGGCAGATATATCTCTTCTATGGATGCAAAGGCAATGTGTGGATGACGCGGCGACCGGGACTAAGTGGCATATGGGAAACAGTGAAACGCATCACATCGGACTGCGTAAGCAGCGAGCCCACGGCAGAGAAGGATAGTACGGGGACACTGGTGCTCTTTCGACAATCGGGAACGCAGAGTGCGAGCAAACAGACGCGCAAAGACGGGCGCGACTGGGAACTCTGAGGAGGTACATGGCATGAGCGCAACAAGCCTGACACATCCGCGCCTGACGGAGTTTAACGGCATGTGGTATCTGCTCGGATACGCCGACGGGCAACAATGGATACAGAAAAGCGTGGATAACGGCGCGACATGGCTGCCATTTGGAAACGGACAAATACGCAGCCAGATCGGCGCATCAGATAATGCGGCAGGAAGCATCATCAAACTACACTCGCAAGGCAGCCGCCTGCTCGTCGCAATACCCAAAAAACCTAACATCCACATCTACATCAGCACCAACGATGGCGACACATGGACACTGGACAGCACAGTCGAAACAACGACAACATAACAGCATACGGCATAACAGCATACGGCACTATATGATATGTGATGAACGGCGAACAGCTAAATTGGGCCGCCTCCGGCGGCAACGGCGAACGGCAAACAGCTAAAAGGTGGAAACGGCGAACGGCGAACATCGTGGGGAGGTCTTTTGTAAAAGACCCCCCACGCCCCCAGAAAACTTCTGGAAGGAACAGCCACGGCCCGTTTGCAGAGAGTTGCAGCCGTTATACAAGATGCGCGTCACGCGCCGGCGAACATCGTGGGGAGGTCTTTTGAAAAAGACCCCCCACTCCTGACGGAACTCCGTTCCGAACAGAAAACTTTTGGAAGAACGGCAACGGATAGTATTGGAAAAGACAAAGGCCACGGCCTGCTCATGAAGATTTGCAGCCGTACCTTCTGCGGGTGCGGCTCGCACCGGCCTGCTCATGAAAATTTGGACGCCGTACCTCCCGCGGGTGCGGCTCGCACCGGCACGCACCGCTCCTTAGAAGAACGGCAAAATAGGCCCGACTGGCAGAAACGACACATCTTTTATAAATGCTCTCTTTTTCATGTGGGAAGTGATGACGCCGGCAATTACATATGGTAAGATGCCGTGCAGTCACACTGAAAAAATGCAACCACAGTTATGTGCTATATTTCGTGTGGAAAGCGCCATCCAAGATGGAAGCCCCACAACAGCAGAAGGAGAGCTTTGATGCCACGCAAAATCACAATTATTGGAGCAGGCAGTGTTGGCTTCACCCGCAGAGCCGTCTGTGATGTGCTATGCGTGCCCGAGTTGCAGGACACGGAATTCTCATTCATGGACATCAACGAGAAAAACGTGCAGGCGACCTATCAGCTTTGCAGCCGAGACATCGCAGCTGCAGGGCTACCCGCGACAGTATCCGTCGAAATGGATCAGAGAAAATCCCTCGAAGGTGCGGACTATGTCTTCTCATTCATCCGCGGAGGAGACCTCGAAGCACTTCAGAATGACACGGATATTCCGCTCAAGTATGGTGTGGATCAATGCATCGCAGATACCCTGGCGCCAGGTGGCATCATGTACGCGCAGCGTGCAATTCCCATCCTGCTTGGCATCTGCAAGGACATCAAGGAAGTCGCCTCTGAAAACTGCCTGTTCATCAGCCACTCAAACCCCATGGCCATGAATACATGGGCAGCTAACAAATATGGTGGCGGCGTGAAGTTCATCGGCCTCTGCCACGGTGTCGAACATGGTTTCGGCCAGATCTGCAAAGCTCTGGGCCTGCCACAGGATGAAGTGAATTACATCTGCGCCGGCGTGAATCACCAGACATGGTTCATCCGGGTAGAGCACAAAGGCCGCGACCTGACCGGCGATATTCTGGAAGCATTTGAAAATGATCCGGACCTCGTGCTGAATGAGAAATTGCGCATTGACATGCTGCGCCGCTTTGGATACTACAGCACCGAATCGAACGGTCACCTGAGCGAGTATGTGCAGTGGTACCGGAAACGCCCGGAAGACATGGAACGCTGGATCAATCCGGATTCGTGGAGCACAGGCGAGACCGGTGGATACCTGCGCGCAATGCTGGAGCGCGTGAACTGGTATGAAGAGGAAGTTCCGAAATGGCTTGCAGGTGATCCATTGACATTCAACCCGGAAAATCGAAGCTCCGAGCACACGTCGCATATCATTGAGGCCATTGAGACGGGGCGACTGTACCGCGGACATTTCAATGTCATCAATAACGGCGCAATCACCAACCTGCCAGATGACGCCTGCGTCGAAGTACCCGGTTTCGTGGATCGGAACGGCTTGAATATCCCGATCGTAGGCGAAATGCCGATGGGTTGCGCCGCAGTCTGCAGCCAGACAATCAGCACCCAGCGACTGGGCATGGAAGCGGCTGTACACGGCAACGAAATGTGGCTGAAACAGGCCATGATGATGGATCCTTTGACCGGCGCAGTCTGCACCCCGCCAGAAATCTGGCAAATGACCGACGAGCTCCTCATCGCTGAAGAGCAGTGGCTGCCACAGTATGACAGCAGCGTCTTCGAGGGCGCCCGGAAACGCATAGCCGAGGAATACTTCGAGCCAAAAGGCTACACCGGCCCAGGCCGAAAGCGCGTGCGCACACCAGAAGAGATGCGCGCCGCCAATGAGGACGCAACCAAGCACGTCGGCGAAGAAGAAGCCGAGGCAAACGAAGAATAACGACAACGCCAGAACGACATACGACAGAACAGCATATTGGGCCGCCTGAAGGCGGCAAACGACAAACAGCTAAAAGGTGAAACGGCAAAAGGCAAAACGGCGAACGTCGTGGGGAGGTCTTTTGTAAAAGACCCCCCACGCCCCCAGAAAACTTCTGGAAG
>CAYSRY010000354.1:0-3308 GCA_964433395.1 uncultured Armatimonadia bacterium | reverse complement strand
GTTTACTATTTTCGGATCTTCTATGCAAGGCCCGCGTGCTACATATCGGGATTTTCTACGTATATACTTAGTAGGTTGGGCGTTCGAGAAGTTGCAGGAATGTGTGGATGCGGAAGAAATATGTTGTTTCGCGCTGACTGGTGGGGGAAGTGATGGATGACTGACTGGACGCCGTTGGCGTCCAGTCCTGCATGGTGTGGAAGATATGTTCAATTGAGCAGGCTGTTCATGAATGCGTACGTATCTTTCGCGCGTCGGGTGATTTCGTCATATCCATCGCCACCGAGGCATTCGACCAACACAGGCCCATCGGTGAAACCTCCATTCACGAGGACTTCGATGACCGCTTTGAAATCCACAGCGCCTTCGCCGGGGAGGATGTCGGTGTCGCCCCGCATTTTCACACAGTCTTTGAAGCACATTGCTACCACGTACGGTGCGCAGATTTCTGCTTCTTTCACCGGATCCAAGCCGTCATAGTAGATCATGTTTCCCGGATCGTAGTAGATACCGAAATTCGGGTGGTCGATGGTTTCGGCTGCCCATGCGAGATCGGCACCACTGCTGCTTATTCCGCCATGTGGCTTGAGGGTGACCATGACGCCCAGTTCAGTGCCGATTTCGGCCGCCCTGCGCATGACTTCGTAATATTCGTCGCGTTTTGCCCCCTCATTTGTGCCGCAACTGAGAAAATACGATGCGCCGACGGCGGCAACGTTACGCAGGAGCCTGCCGATGCTCTGCACTGCCTCTTCAACGCCCTCGCTCAGGTCGATGGTTGAGAGCACTGTGCTCATGCGCAGACCGTTTTCGTCGATTGCCTCCTTGAGGTATGCCAGACGGTCGGGTGGAGTATCTGCATCCAGCAGCAGCTTGCCTTGTTGGCGCATGAGGCCAGTCCAGCGGAATCCCGCTTCGGCGATGCCCCAGAGGGATTCTTCATACGAGAGGGTATTCCACGGGCGGTTGAACGCGCCAATCTCGTATGCCATAACATGCCTCCTCGGAATGGTTGCGGTTCAGCGCGTATTGCTGCGGTACCAATCCATGAACGCCTCGTCTGCCCAGTTTTCCGGTTCGGTGTGCAGAATCTCGCAGATGGTTTCGACCATGACATGAGTGCGGATCGCGTAGCAGGTTGCGTTGCCGATCTGTGATTTTGCCACGAGGCCGCGTGCATCGAGGCGAGCCTGCATTTTTTCTCCGTCATAATGAGGCCATACTCCAGGGTGTTCCCAGTCCTGCACGCCTTCCTTGGCGGCGACTGGATCGGGCGCGGCGTCTATGACTTCCTGCACGAAGCGCCCCTGGCAGTAGTGACGCATCGTGTTGACGCGGAATGTGACGCCAAGGAAGCAATAGAGGATGTCATGCTGATAGAACCACTCCCACGGGCTTCCATAGCCAAATGCCGAGGATTTCCAGGGGCTGGGTCTGCCACTGGCATTTGTGTGTCCGGCGGTGATTTCCCGAGCACTGGGGCCGTACGCAGCCACAGAATGCGTGGGGTGGTCGCTGCGGATGACCCCTGGCATAAGTCGGAAGACTTCTGTAATGCGGCCTACGTCTGATTCTGATTTTTCGATATCCCACAGTTCAAAGCGGCGCGCAAGGTCGCGTTGGCAAAGCGTGGGCAGACAGAGTGTTCCATCTGGTGCGAGAGCTTCGAGCAGGCCGTTGATGACTGTCTGAGCGCCTCCGTCAACCCAGCCGAATGCTGAAAGGGAACTGTGTGCCATAATTGTATCAGCGTTCCTCAAACCAAGCTGCCTGATTCCGGTGACTACGTCAGCTTTGGTAACAACGTGTTTTTCCTGCGTCATAATTACCGTCTTTCTTGTATGTTTTCGGGAATATTTTACGTATGGGCATCAGATACGCATGCAAATTGCAGGGCAGAGTTTTGCGGTTTTCAGGCGTCAGTATTTTTGGATAGTTGTAACGTATAGACAAAAGTTGTATGCTATATTAGTTTACAACCCACTTATCACCTCCGGGCACACGCAAATGTGCCTTGTTTTGGTTGGTAGACAGGCAGATAGACATGCGCGACCGCATACAGATGCTTCTCATAGACTCTGACCGTGAGCAGGTCGAGATATTGCGCACGGCCTTTGATGCTGTGGAGGCACATGACTTTGAGATCGTGAATGTGGAGCGTTTGAATGATGCGCTCCCACTTCTGGATTCGGCTGATTTTGACTTGATAGTCGTTGATCTGGAGCTTCCCGATGCGATGGGTTTAGAGGCCTTCACCCTCACCCACGGTCGCGCCCCCGACCTGCCGATCATCATCTATACGCGCATTGATGATGAGCTCATGGCGCTTAATACTGCGCAGGAAGGCGCCCAGGACTATATTGTCAAGGGACAGACGGCTGGCCCTCAGCTTGTACGCCGGATCAGATATGCCATCGAACGGCACAATGTGCTTGCTCAGCAGGTAAAGGCGGCGAAAGGTCAGGACTCCGGTCGCGTTATTGGTTTCATGGGAGCCAAGGGCGGTGTGGGTACGACAACTGTTGCCCTGAACGTTGCGGCGGCCCTGGCGGGCTTTGGGCATGTGGTCAATATGGTGGAACTGCGGGCGGATTTCGGGACTCTCGCTTTACAGCTCAACCGCACACCCCAGAGCAACCTTTCCGATCTTTTATCATTGCCTGCGGATCGGATAGACCGAACGGAATTGCAAAAGCATCTGCTTGATCTGCAGTTTGGTCTGAAAGTTCTTTTTGGTCCTCAGCATGTCGGGGAATTCAATGAGGTCGAACCTGAGGCGGCCGATAATATCATCAGAGCGATGTCGGCTATTTCTGAATTCACTATATTGGATTTGCCGTGTGATGTTTCGGCAGCCACGCAGCTTGCAGCGCGTATGTGCGATTACGTGTGTATTGTTGGCCAGCCGGAGCACCAGAGCATCCGGTGTGCTCGTATGCGTGCTGCAGTATTGCGGCAATGGGATGTAATGCATTCGATGATGGGTGCTGTGATAGTTACGCGGGACGTAACGGGAACTGGAGTACCGATGCCTGAAGTCGAAGGGCAGATGGATTGCCGGATTGTTGGCGTCATGCCACCTGCTACAGACGGTCTTCGCGCGGCGACGGAAGTCGGTACGCCATTGGTATTGCATCAGCCTGACCAGATCTCGGCAGTTACCCTGACCGAGATGGCACATAGACTCGCGGCAGACCCCATAAGAACAATGCAATTCTGAGGACCTGCAGACCATCGACTGCCGATGTTCCATCGGGCCGATGCGTTCCATCGGGCCGAGACATTTGTATCGGGGATGGTCTGATTGG
>CAYSRY010000353.1:1484-3313 GCA_964433395.1 uncultured Armatimonadia bacterium | reverse complement strand
GGCGATCTCTACGACATGCTGGACTTGCCAAAATACCTGCCACCAGCCATGCCCGAAGAAACTGTGGTGGTACAGCAGGTGCTCGGTTCGAACGGTCGCCCGCTCGAACCGGACGCCACTTCGCCAGTGATTTTGCTGGGCGACAGCTTCACGAATATCTACTCGGCTTCGGCGATGGGCTGGGGCGATCACGCTGGTCTTGGCGAGCATCTGTCCCTGCGACTGGGCCAGCCGGTGGACGTAATTGCGCTCAATGACGGCGGCGTCAATACAGCACGAGCGAATTTGGCACGCCGTCCCGACGCGCTTATCGGCAAGCAAACAGTGGTTTGGCAGTTTGCCGCGCGCGACCTCGTGGTCAGCGCCGGGCAATGGCAGACTATTGAGATTGGCGAGTGAAAGGATGAAAGCGATGCGACGGATTAACGGTATCTATCTGCTTCTTATGGTGGTAGCGGGACTGGCGATAATAAGTGGGTGCGGTCGCCATGAGACTACGCCGGACACTTCGATGCCAATCGCTGAAATGGCTGCTACGGATCCAGCCACTGAAACACCGCCTGCAGATGCGGCAGTTGCGCCGACAAAGCCAGTCGACGTAGCTCCAGCAACATCGACCAATACGAAGCCGCCGACAGCCCCTAAAAAGGTTCCCCCGGCAGCAGCCCCACCTGTAGCCACCCCATCCGCAGCTGCTCCGGCAAGTCCAAGCGTGCCGATGTCGCCAGCGGTCTCTGAACCAAAGCCTCCGGCCCCCGCGGCCGCAACGCCGAAACCAGCTTCCGGGACAACCGTAGTGGTCGGCCGCATCAGCGTGGTTTCGCATGTGCCGGACCCCTCAGAGGTTCCGTATACGGACTGCCTGACGATGGTCAAATATACTGTCGAGGATGTGGCCAGCGGATGATATAGCGACAAAGAACTGCTCGCCGCGTTCTGGGGAATGAAGGCCGCCAAGCTCCAGCCTGCAGCGCACTTTCAGGTTGGCCAGCGCCACCGGCTGGTAATCGAGCCATTGTCCAAACACGCGGATCTGCAGCGGGCCATGCAGGCCGATGACACGAATGATTATACGCTCACACCACAGTGGGTGCTGGAATATACGAAGCCATAAGTGACATTGACAGGAGTGATGCGCCATGAAACTGACCAAATGCCGCGCCCTGTGGATTGTCGTCACGCTGCTGCTGACAGGCGCGATTTGCACAGCCGCGCAGAGCGGCTCTCCAAGCACAGACGAGGCAGTTGCACTAGCTAATTTTAAGGGGAAGCTCAAAGGGCGCATTGTCTGGGAGAGCAACCGTACGGGTGTGTGGGAACTCCATGTGATGAACGCCGACGGCACAGGCGCCCGGCAACTAACATCTTTGGCTACCCCCGGAGATCCACTTGCGTATACAGAATACATGCGCCCGCGTTTCTCGCCAAATGGTCGTCAAATATTGTTTGCTTACGGCAAGGTCAAAGCGCCCGTTGAATGCTGGATAGCCGACGCAGAAAATGGAAAAGCGAAAATGCTCACGCGGGGCAACCCGCTCAACTGGTTACCAGACGGATCGGGATTTCTGCTCCTGCACGACAAGCAGATATGGCGCTTCGATCTCAAAGAAGGTAAAGCGGAGTTAGCGCTTCCGTTAGTGATCGACAGCGCTTTTGATCGCGGGGGTATGGTTGGCTACGTGGTGCCAGATCTGAGTATAGGCGTCTTTCGATTTGACAGAAATGAGGTTATTCGGCTTTCCGATGGCAAAATCGTGAAGACCACCAAAGGCTGCGAACCACGGTTCACTGCAGACGGGCACTTCATGTATTGGGTGCAATCCGCAAAA
>CAYSRY010000353.1:0-1441 GCA_964433395.1 uncultured Armatimonadia bacterium | reverse complement strand
CGACCGTGTCAGCGGACCTGAAGTGGCTGCTTTACGGCGCTTCTCCCAACCAGCACGATCACAATACTAGCGACTATGAAGTTTACATCCAGCACCTCAAAAAATGGCGCGCCGATGGCATGCCGGTGCGCTTGACCTTCAATACGGGGACCGACCGCTGGCCAAACCTGTGGATTGGCAATGCTCCAGCTCTGAATGGTCCGTATGACATGGCACAAAATCACGCGGCCAAGTAATCTTCAGTCCACGAAGTATTGCGAACTTCACAAATTTGTACCATGGTAAAAAAACTCAGTTGAAAAGGACCAACTATGAAGGGTAGTGACACAGGCTGACAATATATGCCGCGAATAATACTGCAAAAGTCAAATATCCGGCTGCAAAGCCAATGTTCGTCGAGATGACAGCAACAACTACTATTGTGCGACATGGCTTTCCGGAATCGGTGGTATCGCCACAGTGAAGGCAGGAACATTACTTTCTCCAGTGGGCATGCCAAATGATACAGATACCCACTGCCCGCAACTGAAACCACCGAGTTCTATTGGGATGACGCAGACGTCGATTAAAATCGAAAGAGGCCGGAGAGGTTGACCTCTCCGGCTCTTCATTTGGTCAATAGTCGGCGGTCAACATCGCGGCAAGCAGCGCAGATCATTCTACGGCATCCAGCTTTTCGGGTTTGCACAACATATCTTTTTCATTGGCGACGCGTCCACATTTGGTGCAAATATATCTTGGCTTGTTGGAATTGTCTGCAATCTCTTTGAGTTCACTTTTCTTCGCAAGCTTGCACATTGTTTTGCTCATGGTCGTTCTCCTCGCACAATTGGAGGTTACAGGTCGCTGGTAGCAGTTTGTCTGGCAACAGATGTCTGCATATACTATATACCACATTGCCCGATGCTCTCCTGCAAACTGCTGCATCTGCACCATACAATGTGCTACAATTAACACTCAACATACCTGCAATCGCACGGAGGCTCCGGACGATGACACCTCGCGTACTCATAATCGGCGATTCCATCTCAATGGGCTACACAGAGCCAGTCACAGCGCTGCTGGCAGATCGGGCGGAGGTTGAACGCATTCCGATAAACGGCGGGCCGACAATCCGCGCCATAGCACATCTGGATGAGTGGTTGGGCGACGGTGGCTGGGATGTTATTCTATTCAATTTCGGCCTGCATGATCTGAAAATCATGGAGACTGGCATCCATCAGGTGCCGCCAGAAGAATATGAAGCAAATCTGCGCGAAATCACTGCCAGGCTGAAAGCCACCGGTGCGAAGCTCATCTGGGTGACCACTACCCCTGTGGTCGAAGGTACCGAACCGCCCCGAAATCCGGAGGATGCGCCGCGCTACAATGAAATTGCGCAGAAAGTCATGGACGAGAATTCCGTCACGACACTCGATCTTTACGCCCTGTGCCTGCCACG
>CAYSRY010000352.1:0-3317 GCA_964433395.1 uncultured Armatimonadia bacterium | reverse complement strand
GCTGGTGCCTGCGATACCTGAAGCTGAACCCCATGTTCTATATCGTTGAAGGCTACCGCAAAAGCCTGATAAATCCCGCGCCGTTCTGGGGCGAGCCGAAACAGACGCTCTATTTCTGGGCGGTCACGCTCCTGTTCCTGCTCGCCGGCACGATCGTGTTCAAGCGGCTCAAGCCGCACTTCGCCGACGTGCTTTAGCGCCCGGGTTGACGGAGCGGAACACGGCCGTTGGATCACGCAACAGGGATCAGGGAATAAGCTGGACAAATCCTGCGCATCGCATACCATTCGCTCTCCGTTTGGAAAAATAGCGAAAGTGAGAAGCGCTACGCTGCCGCGGCCGTGGATAGCAGTCGGCGCCAGAGGGTTTCGCCCTCAAGGAACAGACCCATGCCGGATGTCAACCTCCTGCCCGATCCGATCACGCATTTTCAGCGCCTGCAGAAAGCGGAATTCGTCACCAGGCGCATGAAGATAGTGGGAGAGCGCAAGGCCGGATTTAACCTGCGCTATTGGAGTCGCATAGTCCGCGTTCCCGGCAAGCTCGAGAGCATCGGGGCGGCCCGCGGCTGGCCCCCCGATAAGCTGTTGCTGATGAAGGCGCTCCTGACGAGCCGGATGGGCGCATATTATGTTGACCACATTCTCCAGCGGCTCAAGCAGCTGGACGCGATGACGCTGCAGGAAGAGAACTGCAATTGGGAAAAGTTATACTTCAGCTTTATTGAGCGGTACCGGAACGAAGCGCGGATCCATGACCGCGAGCAAATCCTGTTCGAGATGGCAAAAATCCATCGTTTTATCAATCCGCCGAGCCGTTTGCTGGAAAATCGCGCGCGGCACTGGAAGCTGGTCGAGCGGTTCCTGGCGCCGGGCTTCGATCTGGACGCAGCCATGACGGCGGAGATCAGGCACGCCCTCGAATCGCAGGCGGCGCCGACGGCGAAGGCTTTTAAGGTGTGTTTTGCAGTCGGGCTTTTCGCGGATGTGGCGGAGCGGAGCCGCGGCGTGAACTGGATGATGGCCTACCAGAACGGCATGCTGGGCCTGTTCGACTTGATTTCCGCACAGCCCGCCGTCATGCATGCCATCATGGACATGTGATACCGGTGGCTGGGGCTTGCACCGTCATGTCGAGGACCTTCGCATACTCCTCGGCTTCCTTCTGCGCCTTCGCGAATGCCCGTTCAACTGTGGTTGCGGAGACAACCACAACCCGCTCCTCAAAGACATTCGTCCCGTCTTTCTTGCGGCCAAAGAGGAAGATGGACCGGATGCCGTACCACTGCTTCCTGCGCTTCGGTTTGCTCACTGCCTTCATTCTTCCTTCGGCGAAGGTCGCGGCTCACCGGCGCGAGACCCGCCGCGGGTCGAGCGTACGAGTGAAGTCAATTGTTCGCCGATCATTTTCTGTCACGCTTGGCGGCGGCAAGGATTGCCTTTTTCAAATCTCGTGCGGCAACCTTGTAGGAGTCGATGGTAGTGATGTTATCGTCCGTGATCATCACTTGACCTTCGAATATATCTTCAGACTTGTATCCAGCCTGACGCTCAGCGGTGTCCTTATTCCGATGCTGCGGCGTGAAATCCTTATGCTTGCGCACCGCATTACTGCTCAACACCCAGTACCGGATTGCGTCACGATATACGGCAACCCACAAGAAGACATCACAGCACGATGGCTTGAGCTGCTGGAAGTTCATCAGAAATGGCTTTGTGGTGTCAGATGCCAGAGCTTTCACATAGAGCGGTTCGTCGGGTCTTGTGCGATCAACAGCACGTGATGCTTTGACTTCTATCTTTATGGTCTTCCCGTCTTGGTCATTAAGGTAGACATCGTACTCGCCGCGATATGTGCTATCGATGGCCTTCGAGGGGCGCTTCAAGTCAGGCTCTACACCACTGAGATGAGCAAATGCCCATGTGTCGCCAAAGCCACGAGGAGCGCTTATTTCAAATACGTACAGGAACATATTG
The DNA here is from genome assembly GCA_964433395.1 of uncultured Armatimonadia bacterium. Classification (GTDB taxonomy): domain Bacteria; phylum Armatimonadota; class Zipacnadia; order Zipacnadales; family UBA11051; genus UBA11051. The sequence goes on along the minus strand of CAYSRY010000352.1, from coordinate 1,341 downwards.
CGAGCGATGTAGGCGTCGCGCAGTTCGACATATTCGTCGAGAGTGAGCTTTCCGGCGGCCAGAAGAGTGGCGATGATGTACTCGTACTCGTTGAATGGGTAAACGGAAACGAGCGACTCGATCCGATTTCGGAACTCGCCTGCATTCGGCAGGGTCGCGATAAGTCGATCTAATTCCTTCTCAAGTTTCTCCATGGTTCGCCTAAAACAGTGATGGTTGGGCTGGCTCTGGTTGGTGTCTGGCTTCTGGCACATCGGCGACGTCTGACATTGTTGGTGCTTCGTATTCGGCTTCAAACGCGTGACTGTTCTGCCAGCCGGTTTGTCCTGTGGCGCGAAAATGCTCAAGCCGTCGAATAGTTAACTCGCAGAAGACAGGGTCAATGTCCATTGTGTAGCAGCGACGCCTGTTCATTTCTGCGCTCAACAAGGTTGTTCCTGAGTGCGAGAAGAAGTCCGTGACAATGGATTCTGGCCGTGAACTGGCGCGAATGATGCGTTCAATGCACTTGAGTGGTTTCTGCGCATAGCAACCGGAGACGTTTTCCTCCATCCTGTAGAATACCTGCTGGATATCGACCCACACATTTCCTGCCCGAATATTTACTGAGCGGCTTCGTTCGAGATTCTCCGTCTGTTGTCCGTTTACCTCTTTGTAGTACCCGCGCAGGATCTTGGGAATATCGGTGTACTCTGCTGCCACGTTGAATGTGGGTGCGCCCTTGACGTAGTAGAGAAGCTCCTGCCTAACGGCCATCCAGTTCTTCTGGGTTCCATAACCACGTTGGTTTCGCATGGTAATGTAGCTTCGAGTGCGAAAGGGCATGTCGCGCATCATCAGCATGAAGTCAGGCAGTGGTTGGAACCCGTTGTTTTGGTCGGCACCTAGCCAGACATACAACGCGGCGTCGGGCTCAAGACTGGCGTCAGTGTTTCGTATCCACTTCCTGCACCAGTCCATGAACTGCGCCAGCGGGCGCTCGTCGAACGCAATCAAGTTGTAAGGCGGATCATGTATTGCAAGAGTTGCATCGTCTTTATCCATCAGCGCCGCAACGTGTTCGGAATTGGCCGCGTCAAGGCAGCCGACCCGGTGCCCGGTCTTCGGATCGTGCCAGATGTCGCCCGTCTTGAGGCGACAGAATGGCATGAGGGCGTCCCGCACATCGGGATTCGTATCTAGTCGCGGTAAAGGATTGTTCTTCATGTGTCAGAGAATGCCATGTTTTGCTGTCGTCTTCAATTCCGGCGAACGAATAGCGTTTTATCCCAAGTGCCGCGAGTATAAACCCACATTTTGCATTTAAGCTTTTCTGAAAGTGATAAGTGCTTCACTGTGCCT
>CAYSRY010000351.1:0-3333 GCA_964433395.1 uncultured Armatimonadia bacterium | reverse complement strand
AGGCTTTGCGCAACTTGCCATCTGGCCCACTCTCGCCCACATGCCCCATTACATTGCCCCCTCTTACGGCTGCTGCCAGGTTACGTGGCTCAACTCCACGGACCATGATGCTCTCTCCTTCGCATCTACTGAATAACGAGCTCGGCCTGCAAGGCTCCCGCCTCTTTCAAAGCCTGGATGATTGCGATGAGGTCTCGGGGGCTCACCCCAAGCGCGTTTAACCCCTCTACCAGATCGCCAAGATTTGCCTCTCCGCCAACTGCCACCAACTGCTTCTGCATTTCCTCTACCTCCACCCGATCCTCAGGGACCACCACAGTCTCTCCCCCGCGGACCGGAGGCACAACGATGACATCTTCCCCACTGATCTGCTCAGCCCCAGCCTCGTTGCCACTGGCCGATTCCGCTGCAACAGCGGTTGAATTCAAATTCCCGACCTGCTGAGTAATGTTTCCATGCTCACTCTCATATACAAGCGGGTTGGGTTGCGAAACGAGGAATTCCCGCTGGGCCTTGACTGTCAAGCCTCCATGCGCGATGGCAACAGGCAGAATACGCACGTTTGAGCTGATGATTACCGTTCCTGTCCGTTCGTTAATCACTACTCGTGCCGGCATATCTGGCACGACGCAAAGGTTTTCAATGGCGGTGATTGCTTCCAGCACACTTGTGCTTTTCAAATCAACACACACTTGCACGAGCGACGCGCTCACAGCTTGCGCCCGCCCATCTGCGAAGCCCCTATTGATGCTCTCCGCCACTCGCTGCGCAGTCGTGAAGTCAGGTTGATTCAGCTGGAGTGACAGATAGCTGCCCTCTCCAAGCGGGTTCATCAAATCAGCGGTTATCGCGCGAACAATCGACGCCCCATTGGGTACTCGACCGACTGCGCTGTGATTCTTACGCACATTGCTGTTGCCTTGCCCCGCGTTGTATCCACCAATGGACACCGGCCCCTGGGCAATCGCGTAAACCTTCCCGTCTGCTGCCCGAAGTGGCGTGAGTAACAACATACCTCCTTGCAGGCTCTCCGAATCTCCCATAGAGGAAACGGTCACATCAAGCGTGGCGCCGCTCTTCGTCTGTGGAGGAAGCTCAGCAGTCACTATAACGCCTGCAACGTTGTCGACTTGCAACTGATCAGGCTCAACGCTGACGCCGAATTCTTCCAACATGTTTGCGAGCGACTGAATAGTGAAAAGCGCTTTCTTCCCATCACCTGTGCCTTGGAGTCCAACCACCAATCCGTAGCCGATCAGCTTATGTGAGCCGCCGTCGTCTATTTGCGCAAGATCTTTAACGCGCAATTCCAAGGCTGACGTGTTGGCACACAGAGCCAGCACCAAAAATAGAATTAGCACCGGTTGTAGTCTCATACTCTGCTAACTCCAGTAACCTGCGATTCTAGAAAAGATAGTGTATGATTCGCGAGATGATACCGACTTTGCTCCCGGGTGTGCGCGGATCAGAGCCGGCATATTCTATGTTCACATTTGCGACCTGATATGAGTAAATTGTGTTATCCCGCTGTAGGTCCTGGGGCCGAATTTCGCCACATATGGTTATGTTCTGTTGATCCTTGTTCACAAGCATTTGCCGCCTGCCTTCAATGAGCAGGTTGCCATTCGGCAGGACTTCCTTGACCATCACAGTCAGGCGAGTCGTGATCGTCCCGCTGCGGGTTGCTGTAGCGTTCGCCGCATAGTTGCTGCTGCCGCTGTATCCAATCATCTTGATGAAATCCGCCCACCCCGTACCGGGACCTGCGGTTATCTGGTCATTCTTGCTATGCGTTCTGCCTGCCGACTGAGTTGCCGTTGCACTCTCGGTTATCAATATGTGCACAACGTCGCCAACTCCGGCAGCTTTACGATCACCAAACATGCTGGTGAAGAAGCTGCCTTCCGAATACAGACTGTCACCGAAGACAGCCGTCGCAAGCAATAGCGACGCCACTATCGCCATTTTCTGCTTCATCTCGTAACTCCATTCTCGTAAGCAATCACTGTCGTTTTACAGGCTGACGGTCAGTTCCCTCGGTCCTGTGACCTTTGCACTGATGCATCGTCCCGTCCCAGCGACCCGTGCTGTCGTCATGTGCCCCATGCAGCATTCTTCGAGTACCTGACCTGTGGTGATGATGACTATCCCGCCATTGCGCACGAGGATTTGCACCTTTTCGCCCCGTTTCATGACTATCTGCGGCGATTTTGCAGGCGCACTCCTCAGAGCTATGTGTTTATTCTCGGCCGAATCCTGCGCAACCTGAGCTCGCGCTGTCTCGCGCCACACTCTCACCGCAGGGGCTCCGGTAAATGCCACTGTACCCATGCCAAATCCGGCATGGGCAAGGCGCATCTGCACATAGCTTGCTGAGATTGTACGTTCGTGCCCCGCCAGCGGGCTTGGCCCGATCTCAACGGAAGCTAGGATGTTGCCTATATCTTCTTCGGCTTCGATGCCGGCGATGTCCCCAAGAACAACCACCGCTCCCTCAACCTGCGCATTCTCATGCAGGCGCACTGCAGGAAGCTGTTTTGCGTGATCGGCAACAACAGGTCCTGCCGTTGCAGCGAATATGGCGACGATCACCGCAATAACCATACCTGCGCTGGCCCGGCCTATACCGCATACAGCCATCACTACCGCCTCACATTGTTAGCAAGCTGCAGCATGTCATCCGCGATTTTAATTGCTTGGCTGTTAGCCTCATACGCGCGCTGAGCTGAGATCATGTTGACCATCTCCTCTACGACCTCAACATTTGAGAGCTCCAGCACTCCCTGCGTAACCTGACCGTAACCACCCGAGCCTGGGGTCCCCACTTGCGCTGCGCCTGAAGCTGCTGTCACCGTATACAGACTATGCCCGGTATTCAGCAGGCCTGCTGGATTCGCAAAACGCGCCAACGTGATCTGGCCGACTTCCTGAGGATTAGTGTCGCCCGCCAAAATCACCGCTACGGTCCCGTCCCCACCGATTGAGATGGACTCGGCATCGGCCGGGATCGTAATCGGCGGTTCTAGTGGATTTCCATCGCTTGTCACGAGATTCCCGTTGCTATCCTGCTTGAAAGCTCCCGCCCGACAATAGGCCACATCCCCATCTGGCGTGAGCACTTGGAAGAAACCATCTCCTTCAATACACAGATCCAGAGGATTTCCGGTGTTCTGAAAAGTCCCCTGGCCGAACAGCTTTGTCGTCGCCGCAGCCCGAGTTCCGAGCCCCACCTGAATACCCGTTGGCACTTCGACACCACTTGCCGCTGGCGATCCGGGCAATTTCATCGACTGGTACATGAGGTCCTGAAAATCCACACGTTGCCGCTTGAAT